>NZ_JAPTYD010000014.1 GCF_026913015.1 Paracoccus benzoatiresistens
AACTTCATCAGGTGCCCGGCAGAGGAAGGCGTGATCGCGACCCGTGCCTCACCCTCGAAGCTTTCCTTCAGCGCGCCAATCTTCATGGCCCTGTTGCCCCCCGCTCGTTCCGTTTCGGTTGGCTGACTGATAGCACCGCGAAAGATTTGTTCACAAGTCTGCGAATAGCGGATGCGGGACGAATGTCTGGGCCGCGCCAGGGACAAAAGAAAACGCCCGAGGTCGCGGGGACCTCGGGCGCAGGGATGGGCGCTATGCCTTCGCTCAGTTCGCGGGCGCAGGCGTCGCCGGGGCCGGAGTGGCGGGAGCCGGCGTCGTGGTGGTTGCCGGAGCCTCGTCAACGGTGACCGCATCATCCACGGCCTCGCCGGCGTCGCTGGCCGATTGGGCAGCGGCTTCCGCCGCGCTGTCGGCGGCATTGCTGGCGGCGTTTGCGGCATCCTGCGCCGCGGTGCCGGCAGCGTCAGCAGCGTTGTCGGCAGCCGAGGCGGCGTTTTCAGCGGCGTTCTCGGCCGCATCGGCGGCATCCTGTGCAGCGCCTTCGGTCGCGGCGGCCGCATCCTCGGCAGCGTTCTCGGTGGCGGTGGCGGCGCTGTCCGCCGCGGCTTCGGCATCGGCTGCCGCAGCCTCGGCATCAGCAGCGGCGTCGCTGGCCGCGCCGGTGGCCGGAGCCTCGTTCGTGGTGGTCACGGTGGTGGTGTCGCCATCCACGGCCACGGTGTCGTCGCCGGTAAAGCGCTGCAGGACGAAATACGCCAGGGCAAGTGCCAGCAGGACGCCGATGATCAGCGGCAGGGGCGAGGAGCGGCGCTCCACGGGCTCGACATAGGTTTCCTTCGGGGTAACCGGATCCACGGGACGTGTGCGGTTCGGATCGTTCGGATCATGGGTCATTGCTGGCCTCCAAGTGCTACGTTGGTAAACCGGTTAAGTCGCCAAGCTGCGGTCTTCCCGCAAGCCCGTACCGTCCGGCCGGGCTGCGTAGGGGAAACCAGCCGACTTGCGACCCGGCCTTCATGCGACTAACACGTTGGACAAGATGAAGTTCCGCCGGGCGGAGCAGCTTTCTTCATGCCGAGGATGCGATGACCCAGACCCCAGGCCAGACTGCGCACAATCTTGCCGATTACCGGCCCTACCCCTTTGTCCTGACGGCGACCCGGATGACATTCGACCTGCAGCCGAAGGCCACCCGGGTCCGCACGGCGCTGTCGCTGGCGCCCCGAGAGGCGGGCATGGACCTGGTCCTGGACGGCGGCAAGGAGGTCGAGCTTCTGTCCCTGACCATCGACGGCAAGGCTCCGGACCCCGCGCATGTCCTGCGCCGGGACGAGACGCTGACGATCGCCGCAGCCGCCCTGCCCCCGCATCCCTTCCTGCTGGAAACCGATGTCCGGATCGATCCTTCGGCCAATACCGCCTTCGAGGGGCTGTATATCTCGAACGGGATGTTCTGCACGCAATGCGAGGCCGAGGGCTTTCGCCACATCACCTTCTATCCCGATCGCCCTGACGTGATGGCGACCTTCCATGTCACCCTCGACAGCGACCTGCCGGTGCTGCTTTCCAACGGCAATCCTGTCGGCCAGTCGCAGGGCCGCGCCGAATGGCACGACCCCTGGCCCAAGCCCGCGTATCTGTTCGCCCTTGTTGCGGGCGATCTCGTGGCCGTCAGCGACAGCTTCACCACGCGGTCAGGCCGCAGGGTCGCGCTGAACGTCTGGGTCCGCCCAGGCGACCAGGACCGCGCCGGATTTGCCATGGAGTCGCTGATCAAGTCCATGAAGTGGGACGAGGACGTCTATGGCCGCGAATACGACCTGGATGTCTTCAACATCGTCGCGGTCGATGACTTCAACATGGGAGCCATGGAAAACAAGGGGTTGAACATCTTCAACTCGAAACTGGTGCTGGCCAGCCCGGAAACCGCGACCGATACCGACTATGAACGCATCGAGGCGGTGATCGCCCACGAATATTTCCACAACTGGACCGGCAACCGGATCACCTGCCGCGACTGGTTCCAGCTGTGCCTCAAGGAGGGGCTGACGGTCTTCCGCGACCAGCAGTTCACCAGCGACATGCGGTCCGCCGCCGTCAAGCGGATCGAGGACGTCCAGGCGCTACGCAGCCGCCAGTTCCGCGAGGACCAGGGTCCGCTGGCCCACCCCCCGCGCCCCGACCAGTATGAAGAGATCAACAACTTCTACACCGCGACGGTCTATGAAAAGGGCGCCGAGGTGATCGGCATGCTGAAGCGGCTGGTGGGCGATGATGGCTATCGCCGCGCCCTCGATCTGTATTTCGACCGCCATGACGGCGACGCGGCCACGATCGAGGACTGGCTGAAGGTCTTTGAGGATGCGACCGGCCGCGACCTGGCGCAGTTCAAGCGCTGGTATACCGACGCCGGCACCCCGCGCCTGACCATGGCCGAGGATTGGCAGGAGGCCGAGGCCGGCGGCACACTGACCCTGGCCTTCACCCAGGAAACCCCGCCAACGCCCGGCCAGCCGGAAAAACTGCCGCGCGTGATCCCGATTGCCGTGGGCCTGATCGGCCCCAATGGCGACGAACTTGCGCCCACGCAGGTGCTGGAGATGACCGGGGCCAGCCAGTCCTTCACCTTTGACCGCCTGGGCGCGCGTCCCGTCGTGTCAGCCCTGCGCGGCTTTTCGGCACCGGTCATGCTGTCGCGCCAGCTGGACGACGCCACCCGCGCCTTCCTGCTGGCCCATGACACCGACCCCTTCGCCCGCTGGGAAGCTGGCCGGGAACTGGCGCTGTCGGCGCTGACGGCAGCGTCGCAAGGCAAGGCAGCCGGTGGCGATTATGTCGATGCCATCGGCCGCCTCATTGCCGACGGGACCGCCGATCCCGCCTTCCGCGCCCTGTGCCTGAACCTGCCGGGAGAGGAGGAGATCGCGACGCGCCTGTCATCGGGCGGCATCACGCCCGACCCCGACGCGATCCATGCCGCGCGCGAGGCCCTTGCCCGGCAGATCGCCGAGACGCATCTGGATCTGCTGTCCGACCTTTACGACGCCATGGCGGTTGATGGTCCCTACCGCCCCGATGCAAGTGACGCCGCGCGCCGGTCGCTGCGCAATGCCGTCCTGGCCCTGCTGACCCGCATCGACGGCGGCGAACGGGCCGAGATCCTGTTCGGCATCGCCGGCAACATGACCGAACGCATGGCCGCCCTGACGGCCCTGCTGCGGCGCGGACGCGGTCAGGCCGAACTTGCGGCGCTGCGCGACCAGTTCGCCGATAACCGGCTGGTGATGGACAAGTGGTTCGCCGTCCAGCCCATGGCCGCGCCCCCTGCGCAGGCCGCACAGGTGGCCCGCAGCCTGTCGCAACGCAAGGACTTCGACTGGAAGAACCCCAACCGCTTCCGTGCCCTGATTGGCGGGCTGTCGGCGAACCATGCCGGTTTCCATGCCGCGGACGGGTCGGGCTATGACTTCACCGCCGACTGGCTGCTGCGCATGGACCCGGTGAACCCGCAGATCGCCGCGCGCATGTCCACCGCCTTCGAGACCTGGACCCGCTATGACGCAGGGCGCCGCGCCAAGGCCTTGGCCGCGCTGGAACGAATCGCCGCTGCCGAAGGTTTGAGCAAGAACACCCGCGAGATGGTGTCGCGGATGATTGCCGCCGGTCGATGATCCCGCTTGCGGCGGTCCTCGTGCCGGGGCAGAAAGGCCGCGATGACTGACCGTTACGCCGATGCGAAGGCCGAGATGCAGGCCCGTCTGGATCCGCTGATCGCCGAGCGGGCGCCCTGGCTTTATTCCGGCAAGCCTCATCATCGGCTGGCAAAATGGGCGATGATGGGGCTGCTGCGGTATCCCACCACCATCCGCCTTGGCGCCGAGTTTCGCGATGCTCCCACGGTCGAGATCATGCGCCGCATGACCGACCTGATCGTCCGCGATGTGCAGGTCGAGGGCATGGAGCATATCCCGGCGACCGGCCCCGCGCTGATCGTCGCGAACCATCCCACCGGCATCGCCGACGGCATCGTGGTTCATGCGCTGATGTCGCAGTTGCGCGACGACCTGTTCATCTATGCCAACCACGACATGATCCGCGTTCTGCCGCAGACCGCCGACCTGATCGCGGGCGTGGAATGGCGCATGGAAAAGCGCAGCCATGCCAAGACCAAGGCCACGATGGACTACACGCGCGAAGCCCTGGCCGCAGGGCGGATCGGGCTGATCTTCCCTTCGGGCCGACTGGCCAAGCGTCATGGCCTGACACTGCACGAACGGCCTTGGATGGCCAGCGCGGCAATGATCGCGCGCAAGTTCGGCGTGCCGATCATCCCCATGAACATCCGCGCCCGGAACTCGGCGCTGTTCTACCTGCTGGACGCGATCCACCCAACGCTGCGGGATGTGACCCTGTTTAACGAGGTCCTGAACAAGCGCGGCCAGCCTTACCGCATCACCGTGGGCGCCCCAATAGACCCGGCCGACCTGCCCAGGGGTGAAGATGCGATCAATGTCCTGCGCGACCGCGTGCTGGCCCTGCCGGCGCCGGGGCCGGATGCCGCGCGCCTGATGCAGGATCGCGGCAGGGCGCGGCTGGTGCGCGGATCGGAAGGGCTGGCCTGACGGCCAGCCGGGCTCAGATCGCCGCCTTGCGGCTTTCCTCCAGATAGATCTCGCGCAGCCGGCGCGCCACCGGACCCACCTGCCCCGTGCCAATGGCCGCGCCGTCGATTTCCACCACCGGCATCACGAAGGCCGAGGCCGAGGTGATGAAGGCCTCGTCCGCCGCCTGCGCTTCGGCGATGGTGAAGCTGCGCTCCTCGACCTGCATCTGCGCCTCGGCCGCGAAGCGCAGCACGGCGGCGCGGGTGATGCCGTGCAGGATGTCGTTCGACAGCGCGCGGGTGACGATGGCGCCGTTCCTGACGATATAGGCGTTGTTGCTGGTGCCCTCGGTGACGACGCCGTCCTCGACCATCCAGGCATCGTCCACGCCCTGCGCCTTGGCCTCCATCTTGGCCATCGAGGGATAAAGCAGCTGCACCGTCTTGATGTCGCGGCGCGACCAGCGCTGATCCTCGATGCTGATGACCCGCCAGCCGGTCTGCGCCGCCGGGTTGTCGGCAAGGCCGGGCTTGGCTTGCGTGAACATCACCACGGTCGGGCGCGTGCCTGCAGCCGGATAGGCAAAGTCGCGGTCGCCCGGATTGCCGCGCGTGACCTGCAGATAGACCAGCCCGTCGGCGAGGGCGTTCCTTTCCACCAAGCCCCGGAACGCCGCCAGATAGTCGTCGTCGGACAAGGGGTTGTCCATCGCCAACTCGTTCAGCGACCGTTTCAGCCGGACCAGATGGCCTTCGAAATCCAGCAGCTTGCCGTCCAGGACGCTAACGACCTCGTAAACCCCGTCGGCCATCAGGAAGCCCCGGTCAAAGATCGAGACCGTGGCCTGATCCTCGGGCAGGTAATCGCCATTCACATAGACCGTGCGCGTCATGATGTCCCCCTGGTTCCCGCGTGCGTCGGCGTGGTCCTGCGCCCAAAGCGCGGCATCGTCAAGACCGGCCACCATGCTGCACTGCAGCCTTGATGCCGCGCGCGCGAAACATTATTGCTTTGGTGAACGTAAATCTTTTCAGAACGGGTCCCTGCATGAGCTTTCGCACCCAACCCCTGCCGCCTGCCCGCCTGAACCGCTGCCAGTTGTTCGGACCCGGATCTCGGGAAAGCCTGTTCGAGAAGATGGCGAAATCCGCCGCCGACGTGATCAACCTGGATCTGGAGGATTCCGTGGCCCCCGGTGACAAGGACAGGGCGCGCGCGAACATCATCCAGGCCATCGGCGACATCGACTGGGGCGACAAGACGCTGTCGGTGCGTATCAACGGCCTGGACACGCCCTTCTGGTATCGCGACGTGGTGGACCTGCTGGAACAGGCGGGCGAGCGGCTGGACCAGATCATGATCCCCAAGGCCGGGAACGCCGGCGACATCTATGCCGTCGATGCCCTGGTGACGGCGGTGGGACGCGCCAAGGGGCGCAGCAGGCGCATCAACTTCGAAGCGATCATCGAAAGCGCGGCCGGCATCTGCCATGTCGAGGAGATCGCCGCGTCCTCTCCCCGGATGCAGGCGATCAGCCTGGGGGCGGCGGACTTTGCGGCCTCCATGGGCATGGCGACCACGGGCATCGGCGGAACGCAGGAAAACTACTACATGATCCGCGACGGCCAGAAATACTGGCCGGACCCCTGGCACTGGGCCCAGACCGCCATCGTCGCCGCCTGCCGCACTCACGGTCTGCTGCCGGTGGACGGCCCCTTCGGCGACTTCAGCGACCAGGACGGTTTTCTCGCGCAGGCGCGCCGGTCGGCAACCCTGGGCATGGTCGGGAAATGGGCGATCCATCCCAGCCAGGTGGCGCTGGCGAACGAGGTCTTTTCCCCAAGCGAAGCCGCCGTGACCGAAGCGCGAGAAATTCTGGCCGCGATGGAAAAGGCCAAGGCCGAGGGCGCGGGCGCGACCGTCTACAAGGGGCGTCTGGTCGATATCGCATCGATCAAGCAGGCCGAGGTCATCGTGCGGCAGGCGGAACTGATTTCAAGCTAGGACAAGGACGGTCCCTCAGGGCCGCCGCAGCTTCCGGAAGGCCGCTGAAGCACCCCAGCCCGCAAAGACCGCAACGCTCAGCGACATCAGCCCGTAAAGGAACGGCTGGTCGAAGGCCAGGCGATACAGCCAGCGCTCCAGGCCCACCTTGCGAACGTTGATCGGCGCGACAAACACGTCGATCACCTCGCCGTTCCGCAGCAGGAAGATGCGGGTCTTGTAGGCCCCCTCGACCAGGTTCGCGGGCAGGCTGACATCGGCGCGGAACAGCGTCTGGTCGATCAGCGACACGCTGCCCTCGTCCAGGCGATACAGGCCCTCGTCCTCCCGGATGCGAATCAGCGCCTCGGTGAAGGGCACGGCGCTTTCCACCGCGACCTGCCCGGCAAAGGCGCGCATGGCGTGGGACAGCGAGATCCGGTAGCGGTTGTCCCATTCCGGCAGCAGGATGTCGTCCAGCGCGGCCGAGGTCGCGACGGCATAGAAGCCCGGCGCGGCGCCGATCCTGACCGACTCGGCATTGATCCAGATGCCGGCCTTGCGTTCCTTGCGCCAGACGGTGACGCTGCTGGAGGGCGCCTCGACCGTGACGATCACCTGCACGGGCGGACCATCGGGAATGGGCGTTTCCCGCTTGATCGCGCCATAGATCAGGATCTCGGACCCGTCGAAGCTGGCGGTGATGGCGACTGAATCGCTGGACAGCCCCGCCACGACCGTTTCCTGGGGCGGGGGATCGGCGGTCGGCGTCGCCTCGACCGGCAGGGATCCCGCATCGGTCTGCGGGACCAGCGATTGCGCGCTTGCCGCGCAGGTCAGGACCAGCAGCATCAGCCCGGCAGTCCAGGCCCGCATCAGGTGATCCCCTGCTGGATGGAATAAAGATCGTCGGGCGTCAGGAACAGATCCAGCGCCAGCTTGCCGCAGACCGCCAACACCAGCAGCGCCAGCAGTATCCGCAGTTGCTCGGCCCGCAGCCGCGCGCCAAGCGTCGTGCCGAACTGGGCGCCGACGACGCCGCCGATGATCAGCAGAACGGCCAGCATCATGTCCACCGTGTTGTAGCTGACGGCATGCATCACCGTGGTGAAGGCCGTGACAAAGGTGATCTGGAACAGCGATGTGCCCACGACCACCTTGGTGGGCATCCCCAGCAGGTAGATCATCGCAGGCACCATGATGAAGCCGCCGCCGACCCCCATGATCGCGGCCAGAACGCCCACGGCCAGCCCCACCAGCAAGGGCGGGAAGACGCTGATGTAAAGGCCGGACGCCCGGAACTTCACCTTGACCGGCCAGCGATGGACCCAGTTGTGCTGGTGCAGCCGCTTGCGATGGCCGGGCTTTGACGACCGCCGCAGCGCGCGGACGCTTTCCTGCAGCATCATGGCCCCGATCAGGCCCAGAAAGAACACATAGCACAGTTGCACGACCAGATCGACCTGGCCCACCTGCTGCAGGATGGTGAAGACCCAGACCCCCAGCCAGGATCCGACCAGCCCTCCAGCCAGCAGCACGCCCCCCATCCTGAAATCCACGCTCTTGCGCTTGACGTGGGCCAGCACGCCCGACACGGACGAGGCGACGACCTGGTTGGCGCCGGTCGCCACCGCGATGGCGGGCGGGATGCCGATGAAGAACAGAAGCGGCGTGATCAGGAAGCCCCCGCCGACGCCGAAAAGCCCGCTCATCAGGCCGACAAGCCCGCCAAGCCCGACCAGTATGAATGCGTTGACCGATACCTCTGCAATGGGAAGAAAGATCTGCATGTTCCGCGCGCCGCCTGCGTCAGGGGCAAGGATGCAACGGCCCGGCAGTCAGGTCAAACCGCTTTCCGGCGTTCCGCAGGCCACAGGCGCTTGAAGCGCGTCCATGGCCCGGCTAATCAGGAACGAAGACGTGAACAGGCGCTGCTTTCGGCGCAGAACCATGCAGGCCGGACAATGCGCATCTTGATCACCAATGACGACGGCATCAACGCTCCCGGCCTGCAGGTGCTGGAGGAGATCGCCGCCGCCCTTGCCGGCCCCAGGGGACAGGTCTGGACCGTGGCTCCAGCGTTCGAGCAGTCGGGCGTCGCCCATTGCATCAGCTACGCCCATCCCACCATGGTCGCGAGGCTGGACGAGCGCCGCTATGCGGCCGAGGGCAGCCCGGCCGATTGCGTGCTGGCCGCGGTCTGCGACATCATGGCGGATGCGCTGCCCGATCTTGTCTTGTCGGGTGTGAACCGGGGCAACAATTCGGGCGAGAACGCCATGTATTCCGGCACCATCGGCGGGGCGATGGAAGCCGCGCTGCAAGGGCTTCCCGCCATTGCCCTGTCGCAATACCTCGGGCCGAAGACATCGGGCCTGGCCGATCCGTTCGAGGGCGCGCGCCATCATGGCGCGGCCGTCATCCGCCGCCTGCTCGACCATGGCGACTGGACTTCGGACGCGGATTTCCGGCTGTTCTACAACATCAACTTTCCGCCCCTGCCCGCCGCCGCCGTGCGCGGCACCCGCGTGGTCCCGCAGGGCCGCAGGCGGGGCACGAACTTCAGCGTCGTCCCCTATACCGCGCCGAACGGCCGCCGCTTTATGTGGGCGGCGGGCGGCGCGCAAAATGCCCCGGCCCGGCCCGGCACCGATGTCGCGGTCAACATGGAGGGCTTCATTTCGGTCACGCCGATGCGTGCGGACCTGACCTGCCATGCCTCGCTGCAGGAATTGTCCGCCGTCCTTGAGGACACCCCCCGCGAGACGGAGAGCCTATGACCGTCGACCACGACGACGAGGATGACCCGGCCGAGCGCAAGATGCGCTTTCTGTTCCAGTTGCGGTCGCGCGGCGTGACCGATCCCCGCGTGCTGGCGGTGATGGAAAAGATCGACCGTGGCCTTTTCGTGCGTGGCCAGTTCGCCGATCGCGCCTACGAGGACACGCCGCTGCCGATCCCCTGCGGGCAGACGATCAGCCAGCCCTCGGTCGTGGGACTGATGACGCAATCGCTGAACCCCGGCCCGCGTGACACCGTGCTGGAGATCGGGACGGGCTCGGGCTATCAGGCGGCGATCCTGTCGGGGCTGTGCCGCCGGGTCTATACCGTGGACCGCCACCGCCGCCTTGTGAAGGAGGCCGAGGCGATCTTCCGCCACCTGGGCCTGTCGAACATCACCGCGCAGGTCGCCGACGGATCGCGCGGCCTGCCCGACCAGGCGCCCTTTGATCGCATCCTTGTCACCGCCGCGGCAGAGGATCCGCCTGGGCCCTTGTTGGCACAGCTAAAAATCGGCGGTATCATGGTCGTGCCGGTGGGACAGTCCGACGCGGTCCAAACCCTGATCCGCGTCACCCGGACCGAGACCGGCTTTGATTATGACGAGTTGCGTCAGGTGCGATTTGTTCCGCTGGTCGAAGGGTTAGGACAACAATGACCCCGAGCCGCGGCGTGGCAGGTTAGGACAACGGGAAGATGAGCAGGATTTTCAGACTGACCGCCAGCGCCGGGGCGGCCGCATTTCTTTTGGCATCTTGCGGGGCGACCGGCCTTGACCCCGACCTGCGCGGCTGGATGCCTGGCGCGCTGAACACGGCGGATGCCGCAGCCCGCGCCGCACCCCGCCCCCAGCCCGATAGCCGCGGCATCATCAATTTTCCGAACTATCAGGTCGTCGTCGCGCAAAGCGGCGATACCCCGGCAACCATCGCCAACCGACTTGGCCTCAACGCCGCGCGGCTGGCGCAGCACAATGCCCTGCCCGCCAGCGCGCCTCTTGCGGCCGGGCAAGTCCTGGTGCTGCCGCAGCGGGTTGGCGGCACGGCGGGGACCGGCGGGGCCACGGGGGGCGCGGTCACCGATCCCTTTGCCGGCCAACCCGCCCGCAACCGCGGCACTGCTACCCCGACACCAGCGGCAAGCCCGGCGCCCGCGACATCCGCCAGCCCCGCGCAGCACACCGTTGTGGCGGGCGAGACCGCCTGGTCCGTCGCCCGGAAATACAATGTCAGCGTACAGGATCTGGCGGTTTGGAACGGGCTGCCCGTCAGCATGACGCTGCGCGTGGGCCAGCGGCTGGTGATTCCGGTCGCGGGGCAAAAGGCGCCTGACGTCGCCGCCGTGACGACCCTTCCCGGCAGCGGCAGCCCAACCCCGCGCCCCCCCTCAGCCGCCGAGCCCCTGCCGTCCGAGAAAACGACGCCCGCCGCCGAACCCGGCCCCAAGGCGCCCACGACCGACCTTGGTGCGACCCGAACCGCGGCATCGTCGGCAGGGCGCTTCCAGATGCCGGTGTCCGGGTCGATCATCCGCGTCTATGAAAAGGGCAAGAACGACGGCATCGACATCTCGGCCACCGCGGGGACCGCCGTGAAGGCGGCAGGCAGGGGCACCGTGGCTGCGGTCACCAAGGATACTGCGGGGGCCCCCATCGTGGTTGTCCGGCACGACGGCAACCTCATGACGGTCTATACCGGCCTTGACGGGCTTGACGTGGCCAAGGGGGACAGCGTTTCGGCCGGACAGTCGATCGGCAAGGCCGGCCGGGGCGGCTTTGTCCATTTCGAGGTGCGACAGGGCTTCGACAGCGTCGATCCCGAGAAGTACATCAACTAGGCGAACGGAACGCCTGTCCTGATCGGACGTTGACCTGCGATAACCAAGCCAAGGGAGGACAGGCATGGACCATTCCGAACATCCCCGGCTTCTGCCGGACGAACTAACCGACGCGGTCCTGACCGGTGCGACGATCTATGGACCGGGTGACGAAACCGTGGGCACGGTGTCCCATGTGCATGGATCGGGCAGCAGCGCGCAGGTCGTGATCGACGTGGGGGGGTTCCTGGGGATCGGGTCAAAGCCGGTTCTGGTGCCGGTATCAGACCTTGATCTGATGCGGGACGGTGACGGCATCGTTCATGGCGTATCCCGCTGGTCCAAGGAGGACCTGAAGGCCCTGCCCGCGCATACCGACTGACCGGGCAGCGCCGACTTCGGGCTGAGGCCGGCCATTGAGAAGCTGGCGAGTTGATCCAGATCGAACCTCGAAGCATCACTGGTTCGAGGCTTACGGTTCTGCCTGCACCCTGCCGGGTTCGTCAACGACGCCACCGGCAGCCTGATGCCTTCGCATGCGGCGGTTCAGACTATCACTTTGCAGGCGGTTGGCCGGATTTCCGCCGCACGGTTTTTCACTGCCTGCTCCGTCCTTGGCACGGATCAGCGCGTCCACCATGCCGACCTCACCGGGAACAGGCCTGAGCGTGGTCCGCACAATCCCCGCCGCGCTGGCCGATATATCTACCCTGCACGGAGACGGACACTCCACCCGTCAAGAACAGCGAGGGCCAGAGTTTGTTGCCGTTCCGGAACTTTTCCCGTGGCTGGTGCTTTCCTGATCAGGGCGCGCACTTGGGCGTGCAGAAAGGATGATCTGATGCGATTGTTGACTGCAAGCCTTTTCGGCTCAATGATTTTTGCCTTGGCCGCCTGCGGCAACACCCCGACCGAGCGCGCCGCGACCGGCGGCTTAGGGGGTGCCGTGATCGCCGGGCCTGCGGGCGCCGTCGTGGGAGGCACGGTCGGCGCGGCGACTGCCCCCTGATCAATTCGATCCAGTTGTATCATGATACGGCCGCGCGACCTGCGCGGCCGTTTTCTGTTGGCCTTGCGGGCCAATCCTGCTTCCCCTACATCTGGATGGCAAAGGCGGAAGGACAGCCACATGCCCATGGAAGCTCATGACATCGAAGCCCTCATTCGCGCGGCGTTTCCGAACGCGCAGATCACCATCACGGACCTGGCCGGTGACGGTAATCATTATGCGGCCGAGGTGATCGACGAGAGCTTCCGGGGGCAGAACCGAGTCCAGCAGCAGCGCGCCGTCTATGCCGCGCTCCAGGACAAGATGGCCGGGAAGTCGGGTGCCCTGCACGCCCTTGCCTTGACCACCAAGGCCCCCTGACTGAGGACCCAGCCCCTTGGCCAGACCATCAGAAACAGGATGACAAAAATGACAGAAGTGACAGACAAAATTCAGGGACTCGTGGATGCGGCAGATGTCGTTCTGTTCATGAAAGGCACCAGGGAGATGCCGCAATGTGGCTTTTCCAGCCGCGTTGCCGGTGTTCTGAACTACATGGGCGTGGATTACCGCGACGTGAATGTGCTGGCTGACGACGATATCCGCCAAGGCATCAAGGACTTCTCGGACTGGCCGACCATTCCCCAGCTCTACGTCAAGGGCGAGTTCGTGGGCGGCTGCGATATCGTGACCGAGATGACCCTGTCCGGAGAGTTGGATCAGTTGTTCGACCAGAAAGGCGTCGGCTATGACAAAGCGGCGGCGGACAAGATCCGCGAAGCCAACGCGTAATCGGATGTGAATCAACGAAAACGGGCCGCGATCTGCGGCCCGTTTTTCTTAGAGGATGTCGTCCTGATATTCATCCGGATCCCGTCCCTCTCGCAACTTCGCGGCGAGTGTCATGCCGACGGCGAAGGCCCCCAGGATCTTGGCAATGCTTGCTGCATTGCTGCTGTTGGCCCGCGACAGGGTATCGGTCGCGCTCTCGTACCTGGACCGGACAGTCTCGATGTTGGTCGACGTCAGGCCCACCGACTCAGCGGCATGGCGGGCGACGCCATAGACCCGACGCTCGGTATCGTCTGCCAGCTTGTTGGCGCGGTAGGTTGCGTCGTCCATCAATGACGCGACCTTGTTTCCGGCGATGTCCACGACACGCTCAGCCTCGGCCCTTGCCCTTTCGATCGCCGCATCCTTGGCCAGCGTGACCCGGGCTTCGACTTCCTTGCGCAGGTCCTCTTTCGTGGGCATCTCGTGCTTGGGCTTCTTGGACACCAGCCACAGGACAACCGCGGCCAGGACAAAGATGCCGCCTACGACAAGCGATGCCAAGGCAGGACCCCAGCCCAGGTTATGAGCCAGGAAGGACCAGAATGCCGCGATCAGGAAACCCGCGGCGACCACCAGGATGACCCCGGCAGCCGCCTTCATCGCCGACCGGCGCGCCGTATCCTTGAGAGCAAGTTGAAGGCGCTGCGCATAGTCGAACATGGGGACCTCAGCGACGGGCCAGGATCAGGCCGACCAGGAAGCCCACGCCGGCTGCGATGCCAAGGGCTTGCGCGGGATTGCGCCGCACCATCTCCGACACTTCGTCGTAGCGGTCTCCGGCATAATGGGTCAGGTCCGACGCCCGCTGCTGGCCTTGCTGATACAGCCGCTCGGCCTCGGCCCGCGCGCGACCGGCATATTCGCTGCCAGCCTCGCGCGCGCGCTCCACATATTCCTGCGCGGTGTCGCGGGCGTTCTGCGCCATATCGGCGCCGCGGTCCTTGAGATTGTCGGCACTGGAACCGCCCGACATCTTGTCAGCGGCGTTGCGGGTGTCGCTTCCGCCCTTGCTGCTGCTGTCGCGCAGGTCATTCTTGCCCTGCGACCCGGTGGCGGTGGTGTCCTTCTTCAGGTCGTCCGCAGTAGGATTGTTGGGTTGAGCCATCTTGAGGTCCTCCGGTGTGATTGTCACCATCAGGGTCTAAACCCCGTGAAAACTTCAAGGTTCCGCGAATCAGCGGATTAATTGACAAGGCAATGGCTTAGGAGGTTGATGGTACCGCCTCCCCGGCTCGAACGGGGGACCTCTAGATCCACAATCTAGCGCTCTAACCAACTGAGCTAAGGCGGCACGGATGCGTTCTCTAACGCTGGTTGGTTCCCGTTGCAAGCCCGTCTTGCCGGGAATTTTCGCGCGCGATACAGAAAGCGATCACTGAACAAGGATAACGGTAATGAGCATCAACAGCCAAAGCGAAATCGCGGCCAACCTGCAGGTCGGACCGACGGACCAGGGCATGGTGCGAATCTATCTTGAGGCCGAGGGTATCGACCTGCCGCTGGATTTCGACCCCGACGAGGCGACCGAGATCGCCGAGGAGTTGCTGGCGGCGGCAGAAGCCGCCCGCCAGATGGGGACTGCCGGCGGGAAGCCTAAAAAGCCGCGGCGCTGAAGGCCTCGGGATCGGTCAGGCCCTGCAGCCGCAGCGCCGAACAGCGGGCGAAGTCGCGCATGACCTTCGACCGTCGTGCCCCGGCGAGCTTCGTTTCGGGGGCCATCCGCTGGATCTCCGCACCATAGGCATCGGCGCAGATCAGGCCGGTGTCCGGCGGCAGCAGCTCGGACGGAAAATCGCAATCAACCGCCCAGAAGTAGCGGTCGCACCATTCGACATAACCCTGCCACTTCCGATCCCCCATGAAATCGGCGCGGCAGCTCTTGCATTCGATGATCCAGAATTCCCCCTTGGGGCCCATGCTGATGACATCGACGCGCAGGCCCCGGCTTGGCACGAATTCGGTCAGCACGGCGTGGTCCATGCTGCGCAACATGCGCGAAACACCGCGCGCCAGACGGTGGCCGGGCATGGCGGGAAGGGTCGGGTCAGGCTGGTTCATCGCCGCACCATAGAACGAAGGGGAAACATCCTCAAGCCGCTTGAAAGGCGCGGGCGATGTCCCTATCTGCTTGTTCAGGCGGGTTTCTGCTCTTCTCGCGTGCGGCCATTTTTCCACTGGCCTATAACTTTTCCGAGGGGGCTGGCTCTGGCGTGACCCTGGTCTCGTTACCCGGCGCCCACCTGGTAATCCAGGCTTTCGGGAAATCTCGCGCTGCCGCGGTTGCTGCGGTTCCCGCCACCACCTTGAACCGCCCTGCCCCCGCAGTGGCGGTTTCTTCATGTGGAAAAGGGCGGCCTTGCGGGCCGCCCTTCCAGAGTGCTTCTGACCAGAGGGAGAAAATCAGAAGCCGTAGACGACCGAAACACCCAGGGTGTTGTCCGTGCGGATCTGACGGTTCTCCTGGTATTCGGTGGTGTAGCTGATGCGGGTCGCCAGCGCGTCCGACATCTTGAAGTTGACGCCGAACTGGTTGGTGATCACGTCATCCGAGTCTTCCGACGACAGATAGTCGGTGTCGTTGGTGATGAAGACCATGTCGTTGACGCGGTAGTACACGCGCGACGACACGATATAGCCGAGGCCGCTGTCGGACGAATCGACCGAGTCGTCACGGACATAGCTGCCGTCATCCAATTGCCGGTAGCCGGATTTCTGCGCACCGGTCTGGGTGTAGCGATAGCCGATACCTGCCTGGACGCGCCATGCGGCGGTATCGGTGTTGATGATCCGATAACCCGGACCAACGCCGATGAAGCCGTCGCGGGCGAAGTCGCTCAGCTTTTCTTCGATCTCCTCGACAGGCTGGCCCGGATAGTCGGGATCGTCGTTGGCCAGGCCATCGATGCTGAAGCGACCCAGAACAAAGGCATAGAAGCGGTCGTTGAAGTAGTAGGCGCCATCATAGATGGTCGACACTTCTTCCTGGTCCTTGTTGCCCTGATCATCCTCGCCGAATTCGATCAGCATGCCGACCGACTGCTGCCAGGGACCCTGGTTGCTGGACACGCGGCCAGCCAGCGAGAAGTCCTGGTTTTCGTCGTTGCCGGTGCTGCCCGCATAGGTCAGCGCAACCGAACCGAACAGACCTTCGCGGCGGTTGGGGTTGCCAAAGCGCGCATCGTCCGCGTCACGGTCGAAATCGTCCTGAACGGCATCCTCAACATCGGTGATCCGGTCGTTGATTTCCGACACACCCGTCGCATCGGCACCTGCCGCAATCTCGGTCTGGGCAAAGGCCGGGGCGGAAAGAGCGGCCATCAGCGCGGCGGTGCCGGTCAGCAGCGTAACTTTTTTCATCTTTTCCTCACGAGCTGAGTTTTCGTTGTCCTGTGCGCCATGCCGACGCCAGAGCATCTCTGCCAAGGATGAAGTAGTCCCACCCTGCCCGGGTTCATAGATCGCGGAAAAACGTCGATTGCTGCCAAAAAAGTGAGGGGCGGGAAAGGCAGGCACCCTGCGCGAAAATCCGCTGAAACGCAACCGTGAAAAAATTCAGCGGAACCAAATCCGGCCAACTGCAACGGTTTGTCTTTGTTAATTTAATAGGAGGTTTTTCGCGCGATATGTCTCGCGGAACCTTGGCGTCTCCCTGAAACAAAGGCGCGACTGCCTAGCTTTTGGACGACAGGTGGGGTGTCTTCGGTGCAAGAGATTGTTGCACAATTAACACGCCCGATGGAACTTTCACGCCAAGGTGGCAAGGACCATCCGTTCACTTGCGACGCGTCTTGTGCACCGCGAGCGCTGCCAGGACGGGACGCGTGAAACCAGAGACCCGTGATCCGCTGCCGGATGAAGGCGGCTTTTCGGCCTGACTCATCACCGTGAACGCGAACTGGACACCCCCGAAAACGATGGTGTTGAGGGCGATCAGCATGACGACTGCCAGCCAGCCCACCTCGCTGTTCAGGATCAGATGGCGCAGATGGGCCACATCCAGCGCCAGCAGGGCGGCGACAAAGCAGCAGGACAACGCGACCCCGATAAGGACGCTGCGGATATAGACGCGAACCATCTTGGGCATGACGGACCTCCCCTGTCTTGATCCCGAGAGGTCCTTGATATGGGATGCCTGCGCAGGATTTGCAGGGCGCGGAGAGTCTCAGAACGCTTCGGGACGCAATTCCCGCGCCACATGGTCCAGCACCGCATTGACGAATTTCGGCTCCCGACCCTCGGGAAAGAAGGCCTCGGCAAGGCGGACATATTCGGTGATGACCACGCGGGGCGGGGTCTGCGGGGTGACCAGTTCGGCCCCGGCGGCACGGAACAGGGCGCGCAGCACCGGGTCGATGCGGTTTATCGGCCATTTGGCCACCAGGCCGCGATCGGTGGCCTGGTCGATCCGCGACTGCCAGGTTACCGCCGCATCCACGACGCGGGTGAACAGGTTTTCGTCGGCAGGCAGGTATTGCCCGTCTTCGTCCTCGGCGCCAAGGCGATGGACTTCGAACTCTCGCATGACGCGGTCGGCGGATTGCCCGGAGACCTCCATCTGATACAGCGCCTGCACGGCGTAAAGCCGCGCCCCGCTGCTGAGCGCCCTCCGGTCGGCACGCTTGTCGTTCGCCTTGTCTTCGTTCGCGTTCATGGATCTGGCCTTGCAAAGAGACCGGCCGACATGGACCGGATGCGCCCGGGCGTCAAGCCCCGCCGGCTTCGGCGAGGCGTGCGACATAGCGGGCCAGCGTATCGATCTCCAGGTTGATCGCATCGCCCGTGGCGACATCGCCCCAGGTCGTGACCTGCCGGGTATGCGGGATCAGGTTGACCCCGAAGCGGTTCCCCGCGACCTCGTTCACGGTCAGCGACGTGCCGTTCAGCGCCACGGAACCCTTGGGCGCGATGAACCGCGCCAGGGTGGCGGGCGCCTCGAAAGTCAGGCGCAAGCTGTCGCCTTCGTCATGCATCTCGACGATCCGCGCCACGCCATCGACATGGCCACTGACGATATGGCCGCCCAGTTCGTCGCCCACGCGCAGGGCGCGTTCCAGGTTCAGCCGTCGCCCGACCGCCCAGCCATTCGCGCCGATATTCGTCTTCGACAGTGTCTCGGCCGAGATGTCGACGGCGAACCAGCCCTGGTTCTTGTCCACGACCGTCAGGCAAACGCCGTCGCAGGCGATCGAGGCGCCCATGTCTACCGCGGCCATGTCATAGCCGCAGCCGATCCTGGCGCGCATGTCGCCGCGCATTTCGACGGCAAGAACGGTGCCGATATCGGTGATGATGCCTGTAAACACGCAAAAAGCCCTTTCCTTGGGCCAGACCTAGGCGATACCCTTGCACAGTGCAAGGTTTCCGGGTCCTGGTGTTTCGTTCTTCCCGCCACGGCTGCGTGGCAGATTTCAGCATGATGCATTGACCAAGGGATCGGCACGTGACGCAGGACCGCCACGATTTCTGGCCGCAACGAATTCCCCAGCCCGATGACCCGGCACGGCGCGTCTTCCTGATGCTGCAGGGACCGCACGGGCCGTTCTTCGACCGCCTTGGGCGGCTGCTGCGCGCCGCGGGGGCGCAGGTCTGGCGTTGCGCGTTCAATGCGGGGGACGAATTCTTCTGGTCCGACAAGGACCATCTGCTGCGTCACGGAGGCAGCAGCGCGGAATGGCCCGCCCACCTGGCGAGGATCATCGCGGAACGCGGTGTGACGGATATCGTGCTTTATGGCGACGTGCGCCCGGTCCATGCCGCCGCCCGCGCTGCCGCGCAGGCGCTGAACCTGCGCCTGCACGTCTTCGAGGAAGGCTATCTGCGCCCCTACTGGATCAGCTATGAACGCGGCGGGTCGAACGGCCATTCGGCGCTGCTGGACATCTCCCTGTCCGAGATGCGGGCCACCCTGCGCGACCCTGCATCCGAAGTGCGGCGCCCGCCTGCCCACTGGGGCGACATGCGCCAGCACAAGTTCTACGGCGCGTTCTATCATTTTCTGGTCCTGGTGGCGAACCGGCGCTATCGCAAGTTCGCCAGCCACCGTGCCCTGTCGGTGCGGGACGAATTCCGCCTGAACCTGCGCCGCCTTGTCCTGACGCCGTTCCATTCGCTGACACGGGCGATCCAGTGGCGGCGCTTCCGGTTGTCGGGCGATCCCTATCTGCTGGTGCCGATGCAACTGGAGCATGATTCGAACCTGCAAGGGCACTCTCCCTTTGCCCTGAACCGCGAGTTCGTCGAGGAGGTCGTCGCCGAATTTGCCCGCTCGGCCCCTCGTCATCATCACCTGCTGTTCAAGGCCCATCCGCTGGAGGATGGCCGCGCAAGAAACCGCCGGTCCATCCGCGAGGCAGCCGCGCGTCACGGCATCCCCGACCGCGTTCATTACTTCCGCGGCGGCAAGCTGGCGGACATGCTGGCCCATGCCCGCGCGGTGATCACCGTCAACTCGACCGCCGCCCAGCAGGCCCTGTGGCGCGGGTTGCCGGTCAAGGCCCTGGGCCGGGCGGTCTATTGCAAGACCGGGCTGGTGTCCGGCCAGTCGCTGGCCGAGTTTCTGAAGGATCCGTCCGCGCCCGACATGGGGTCCTATCGCGTGTTCCGCGACTATCTGCTGCAGACCAGCCAGGTGCCGGGGGGCTTTTATTCCCGCCGCTCGCGCGCCCACGCACTGCGGCTGGTGGCGGACCTGATCCTTGCGCCCGACGACCCCTATCGGGCGCTGGCTGCCGGCCGCTTCCAGCGACGCCAGCAGATCGGCGAAGTTCTGGACTAGGTCGCACGAAGTGATGGCATCCGCCCGCGCCACGGGCTACATTGCCCGCACAACCGGACGGCAAGTCCGGGCTAATACGAACAGGAGTTTCGATAGGTGACAGTGAAGCTTTCTCCTGCCCGTTCGGCGGCGGGCCTGGCCATGCGCCTTGTCATGATCGCGGCCGTGACGCTTGTGGCAGCCTGTACGCTGCCGCGCTCTGGCCCCAGCAAGGGCGAGATCTATTCGGGCGCCGTCGAGAAGGGCGGGAATGCGCATGTGATCTATGTGAACGAACACGTCGCCCGCGCCACGAATTTCACCCCCGCCTATGGCTTCTCGAACAGCTTCCTGCGCGCCGGACAGGTCGGTGCGGACGAAATCCGGGCAGGCGACGTGCTGGGCCTGGCGATCTGGGAAAACGTCGATGACGGGCTGCTGACCTCGCTGGGCACCAGCTCGACCGCGCTGCAGGAAATCCAGGTGGACAGCAGCGGCTATATCTTCGTGCCCTATGCCGGGCGGGTGCAGGCTGCGGGCAACACGCCCGACGAACTGCGCCAGATCATCACCGAACGGCTCAGCACGCAGACCCCCGATCCGCAGGTCACCGTGGCCCGCGTGGCCGGCGACGGCGCGACCGTTTCCGTCATGGGCAAGGTCACCGCGCAGGGCGTCTACCCGATCGAGCGTCCGACGCGGACGCTGTCCGCCATGCTGGCGCGCTCGGGCGGCGTGTCCATCGAACCCGAAATCGCGGTGATCACCGTCAAGCGCGGCAACGACACGGGCAAGGTCTGGCTGACCGACCTTTATTCCAACACCAGCAACGACATCGCCCTGCGTCCCGGCGACGTGATCCTGGTCGAGGAAGACCAGCGCAGCTTCACCGCCCTTGGCGCCCTTGGCGGCCAGACCCGGGTTCCCCTTGGAAACGAGATGATCAACGCGGTCGAGGCCGTGGCGATGGTGGGCGGCCTCAATTCCAACCTGGCCGATCCGACGGGGGTCTTCATCCTGCGGGACGAACCGGAATCCGTGGCCTCGCGCGTGTTGGGCAAGACCGTCCAGGGCACGCAGCGCATCGCCTATGTGCTGGATCTGACGCGGCCGAACGGGCTGTTCCTGGCGCGGGACTTCCTGATCCGGGATGGCGATACGGTCTATGTGACCGAAGCCCCCTATGTTCAGTGGCAGAAGCGCATCGCCTCGCTGACCGGGCCGCTCAGCACCGCAAGCACCGTGACCAACCTCACCCAGTGATCTGCGCATGAGGCACGGACAGGAAGCCGCCGGTCAGCAGAACCGGCGGCTTTTCGCATATAATCGCGGCTTCTTTCACGCCCCGCGCCTGCGCCGGATCCTGCAACTGGCGGGTTGGGATCTGCATCTCGGGCTGCCGCGCCCGGACGATGCGGTCGCCATCTGGGGCGCCAGCCCCACGGCATGGCGGGGCCGGGCCGTCGCCGCGCGGCGCGGCGCAAGCCTGGTGACGGTCGAGGATGCCTTCCTGCGATCGGTCCTGCCGGGCCGGGCCAAGGGCCACCTTGCCGGCCGCGGCCCCCTCGGCCTGCTGATCGATCCGATGGGCCTCCACTTCGACCCGTCGCGGCCATCCCTGATCGAGCATCTGGTCACCCAGGGGACGACAGCGTGCCATGAGGAGCGCGCCCGTGACGGGATCGCCCGGCTGCGGGCGTTGGATCTTTCGAAGTACAACACCTACCGGCCCGACCTGCCCGCCCCCGATCCGGGCTATGTCCTGGTGATCGACCAGACGCGTGGCGATGCCTCGCTGATGGGCGCGGGGCGCGACCGGTTCCTGGAGATGCTGGCGGCGGCCCGGCACGAACATCCCGGCCGCCCGATCCTGCTGCGCAGCCACCCCGAGACCAGCCAGGGCCTGCGCCCGGGCCACCTGACTGCTGCCGACCTGCGCCCGGCGACATGCTGTGCGACGCCGAGATCTCGCCCTGGCGGCTGCTGGACAATGCCCATGCGGTCTATGCCGTCAGCTCTCAATTGGGATACGAGGCGATCCTGGCAGGCCACAAGCCGCGCCTGTTCGGCCAGCCCTTCCATGCCGGCTGGGGCCTGTCGCAGGACGAAGACCCCTTGCCTTCGGGCCGTCGTGGCCCTGCCTCGGTCCAGGCGCTGTTTGCCGCCAGCCATCTTCTGGCGCCGGCCTGGTATGATCCCTGCCGCGACCGCCTGACCGATTTCGACGGCGCCGTGGATCAGCTGGAGGCCGAGGTCCAGGCTTTCCGCCAGGACCGCGACGGCCACATGGCCTACGGGATGCGCCTGTGGAAGCGCCCTTTCATCGCCCGGACCTTCGGGAACGGCAAGGGCGTGCGCTTCACGGCCAGGCCGTCCCACGCCGTGACCCTTGCCTGGGCGGGCAAGGCCGAGGCCGCCCCGCAGGCGATCCGGGTCGAGGACGGGTTCCTGCGGTCCCGGGGGCTCGGCGCCGCGCTGACGCCGCCCTTATCGCTGATCGCGGACGATCTGGGCATCTACTACGACCCAAGCCGCGAAAGCCGGCTTGAACGGCTGATCGCGACCGGCACCCCGCCGGGCGGCAGGGCACGGGCCGCCCGGCTGATCGCAGCGATCCGGGACGCAGGCTTGTCCAAGTACAACCTGTCGGGCCACGGCTACCGCCCTGCGGACACCCCCCGCAAACGCATCCTGGTCCCCGGCCAGGTCGAGGACGACGCCTCGGTCCGCCTGGGCGCGGGGGCGGAACGCACCAACCTTGACCTGCTGCGCCGCGCCCGACGCGACAATCCCGGGGCACAGCTGATCTACAAGCCGCACCCCGACGTCGAGGCGGGGCTGCGCCCCGGTGCCATCGCACTCTCGGACCTTCAGGGGCTGGCAGACGAAGTCGCGACGGCCACCGATCCGATCGCGCTGCTGGCCCATGTCGATGAGGTCTGGACCATCACCTCGACCCTGGGTTTCGAGGCCTTGTTGCGTGGCGTTCCCGTAACCGTGCTTGGTGCGCCATTCTACGCCGGCTGGGGGCTGACCTGCGATCTTGGGCCGGTCCCGCTGCGCCGCCGCGCCCGCCCGGATCTGGCGGACCTCGTCCATGCCTGCTTGATTGCCTACCCGCGCTATCGCGATCCGATCAGCGGCCTGCCCTGCCCGGTCGAGGTCGCCATCGACCGCCTGCGCGACGGGATCGCCCCTCCGCCGCCGGTGTTGCGCCTGCTGGCCAAGCTGCAAGGGGCGCTGGCCGGGCACAGCTGGATCTGGCGCGGGTGATTCCCGCCCGTGCGTCACGGCACAGGCAAAAAGGAAAATATCTGCGCGAAGCCCCTGGCTTTGCAAAGAGAAGGTGTCTGGCGGACGATCCGGCAGACCATGCCCACCGGCCAGCACTGTCTTTGCGGAACAATGTCCTGCTTTCCCGACCCGAAGCGCAAGCCCCCCTTCCTTGGCAAGCCCCGCCCCCCTTGCTAACTGTGGCCCGCAAACAGGAAGGCCGCCCATGTCGCTTGTCATCTCGCATCTTGCCCGGCGCTTTGGCGCGACACCCGTCCTGCGCGGGATCGAGCTTGAGGTGCGCCAGGGCGAGCTGATCGCCCTTCTCGGCCCCTCGGGGTCGGGCAAGACGACGCTTTTGCGGATCATCGCGGGGCTCGACTGGCCGGATGCGGGCGGGCTGTCCTTCGACGGCACCGACTGGCTGCAAAGATCGGCGGCGGAACGGCGCATCGGTTTCGTCTTCCAGCATTACGCCCTGTTCCCGCACATGACGGTGCGCGACAACATCGCCTTTGGCCTGACCGTCCTGCCGCGCGCCAGCCGCCCCGGCAAGGCGCAGATCGCGGCCACCGTGGACCGGCTGCTGCGCTTCCTGCAGATCGACGGCTTGGCCGACCGCTATCCGGCGGAACTCTCCGGCGGGCAGCGCCAGCGCGTGGCCTTGGGCCGCGCCATGGCCATCGAGCCGCGCGTGCTGCTGCTGGACGAGCCCTTCGGCGCCCTTGACGCCCAGGTCCGGCGCGACCTGCGCCGCTGGCTGCGGGGCGTTCATGACAGCGCGGGCACCACCACCATCTTCGTGACCCACGACCAGGAGGAAGCCTTCGAGCTTGCCGACCGCGTCGTGGTGATGAACGGCGGCGTGATCGAGCAGATCGGCCAGCCGGACGAGATCTATGACCATCCGGCCACGCCCTTCGTTGCCCGCTTCCTGGGCCTGACGGTCGAGTTGCCCGTGACCATGCGCGCGGGCCGGGCCGAGGCCGCGGGCCTGGACCTGTCCGGCCTGCCCCGCCGCGCCATTCCCGACGGTTCCGCGACGCTGTTCCTTCGCCCCGCCGACATCCAGCCCGTGTCCGATCCTGCCGCGCCCTTCCGCGTGACCGAGATCGCCTCCACCGGCGCGCTGCTGCGGATCGTGGCGCAGAATGACGCCGGCTGCTGGATCGAGGCCGAGGTGCCGCGCCGCGGCGGCCGCGATCTGCGCGTCGGCCAACGCATCGGGCTGCGCATCGTGGCGGGCCAGATCTTTCCCGGCGGCACGGTGCCCGCCGCCCTGCCCGCCGCCACATCCCGGACCCTGAAGGAGACTCGCTCGTGAAAACCCGTCTGACCACCGCCCTTGCCCTTGTGCTGGGCCTTGCCTCGCCCGCACTTGCACAGGACGCGATCCTGAACGTGTCGTACGACGTCGCCCGCGAACTGTTCGCGGAATTGAACCCGGTCTTTGCACAGAAATGGCAGGAGCAGACCGGCCGGACCGTGACCATCGACCAGTCGCATGGCGGTTCCTCGAAACAGGCCCGCGCGATCCTGGAAGGGTTGCCCGCCGATGTCGTGACCTTCAACCAGGTCACCGATATCGACGTCCTGGCCGAAGGCGGGATGGTTGATGAGAACTGGCGCGAGGCTTTCCCGAACCAGGCCTCGCCCTATTACTCGCTGCCCGCCTTCCTGGTGCGCGAGGGCAATCCGAAGCAGATCGACGACTGGGACGACCTGGCGCAGGAAGGCGTGCAGGTGATCTTCCCCAACCCCAAGACCAGCGGCAACGCTCGCTACACCTATCTGGCGGCCTATGCCTATGCGCTGGACAAGAACAACGGCGACCAGGCGGCCGCGCAGGAATTCGTGAAGAAGATCTTCGCCAATGTGCCGGTCTTCGACCAGGGCGGACGCGCAGCGACCACGACCTTCGCGGAGCGTGGCATCGGCGACGTGCTGATCACCTTCGAGGCCGAGACCGGCGGCATCGCGAAACAATATGCCGATGCCAAGCTGGAGCGGGTCACGCCCTCGCTGTCGATCCTGGCCGAATTCCCCGTGGCGGTCGTGACCGAGAACGCCGAGGACAAGGGCACGGCCGAGGTGTCGAAGGCTTACCTCGACTTCCTTTATTCGCCCGATGCGCAGCGGATCCTGGCGCGGAACTTCAACCGCGTGCATGACGAGGCGATCACCGCCGAATTCGCCGCGAACTTCCCCGACGTGAAGCTGGTCACGGTCGAGGAGGTCTTCGGCGGCTGGGACAAGGTCCAGGAGGAGCACTTCGCCGAAGGCGGGATCCTTGATGCGGTGTTCGTGAACCAATGAGCGTCGCGGCGGTCATCGACGCCCCTGCCGGGCGGCAAAGGCGGGTCCTGCCGGGCTTCGGCCTGACGATGGGGCTGGTGCTGACTTATGTCGGCGTCATCGTTCTGCTGCCCGTCATTGCCCTGGTGCTGAAGGGGGCTGAAATCGGCCCCGTCCGCTTCTGGGAGATCGTGACCGCGCCCCGCACATTGGCCGCCTTGCGGCTGACCATCACCGCCGCCGCCTTGGCGACGGTGTTCAACGCGCTTTACGGCTTGCTGATGGCCTGGGTTCTGGTCCGCTACCGCTTTCCGGGGCGCAGGCTGCTGGACGCGATGATGGACATCCCCTTCGCCCTGCCGACCGCCGTCGCCGGCCTGTCGCTGACCGCGCTGTTTTCGGAAAACGGCTGGTATGGGCAGTTGCTGGCCCCCGTCGGGATCTCGGTGGTCTATACGATCTGGGGGGTGGCCATCGCCATGTCCTTCACCTCGATCCCCTTCGTGGTCCGCACCGTCCAGCCGATCCTGGAGGATCTAGACCAAAGCCAGGAAGAAGCGGCCCGCACCCTTGGCGCGACCCCGTTCCAGACCTTCGCCAGGGTGATCTTCCCGGCGATCCTGCCGTCCTTCCTGGTCGGGACCACCATCGCCTTTGCGCGGTCGCTTGGCGAATTCGGCGCGGTGATCTTCATCGCGGGCAACCTGCCGATGAAGACGGAAATCGCCTCGCTTCTGGCCGTGATCCGGCTCGAGGAATACGACTACAACGGCGCTGCCGCCATCGCGCTGACGCTGGTGGCGATTGCCATGGTGCTGCTGGTCGTCTCGAACTGGCTGCAATCCCGCCTGACCCGGCGGAGGGTTCCCGCATGACGCCTGCCGTCCCCGCCACGCTTGCCCCGCGCCAGGACCGCAGCGCCCGATGGCTGCTGATCGGCCTGGCGGTCATGCTGACCCTGTTCATCGTCGTGGTGCCGCTGATCTATATCTTCTGGCGCGCCTTGTCCGGGGGCTTCGCGATCTTCGCCCAGAACATCCTGGCCCCCGACACGCTGCACGCGATCTGGCTGACGGCGGCCGTGGCCGTGGTCACGCTGCCCATCAACCTCGTCATCGGCATTGCCGCCGCATGGCTGATCGCGCGCTTCACCTTTCCCGGCCGCAAGGCGCTGCTGACGATTATCGAACTGCCGTTTTCGATCTCTCCGATCATCGCCGGCGTCTGCTACCTGCTGCTTTACGGACGGCAGGGGCTGCTTGGCCCGGTGCTTGCGGCGGGGGACATCAAGATCCTGTTCGCCTTGCCCGGCATCGTCATGGTCACGCTGTTCGTGACCGGCCCCTTTGTCGCAAGGGAAGTCCTGCCCCTGATGCAGGCGCAGGGGTCCGAACAGGAACAGGCGGCGCTGACGCTGGGGGCGTCGGGCTGGCAGATCTTCCGGCGGGTGACGCTGCCGAATATCCGCTGGGCGCTGCTCTATGGGGCCGTTCTGGCGACCGCACGGGCCGTGGGCGAATTCGGGGCGGTATCGGTGGTGTCCGGCGCGATCCGGGGGCAGACGATGACCCTGCCCCTGCAGATCGAGCTGCTGTTCAACGACCTGAACACGGTCGGCGCCTTTGCCGCTGCATCCACCCTGACGCTGATCGCGCTTGTGGTGCTGATCCTGAAAACCGTCCTTGAGGGCCGGACCCGCTGATCAGCGCCGAAAGTCGATGGGCCTGATCCCGTGGCGCGCCAGCTTGTCGTAAAAGGTCTTGCGCGGCAGTTGCAGCCGCGCCATCGCCGCCGTGGCATTGCCGCCCGCCAGGCGAAGGGCATCGCGGATCAGTTCGGCCTCGTAGGTGGCGACCAGTTCGGACAATCCGGGCGCGGTGCCGTTGGCCTGCGCATCGAAGGGCGTTACGCCGATTGCCTGGCTTTCGGCAAAGCCGCGCAGTTCCGGCAGGTTTCCCGGCCAGCCATGCGCCGACAGCCGCGCCTTGACCGCGCCCGTCATGGCGGGCACGGGGCGGTCCAGCCGGGCCGAGGCCGCCAGCAGGAACTGGCGGTAAAGCGCGGGAATATCCTCGCGCCGTTCCGCCAGCGAGGGCACGGACAACACGGTGGCCGACAGGCGATAGAACAGCCGCGCGTCGAACTGTCCCTCGGCCACCAGTCGCGCCAGATCGGCGGTGTTCGAGCCCAGAAGCTGCACATCCATCGGGCGCGGGGCGGCGGCACCCGCCGGCCAGAACTCGCCCGCCTCGAAGATCGCGGCCAGCCGCGCCTGCATGGCCGGCGTCAGCGCATCCACCCTGTCCAGGAACAGTGCGCCGCGCTGCGCCCGCTCCAAATGGCCCACCTGCCTTGTCCCACGCGGCCCCGGCGCCTCACTGCCCAGCAGGTCGGCGTCGAAGCGCGCATCATCCAGCGCGTCGCAAGCCAGATGCACGAAGGCGCGGGAGCGGCGCGGTCCCTGGCGGTGGATCGCGCGGGCGACGGTCAGCTTGCCCGCGCCGTCGGGGCCGGTCAGCAGGGCATTGCCCTCGGCCTCGGCCACGCGGTCCAGCGCCGCTCGCAGATGCTGCATGACCTCGCTGCTGCCGCCAAGCTCGGGAAAGCTGGCGGCGGCGTCATGGCTGGCTTGCCGCAGTTCCCGGTTCTCCAGCACCAGGGCGCGGGCGCCGGCGGCACGATTCAGCGCGGCCAGCAGCACGTCGCGCCCCACGGGCTTGGTCAGGAAGTCATAGGCCCCCGCCTTCAGCGCCGCGACCGCCATGGGCACGTCGCCATGCCCGGTCAGCAGGATCACCGGCAGATCGGGGTCGATGTCGCGGAGGCGCTGGAACAGTTGCAACCCGTCCATGCCGGGCATTCGCACGTCGGACAGGACCACGCCCGGATAGTCGCGCGTAATGCCCACCAGTGCATCGCCCGCCAGCCCGAAATCCTGAACCTCGAACCCCGCCATCTGCAGGGTCTGGACCTGGGCCGCGCGCAGATCCTCGTCATCTTCCACCAGCCGGACCAGCCCGGTCATGCCGATCTCCTCAGGACAAGGCGGAAAGTGGCGCCCTGGCCCGGCACGGGATCGTCGGCGGACAGTTCGCCCCCGAATTCGCGGGCGATGTCGCGGGAAATCACCAGCCCCAGCCCCAGGCCCTGCGCCTTGCTGGTCGCGAAGGGCGCGAAAAGCTGGTCCCTGACCTGCGGCGACAGGCCGGGGCCATTGTCCGAGACGGTCAGCGTGACACGGTCCGCGTCGGCCTGAACCCCGATGCGGATCCAGGCGTCGGCGCGGCCTTCCTGTGCCTCTGACGCGTTGGTCAGCAGGTTCACGAGGATCTGTTCCACCCGCACCCGCTCGCCTGTCACCGCCAGCCCCTCGGGGATCTCGGGCAGATGGACGGGCATGTCGCTGGCCTTGCGGAGGCTGGCCGTCAGCAGCATCGAGGCCTCGATCACCGGGCGCAGGGAAACGGGGCCGATCTCTCCGGTGGCCTTGCGGGCGAAGTCGCGAAGTTGGTCGGTGATCTGGCCGATCCGGTCAGTCATGCGCGAGATGCGGGCCAGATTGTCGCTTGCAGGCCCGCCGGGCGCCATCGCCTGCCCGTTCTCGGCCAGCAGCCGGATCGTGGCCAAGGGCTGGTTGATCTCATGCGCCACGCCCGCGGTGATCTGGCCCATGGTCGCCAGCTTGTTGGCCTGCACCAGATCCGACTGCATCTGCGACAGGCGCTGCTGGGCCAGTTGCCGTTCCCGGATCTCGTCGGAGAGATCGCGGGTGCGTTCGGCCACCGCGTGCTCCAGTTCGACCCGATAGGCGCGGTCGGCGCGGGCCTTAAGGGCGGCGCGCAGCCGCGCGCGGCGGGCCTGATTTGCCAGCGCCATCAGCAGCAGCGTCGCCAGGCCCGCGCTGCCTGCGGCATAGGCCGCCGTCTGCCGCACTTCCCGCGTGGGCACATGCATGGCCAGGGTCCAGCCCGTTCCCCGGACCGGCAGGGCGATCGGCAGGCTGTCGGGCGCCGCAGGCGGGGCGGTCCTGAAACGCAGCTCCGCGTCGGTGGTGATGATGACCCGGCCATTGGCATCGGTCACATGGGTGGCGTTCGGGCTGCGCGCCCATGCGGCTTCCAGCGTGTCGAATTCCACCTTGACAACCACCACCCCCAGCAGCGCGGCGCCAACCCGCACGTCATGGGACAGATACAGGCCCGGCTCTCGGCTGACGGTGCCAAGCGCGAATTCCATCGCGGTCGGCCGTGCCAGCCGGAAATAATCGCGAAAGCTGTAGTTGTGTCCCACGAAGCTGTCCGGCTGGTTCCAGTTCGACGCGGCGACGGTTCGGCCCCTGCCGTCCAGCAGATAAAGGACGCTGCTCTGCGTCGCGGCCCGCAGGCGCTCCAGCTTGGCCGATACGAGGTTCCCGCCGGGCTGGGCCCCGCGAAGAGTGGCCTTGACTATGGCATCGTCGGACAGGATGGCGACAACCGCGCGCTGGCGGTCCAGGATGCTTTCCAGCGTCATCGCGCGTGATTGCGCGGCGGCCAGACCCTCGTCGCGCAATCCCTGCAGCGCACCGGCCCGGACGCCCCAGAAGGTTGCCGCGGGAACCAGGACCAGCAGCGCCAGCGCAAGCGCCAGGACCAGCCATCCCGCCGCGCGCGAGAGGACCGGCGAATCGGTCGTCGTGGGCGAGGTATCCTGTTTGTCCTGCACCAGTCTCCATCTCCGGCAAGTGTTTCCATTTCCACACTAGCAGCCCAAGACTGTGCGGAAAACCACACATATCTTGGGCGCTACCAGAAGAAAACAGCCATGTTTTCAGTGCATTGCTGCCATGTGGCAAGTTTTTTGGGCACAGCTGCCCCTAGCGTAGGATGTCCGTCATCGCATTGACATACTCAAGGCTGGAGGAGGCCTTTTCATGCAGCTGGACACTTCCGCGCATCCCGTGGCCCATGAGAAGCGGCCATTCTACCGCCATCTGTATTTCCAGGTCGTCATCGCTATCGCGGCGGGCGCCTTGCTGGGCCACTTCTATCCGCAGACGGGCGAGGCGCTGAAGCCGCTTGGCGACGGCTTCATCAAGCTGGTCAAGATGATCATCGCCCCCGTCATCTTCCTGACCATCGTCACCGGCCTCGCGGGAATGGGCTCGCTGCGCGGCGTCGGATCGGTCGTGGGCAAGGCCTTCGCCTACTTCCTGACTTTCTCGACCCTGGCGCTGATCGTCGGCCTGATCGTGGCAAACGTCATCCAGCCTGGCGCGGGCATGAACATCGACCCGGCCAGCCTCGATGCCTCGACCGTGACCGGCTATGCCGAGAAGGCGCACGAGACCTCGCTGACCGGCTTCGTGATGGATATCATCCCGACGACGCTGGTGTCGGCCTTCGTGGAAGGCAACATCCTGCAGGTCCTGTTCGTGGCGATCCTGTTCGGCATCGGCCTGATCATGGTCGGCGAAAAGGGCAAGCCGGTCCTCAACATCCTGGAATCGGCCAGCTTCGCGATCTTCCGCGTCGTCGACATCCTGATGAAGGCCGCGCCCATCGGTGCCTTCGGCGCATTCGCCTTTACCATCGGCAAGTACGGCATCGCCTCGATCGCCAACCTGGCGATGCTGGTGGGCACGTTCTACCTGACCTCGGCCATGTTCGTGATCGTGGTCCTGGGCGCGGTCTGCATGGTCAACGGCTTCTCGATCTTCAAGCTGATCTCGTATCTGAAGGCCGAGATCCTGCTGGTCCTGGGCACCTCGTCGTCCGAATCCGCGCTTCCCTCGCTGATGGAGAAGATGGAAAAGGCGGGCTGTGCGCGCCCTGTCGTGGGCCTGGTCGTACCGACCGGCTACAGCTTCAACCTGGACGGCACCAACATCTACATGACCCTGGCCGCGCTGTTCATCGCCCAGGCCACCAACACCGACCTGACGCTGCAACAGCAGGTGCTGCTGCTGCTGGTCGCGATGCTGTCGTCGAAGGGCGCCGCAGGCGTGACGGGCGCCGGCTTCATCACCCTGGCCGCGACGCTGTCGGTCGTGCCGACGGTGCCGGTCGCTGGGATGGCGCTGATCCTGGGCGTGGACCGCTTCATGTCGGAATGCCGCTCGATCACCAACTTCATCGGCAACGCAGTCGCCACCGTTGTGGTCAGCCGCTGGCAGGGCGCGCTGGACAGGGAACGCTTCGATGCCGTGATGGGCGGGCGCGACCCCGAGGGCGACGCCGCCCCGGTCACCGGCCTGGCCATGCATCCCGCCGGGTTGCAGCTGGGCGAACGCAGCGCCGACTGATCCGTTTCCCGACGGACGACAAGGCACCGCAGCGATGCGGTGCCTTTTTTCGTGGGTCAGACCAGAATGTCGATCTGGCGCGGCGGCGTCCCGTTCTGCACCGCCAGCAGGTTTTCCACCATCCGCGTGACCGAGGGCGCAAAGCCCCCTGCATCCAGCGCCGCGAGATGCGGGGTCAGCACCACCCGGTCCTGGCCAAGCAGCGGATTATCCGGCGTGATGGGCTCGACCGAGAAGACGTCGATCCCCGCCCCGCGCAACCGGCCCGCTCGGATGGCCTCCGCCAGGTCGGCCTCGACCAGCACGCCGCCGCGCGCGGCATTGACCAGGATCGCGTCCGGCTTCATCAGCGCCAGTTGGTCGCGCCCGATCAGGTCACGCGTGCTGTCGTTCAGTTCGCAGTTCAGCGTCACCACGTCCGATGTCGCCAGTAACTCGGCCAGCGGCGCGAAGCGGGCGCCAGCCTCGGCTTCCTCGGCCTCGGGCAGCGGGGTTCGTTTGGTGTAAAGGATCGGGCAGCCGAAGCCGCGCAGCAGGCCCGCTAGGGCCTTGCCGATATGGCCCATGCCGACAATCCCGACCGTGCGGCCCGACAGGATGGTCGAGCTTGCCGCGACCTCTCCCTTGGGCCACCTGCCGTTCAGGATGCCGACATGGCCCCGGACGATGTTGCGGTTCAGGGCCAGGATCAGGCCCAGCACCGTTTCCGCCACCGCGACGGCGTTCGATCCGGTGGTCCGGAACACCCGCACCCCATGTCGGCGCGCGGCATCAAGGTCGATGCCGTCATAGCCCACGCCCCATTTGTGAACGGCCCGCAGGCTAGGGGTGGCGAACATGGCTTCGGTAACCGGCACGTCGCCGGTGATCGCGAAGCTGGCGCCTTGCAGCGCCGCAAGCTGGTCCTGCGGGGCGCGTGATGCCGCCGTGGTCAGCCGCCAGTCCTGCGGCATGAAGGGGCGGATGCGGTCCAGCCGTTCCGGTGCCGCGGGGTCGAGAAGGACGATGGTGGTCATGGCTCCCTCAGATCACGAAACGGATGCCGGGGCGCGCCAATCCGCCGCCCTGCGCCATGACGGTGCCGTCCGCGCGCCAGCAGGCCGCGCCCGTCATGGTCCCGTCTGGCGAAAGTCCGACGGCGTTCATGCCGCCGCCGATGGTCTTGACCAGCCGCACCTCATGGCCGCGTGCGCGCATGGCGTCGGCCTGCGTGGCATAGGCCGGTTCCAGTTCAAGGTGGTGCCCCTCGGTCCACAGGCGCGGAGCCTCGACGGCTTCCTGCAGGGTCATGCCGTGGTCGATCAGGTTGACGATGGCCTGCATGGCCGATGGGAAGATCCGCACCGCCCCCGGCAGCCCAAGGGCATAAAGCGGCTGGCCGTCCCGCAGCACCATCATCGGCGCCATCGAGGTCGGCACCCGCTTGCCCGGCGCCACCGACAGAGCCCGGCCGGGCCGGGGATCATAGTTCAGCATGTAGTTGTTGGGGATGATCCCCGTTCCCGGCACCATGAAGCGCGCGCCCCACAAGCCGTTGATCGTGTGCGTGGCGCTGACGATGTTGCCATCCGCATCGGCCACGGTCAGGTGGGTGGTGTCGCGGCTTTCATGCATCGGCCGGGCCGCAGGCAGGGCACGCCCCGCCATCCGTTGCCGGGCGTAATCCTTGGAGGTGAAGCGGTCCACCGGCACATCGACGAAATCGGGATCGCCCGAGGCCGCGCGCCTGTCCTCGAAGGCCAGGGCAATCGCCTGCGCCATCAGGTCCATGGCATCCGGGTTGCCAAAGCCCATGCCGCACAGGTCGTAGGGTTCCAGCATGTTCAGCATCTGGACGACATGGACGCCGGACGAGGCAGGCGGCGGCGGACCCGCTATCGTAAAGCCGCGATAGGTGCCAAGGATCGCCTGCCGCTCGATGGCGCGGGCTGCCGTCAGGTCGCCCAGCGTCACATGGCCGCCCATCGCCAGCCGGTCCACGAGGGCGCGGCCCAGATCCCCGCCATGCAGCGCCGCATCGCCCTGCGCCTGGATCAGCCGCAGGCTCTCCGCATAATCGCCCATCGCCAGCCGCGAGCCCGGCGGCAGCGGCGCGTCATCCGGCAGCAGCAGGCGGGCGATCTCCGGATCGGCACGCAGGTCGTCCTCGTGCTCCCGGATCGCGCCGTGCAGATAGGGGCTGACGGCGAAACCGCGCCCGGCAGCGCGGATGGCGGGTTCGACCACGTCGGCCCAGGGCAGCCGTCCGTATTGCCGCTGCATCAGGTTCCAGCCGCGCAGGTTGCCGGGCACCGCCACGGCCGACGGCCCGACCATGTTCCGCCGGCCCTCGGTCTCCATATAGGCGTCGGGCAGATCGGATACGGGACGGAACATGTCGGGCCGCGCACCCTGCCCCGCAACCGACAGCGCGTCGATCACCACGTGCCGCCCGTCGGCCAGCCGCAGATGCGCGATGCCACCGCCGGCGATGCCGACCATCATCGGCTCCACCACGGTCAGCGTCAGCAGCGCGGCGACGGCGGCATCGACGGCATTGCCCCCGATGGCCAGCATCTCGATCCCCGCGGCCGAGCCGAGCGGCGCGTTCGTCACGACGACGCCCAGCGATCCCGATGCCGGGCGCTTTTCGCAGATGAAGGACAATGTCATGCTGCTTGTCCCTGCATTGCGCGGCGACCCTGGGCGGGCGCCGGCGCGGGCAAAAGGTCCGTCACGCCCGCGCATCCTCCAGCATCATCCTTGCCGCCTTTTCGGCGATCATCATCGTCGGCGCATTCGTATTGCCGCTGGTGATGGTGGGCATGACGGATGCATCCGCGATCCGCAGCCGCCCCAGCCCGCGCATCCGCAGCCGAGGGTCCACCACAGCGCCGTCATCCGCGCCCATGCGGCAGGTGCCGACCGGGTGGAAGATCGTCGTGCCGACCGCGCCTGCTGCCTTGACCAGGTCGTCGTCGGTCTGGAAGGCGATTCCGGGGACATGTTCCTCGGGGTCATAGCGGGCAAAGGCGGATTGCGCGGCAATCTTGCGGGCCAGCCGGATCGCGCGGACCGCGATGTCCCGGTCGCCCGGGGTGGACAGATAGTTCGGCCGGATCGCCGGATGGGCGCGGAAATCCGGGCCGGCGACATGGACCGAGCCCCGGCTTTCCGGGCGCAGATTGCAGACGCTGGCGGTGATGGCAGGGAAGGAATGGACCGGATCGCCGAACTTGTCCAGGCTGACCGGCTGAACATGGAATTCCAGGTCCGCCGTCGCCTTGTCTGGCCCGGATCTGGCGAAGATGCCCAGCTGGCTTGGCGCCATCGACATGGGACCGGATCGCTTCAGAAGATACTCCAGCCCGATGGCGGCCCTGCCCATCAACCGAGAGGCCTTTTCGTTCAGCGTCGGCACCCCGCGCACCTTGTAGATCAGCCGCAGTTGCAGGTGGTCCTGAAGGTTCTCGCCCAGGCCCGGCACCTCGATCTGCGGGGCGATGCCCGCGGCCTGCAGGACATCGCCGCGCCCGACGCCCGACTGTTCCAGGATCTGCACCGATCCGATGGCGCCCGCCGACAGCACGGTCTCTCGGGCCGCCCGAACCTCGTGCCGCTGGCCGCCGTGGTGGAAGACGACGCCCTTGACCTCTCCCTCCTCGATCACAAGCCTCTCGACCTCGGCCCCGGTCAGGACGCGCAGGTTGGGACGGCCCAAGGCCGGGCGCAGAAAGGCCTTGGCCGCGCTCCACCGCCAGCCGCGGCGCTGCGTCACGTCGAAATAGCCGCCACCTTCGTTGTCGCCGCGGTTGAAGTCGTCCGTGCGCGGAATGCCCGCCTGTTCGGCTGCCTCCATGAAGGCATCCAGAACCGCCCAGCGCACGCGGGCGGTTTCCACCCGCAATTCGCCGCCCGTGCCATGCGCATCGTCGGCGCCGCGATAGAAATCCTCCTGAGCGCGGAACAGCGGCAGGACATCGTCCCAGGCCCACCCCGTGCAGCCAAGCTGGCGCCAGTGGTCGTAATCGGCCGCCTGTCCCCGCATGTAGATCATGCCGTTGATCGACGAGCAGCCGCCCAGCACCCGGCCGCGCGGATACAGCAGCGCGCGCCCGTTCAGCCCCGCCTCGGCCTGGGTGCTGAAGCCCCAGTCGGTGCGCGGGTTGCCGATACAGTAGAGATAGCCCACCGGGATATGGATCCAGTGGTAATTGTCGCGGCCCCCGGCCTCCAGCAGCAGGACACGCGCCTTGGGATCGGCGGACAGGCGGTTTGCCAGCACGCATCCGGCGCTGCCTGCACCGATGACGATGTAATCACAACTTTCCATGGGCGGAGGATCGCCGCAAAGTCGCCTTTGCACAAGCACTTGAAAGGTCTGTATCCGCTTCGCCACCAGGCCAGTTCAGGGCAGTGGGTTGCCGCTGGGCTTGGCAGACGGCGTCACCGCGATGATCGATCCTCGTGACGATCTGTCCAGGCGCGCGCATATGCGGTCCAGCGCTGGCCGGACCGCATGGGGATTGCGGCAGGCCGCTGTCAGAACGACCTGTCGAGCGACAGATAGAACGCGCGGCCCGGCTCGTTGAAGGTATTGGCGTCCGAGCCGCTGCCCGTCCGCACGACCGTCTTGTCGAACAGGTTGCTGATCCCTGCGGACACCCGCGCCGTGTCGTTGATCCGCCAGTTGCCACCCAGGTTGACCAGCGTATAGGGATCGCGGCTTTCGGTGTCCTCGTAAACCTCACCGGTTGTCGAGGCGACCGAGGCGGCCTCGATCCTGCCGTAATGCGTGGCCGACAGGGTCACCGTCAGCGCCTCGGTCGCATGCCAGTCCAGCGCGGCGTTGATCGTGTATTCGGGGACCAGGCTCAGCGGCTCGCCATTGTCCTTTTCCGACCTGATCATCTTCGTGAAGTTCGCGTTGAAGGCAAACCGGTCGCCCAGATCGGTCGAAAAATTCCCCTCCAGCCCAGAGACCACCGCCTTGCCTTCGTTTTCCCAGCGATACAGCCGGTTTTCGGTTGCGCCCTGGTTATACTGGACGAAGCCCGAGCCGATCCGATTGTCATAATCGTTGTGGAAATAGGTCAGGCTGGCATTGATGCCCTGCAGGCCCTCATAGGCGATGCCGATCTCGGAATTGAGGCTCTTCTCGGCCTCCAGATCCGGGTTGCCCAGCACCAGGCAGGGGCCGCTCAGCTGTTCGCCGTCCACCCAGGGGCAGCCGTTGCCGTTCGTCCGGTAGACATAGTTGGGGTTCAGCTGGAACAGGTTGGGCGTCTTGAAGGCGCGTGCCACGCCCAGCTTCATCGTCCATTCGTCGTTGAATTCGTAGGTCGCGTTCAGGCCGGGCGACCAGACGTTCCCAAAGGTGTCGCTGTAGTCGAAGCGCAGCGCAGGGGTCAGGGTCAGCCGCTCGTCCCATTCAATGTTGCTTTCCGCGTAAAGCCCGATCAGGTTTTGTTCGCTGTCGGGGTCGCGGTCGGCCGGATCCTCGGGGACGCCGGCATCGGGGACCAGTTCGGGCGGAAGATCGTTCGCGATCGAATGGGGGTCATGCATGAACTCGCCGCGGTATTCAGCGCCCAGCGTCATGCGGCTGGCCCTGCCGCCCAGGTCCATGGGCATGATCCATTCGGACTTGGCGGCGATATTGTCGAGCTTGATCGTGTTGAACCGAAAGGCGTCGTTCTCGCCGTCGCCGTCGGTATCCACGCAGGGGACGTAATTGTCCTCGAATCGGCCCGCGAGCCCCGTGCAGAGGCGCGTGTTGTCCGTCTGCTCCCACTGAAGATAGCTCATCGATTCGCCAAAGTCATATTGGCCGCGATGCGCCGTGGACAACGTGCGGCGATACATGCGGCTGGTCTCGGACCCGGCCAGCCGGGCCGAATCGTCGTTGATGGCACCGTTGCGGGTATCGCCGGCAAAGATGTTGCCTTGGCGGGAAAAGTCGAACTGCAGGTCAAGCTCGTGTCCGGGGGCGACATCCCAGGTCAGCAGCGCACCGGCATCCTTGTTCACCACCCCTTCGCGCGCGGCATAGGGTTCGGTAACCTCGCCGGTCTCGGGATCGGTCACGGGCGGGTTCAGGTCGGGATCGTCGGCGCCGGTCTTGTTGTAGTTTCCGAACACGCGGACTGTCAGCCGTTCTCCCGCCGGTCCCGCCAGCATGAAGTTGGTGCGCTTGGTCACGCCCTCCTGGCTGTTCTGGGGCTGGCTCCAGTGCAGCCCGAGCTGGCCGGTAAAGGTTTCAGGCCGCTTGGTGATGATGTTCACGACGCCGCCCGAGGCCCCCGAGCCATAGCGCGCGGCCGCCGGGCCACGGATCACCTCGATTCTTTCGATCAGTTCGGCGGGCACCCAGTTCGAATCGCCGCGCGTGTCGCGTTCGCCGCCTCGGCTCATCTTGACGGAATTGCGCGACAGGACCGGCTTGCCGTCGATCAGGATCAGGGTGTTTTCCGGTCCTATGCCGCGGATGTCGATCTGGCGCTGGTTGCCGCGCTGGCCGGTCGCGGTGGATCCCGTCAGGTTCACCCCCGGCTGCTTGCGCACGGCTTCCGCGATGTCGTTGACGACGGGCTGCTTCTCCAGATCCTCCTCGGTGATCTGGGACACGCCAAGCGCCTGCTTGGTCTGTTCCTCGGCGGTCAGGACGATTTCCTCCAGAACCGTGACCTCTTGTGCACGGAGGGGTGCGACCGCCAGCCCGGCCGACATGAGAAGGGAAAGCGACGTGCCCGAGACAAGCCGCGAACGAAAGGCCGCCATGCAAAGGCTCCTGTTCCTGAAGTATTGGATTTACTGGCTGGCGGCGCGCGGGCTCTGGCGCGCATCAAGCACTTGGGACCGGCAGCCACAATATTCCCGACAGAAACAGTTTTCGCAAAGTGCCTCAACGCAACAGTCATGTGGGCTTCCCGTCGCGGCAGGGGTGCAGACTGGCACCGCCGTCAGTGCGGCCGACGGCGCCGGCCAAGCGATCGAACCGGCGACCGGAGAGAACCTTTTGCCGAGCGCTTTGCTGGACCATGCAGTTTGCCGAACCCGCACTCCGCTGCTGGTTGATTTCGATCAGAGCGGGACAGCCTGCTGGCGAAGCAATAGGTTACGGCAGATCACGCTCCCGCGCGCGTGGAACTCTTTTGCATCATCGAAGCTTGTCTCCTCACATCATGAATGGAGACATCCCATGAAGCCGATGCTGACCCTGACCGCCGCCGCCACCCTGGCCGCCGGCGCAGCCTTTGCCCAGACGACCGTCATCACGGACCCCAATCCGGTTGTCGTGACGACGCCCTCGACCTCGGTCGAGAAGGTTCAGACCGATCCCAACACCACCGGCGGCGGTGCCTTGGGCGGCGCGGCCTCCGGCGCGATTGCCGGCGCGGCCGTGGGTGGCCCGATCGGCGCTGCCGTGGGCGGCCTTGCCGGCGCCGTGGTGGGCGATGTGTCCGAGGACGCGCTGACCCCCGAAACCCGCACCTACATCATGGAGCACAAGACGGAATCCGTCGTCCTGGACGCTGCCCCCACCGTGGGCGCGGTCATCCCCGAAACCGCACCCATCCAGGCCGTGCCGAACACGCAATACCAGTATGTCTATGTGAACGACCGGCCGGTTCTGGTCGAGCCGGGCAGCCGCAAGATCATCCACGTCTACGAATAATTCCCGCGGCACATCGACGACCGACAGGCTGGCCTTCGTGCCAGCCTGTTGCTTGTGGGGCATCGGGAAAGTGGCGACCCCGGAAGGAATCGAACCCTCAACCTGCCGATTAGAAGTCGGCTGCTCTATCCAGTTGAGCTACGGGGCCACGGGCCGACTTTTGCGGGATCGCGCGCCGATGCGCAAGTCACCGCTGCACGGAGCAGTTCCGGAAAAGCGTCCTGTCCTGGCCATCTGGCCCGACCGAGATCAGCGCGTCGTCGCCCTTAACCCACAGTTGATAGGCATCGGGACCGTCCCCGCTGCGATAACGCGCCCCGGAACCCGAGACCACCTGACGCATCCCCAGCAGCTTATCGTCGATCCGGGCCACGGCGTAGGAAGCACCGCCCTCGGGATTGATGAAAACCACCGACACTTGGACCCCGCGTTCGCAAAGATAGGTCGCGGTGATAAGGTCATCCGTCTGGGCCAGAGTCATCGTTGCGGGGCAGCAGGCGGCAAGGATGAGGGCGCGGATCATGCCTGTCTCACAAGGCCAGCGTCATGAAGACGCTGTTCGGATCGGGGTGATAGCTTCCGAAGGGCGGGCATTCGGCAAAGCCGCCCCGTGTGTAAAGGCTGCGGGCGGCGGCAAATCCGGGCTGCGCGCCGGTTTCCAGGGACAGGCGCGTCAGGCCCGAGCGTCGCGCATGGTCGATCAGGTATTCCAGCATCAGGCGGGACAGGCCCCTTCCCCGCGCCTCGGACAGGACATGCATGGACTTCACCTCGCCATGCGCTTCGTCCAGGCGCTTCAGCGCAGCCATGCCCAAGGGCTTGCCAGACTGACGCAGCACAAAGAACTCGATGGCGGACGACACAAGCGCCTGGCGCGGCAGCATGTGGATCGACTCGGGAGGGGTATCGGCGTGCATGTCCGCCGTGTGACGCTGGAACAGCAGGTCCAGATCCTCGGCCAGCGGCGATTCGGATGCGAAGGAAAGGGGTTCTGTCACGGCGACCTCGCGGATGATGCCGCATGGCTAGCAAGGATCGCAGGGACCGGCAATCGGCTGCAAAAAGGCGGCCGCCGGGGCCGCCCTGCAACGGGTCAGGGGATCAGGCTGCGCGCGACAGCAGGACCTCTTCGACGCGCTTCTGCGCCGCGCCTTCGTCAACGCCGCTGACGGCTGCGACCTCGCGGGTCAGGCGATCCAGTGCGGCTTCATACAGCTGGCGCTCGGAATAGGACTGTTCGCGCTGGTCGTCGTTGCGGTGCAGGTCGCGCACGACCTCGGCAATCGACATCAGGTCGCCCGAGTTGATCTTCTGGTCGTATTCCTGCGCGCGGCGCGACCACATGGCGCGCTTGACACGGGCCTTGCCCTTCAGCGTTTCCAGCGCGCGGTCGATCAGGTCGGGGCTCGACAGGCTGCGCATACCGATTTCAGTCGCGCGAGAGGTCGGGACGCGCAGGGTCATCTTGTCCTTTTCGAAGGAGATGACAAACATCTCCAGCCGCAGTCCCGCGACTTCCTGCTCTTCGATCGACACGATCCGGCCCACGCCATGGGCCGGATAGACGACGAAGTCATCGGGGCGGAATTCGTTTTTCTTGGTCTTGGACATATGGCTTCCTCTAGGTGGTGCCTTCGGGGGAAGGACACAAAAGAACCGCAAGCGGCAAAGGCCACCTCCGGTCCACTTATCAGGTCATGTTGTTTTCCCTGCCCGGCAGAGGACAGGAAAAGACAATTGGGGGCGCACACCTTCTGGGCCTCTGACTCCCATCAGATGCGAATGTGACCGGAACATAACACAAAAACACCGCCGAAAAAAGCGGTTGAGTGGAAGCAGCCATATGGGTGTGGCCAAGCCGCTATGCAATCAGATCAAGGGCCTGATTTTTCAGACTTGGCGGATTCCGGAACGATCACCGGAATTGCGCTGAAAGCGACGCAACGTCACGCGGGGATCAATCCCCCTCGCCGGGCGCCTCGGAGAAATACTTCTCTAGCTTGCCGGTGACGCCGTCCATTTCAGCAGCCGTTGGCAGCGGCTCTTTCTTCTGCGTGATAACTGGCCAGATTTCCGAATACTTGCGGTTGAACTCGACCCATTCCTCCATGGCCGGTTCGGTGTCCGGGCGAATCGCGTCCGCCGGGCATTCGGGTTCGCAGACGCCGCAATCGATGCATTCGTCCGGGTGGATGACCAGGGTGTTCTCGCCCTCGTAGAAGCAGTCCACGGGACAGACCTCGACGCAGTCGGTATATTTGCACATGATGCAATTATCGGTCACGACATAGGTCATCGCAGGCTCCATTCCGTCTGCCGGCTAGTTACGCCCGGCATTCCGATCATTCAAGGCTGCGTCTGCGGAAAAGACCATCGTTTCAGCAAACGCAGAGGCAGGCGAACAGGCGTTCGCAGCGTGGCTGGCCGTGCCGAACGCCGATCCTAACCCTCGGCGCCCAGGTCATGATACAGATCCTGAGCCTCACTGGCGGGTCCGCGGCGATGACCGATGGCGGTGATTTCAAGCGCCCGCACCCGACCATGGGCCGAGACCACGATCCGGTCGCCGGGCCGGACCAGCTTGCCGGGCTTGTTGCAGGGCTGGTCGTTCACCCGCACGCCCCCGGCCTCGATCCGCTCCACGGCAATCGCGCGGGACTTGAAGACACGCGCGAAAAACAACCACTTGTCCAAACGGAGCCCGCCAGAAAGTCCCGGCGGGGTGTCCGTCACTTCTTGTCCTTCAGCGCCGCAAGGATCGCGAAGGGGCTGTCGGGATCAGCCTTCTTCTCGGGCCGAGAGGAGAAGGTCGCAGGCTTGTTGTTCTGCGGCTTCCCGCCCTTCTTGAAGTTGTCCTTGCCGCGCGGCTTGCCGCCGCCTTCGCCCTGGTTGCGATCCTCGCGCTTGTCGCGACGCTCGCGGTTGGGGCGGCCGCCTTCCGGGCGATCCTGGCGTTCCTGCCGTTCACGGGGTTCACGCGGCTCTCTCGGTGCGTCCTGCGCGGCATCGCGACGCGGGCCGCCACGACGGTTCTGGCCTTCGCCCTGCGGACGGCGGTTCGGACGGGGCTTGGGCGCCCAGCGGAAGGTATAGAAGACCTCCATCTCGGGGGCGGCTTCCTCGACCACCTCGCCCGCGGCCTCGGCCTCGGCGCGGCGCTTCTCGGCCTGCTCGGCCTCCCAGCGGGCGCGGGTTTCGGCGGCAAGGACGCTTTCCTCCTCGGTCATCGGGGCATCCGAACCCTCGCCCTCGGGCGCGGAGATGACCACCGGAACCTCGGCCACCCTGACCTTGGCCCGCTCGCCCCGTTCGGCGGCATAGCCCAGGCCTTCCATCAGGCGGGAAAACTGTTCCAGCGTCATGCCGGTGATCGACAGCATGTCGGGATTGGCCTCGAACCCGCCACGCGTGTCCTGGGTGCGCAACAGGTCGGCCAGCCGTTCCAGCATGTCGATGCGGATCGCCCGTTCGCCCGCGGGGCGATAGCCCGACAGCGTATAGTGCTGTTCCGGCACATCGGGGATATGCGGAATGGTGACCAGGCCGGGAGGGGGGCTTTCCGGGAAGGTGTCCAGGCCTTCGGCCAACGACCACAGAACCAGCCGCAGACGGGTCGGCGCGGGCTTCAGAAGCGTGGGCATGAAGATCGTGAACTGGCCGAAGCGGACGCCATGCTTGCGCAATGCGCCCCGTGCGTCCTGGTCCAGGTCTTTGACCTCATGCGCCACGCCTTCGCGGGGCAGCACGCCAAGAGATTCGACCAGGCGGAAGGCAAAGCCGCGGGCAAGGCCGGCCAAGGCCTCGTCCTTCTGCAGGCCAAGAAGCGGCTCGAACAGCGCGGCGACCTTGCGGTCGATGAAGTGCTGCAGGCGCCGCTTGACCTTCTCGGCGATCTCGGGGCCGGCTTCCTCGTCCACGAAGACCTCGACGCCGGGATGCAGCGCATCGGACCCGCGAACCAGCTTGCCGACGGCGGCGGTGCCCCACATCAGCCCGCCCTGTTCGGTATAGTCCAGTTCGGTGTCCGGCGCGTTGTAGAAGCGGTCGGCGCGCAGGTGGAACTCGGGGCGCAGCGCCTCGTAGCTGGCGCGGTTCAGCATCCGGGCCTCGTCCGCCGTCGCGGTCTGGTCGGGGCGGAAGCGGAATCCCTCAAGACGGCCGGCGAATTCGCCCTCGACCGTCACTTCGCCCTTGTCGTTCACTTCGGCCACAAGGCTCTCCTTCTGCTTGAGCCGGCGCAACAGCACCGAGGTGCGCCGGTCCACAAATCGTTGGGTCAGCGCCGCGTGCAACGCGTCTGACAATCGGTCTTCTACCGCGCGCGTCTCGCCGCGCCAATGGCTTTCGTCCTGAACCCAGCCAGATCTCTGCGCGACATAGGTCCAGGTGCGGATATAGGCCAGCCGCTTCGAGATCGCGTCGATGTCGCCATGCGTCCGGTCGATGCGCTTGATCGCATTGCCCAGCCAGTCCGACGGGATCGCGCCGTCCTGCAGGAATCCGAAGATCCGCGCCAGCAGGCTGGTATGTTCGGCGGGCGAGATGCCGCGGAAATCCGGCACCCGGCAGACATCCCACAGCAGCCGCACATCCTGCCCGCCGCGCACGCGGTCGCGGATTTCGGGGATGTCGCGCAGGGTCTTCAGCGCCTGCACGTCGTCGGCGTCCCTGCCCCGGCCCAGCAGCGCGTGGCCAGACGGGGCCTCAAGGCTCTCGACCAGCCGGTCCATCGTGCCGAACTGCAGGTCGGAATTGCGCCAAGTCAAACGCTGGATAGGCGCGAAGCGATGGTTCTCGATGGCATCGACCAGGCCTTCGTCCAGGATCTCGGCCTCGCCCGTCACCCCGAAGGTGCCGGATTCGGTGTGACGCCCGGCGCGGCCCGCGATCTGTCCCATCTCGTGCGGGAACAGCGGGCGGACACGGCGGCCGTCGAACTTGTGCGTGGCGCTGAAGGCGACGTGGCGGATATCGAGGTTCAGGCCCATGCCGATGGCGTCGGTGGCGACCAGGTAATCGACCTCGCCCGCCTGATACATCGCGACCTGCGCGTTGCGGGTGCGCGGGCTGAGCGCCCCCATGACAACCGCGCAACCGCCCTTTTGCCGCCGGATCAGCTCGGCCATGGCATAAACGTCATCGACGCTGAAGCCCACAATCGCCGAACGCGCGGGCATCCGCGACAGCTTCTTCGACCCCGACCAGGACAGTTGCGACAGCCGGTCGCGGCGCTGGAACTGGACCCCGGGGATCAGGGACGCGATTGCCGGCCGCATGGTGTCGCTGCCCAGAAACAGCGTTTCGTGCAGCCCGCGCATCTTCAGCAGCCGGTCGGTGAAGACATGGCCGCGTTCGGGATCGGCACAAAGCTGGATTTCGTCGATGGCCACGAAATCGGCGGCGATGTCGGGCATCGCCTCGGTCGTGGCGACCCAGTATTGCACGCGCTCGGGAACGATGCGCTCCTCGCCCGTGACCAGGGCCACGACCGAGGGGCCGCGCGCCCTGACGATGCGGTCATAGACCTCGCGCGCCAGCAGGCGCAGCGGCAGGCCGATGACGCCCGTGCGGTGCGCCAGCATCCGCTCGATCGCGTAATGCGTTTTCCCGGTATTGGTCGGGCCAAGGATGGCCGTCACCCGGCCGCGTTCATGAATTGTCATTGCCTAGATATCGGTGCCGTCTTGCTGCCGTTCCAGACGGGCGACGCCATCAATCGCCTCTTGCTGGTGGGGATGGATGGTCAGGCTCTTGCGATAGGCCTCAAGCGCGCGTTCGGTTTCGCCGGTTTCCTCCAGCATTGCGCCCAGTTGGGTCAGCGCGGGAAAGTGGCGCGGTTCAAGCTGCAGGGTACGGGCCAGATCCTGGAGCGCCGGGCCGAACTGCCCGGCACTCGCATAGGCGGCGGCGCGGGTATAGAAACCCATCGGGAAATCGGGCGCATGATCGGTCAGGGCGGTCAGATGGCCGATGGCAGCGGCGGCATCGCCCTGGTCCAGCGCCTCCTCGCCCCGCTGCAGCAGCAGATCCATGGCGGCGGACCCGGATTTCGACCATTCGCGCAGGATGTCCGATTCGGCGATGCGCCAGCTTTCGCCCGTGGGTTCGCCCAGGCGGCGGAACAGCGCGTCCATGTCGGGGCCGTCCTGCGCGCCTGCGGCGGCGGCCCCAAGAACTACGGCAAGAATTAAGAAAAACGTAGCTATTCGGTGGCAGATTGCCGCAACGACATTATGGAAAATGTGGCGGACCGGGCGCATATCTTGGATCTTAATCAGCCCGGCCGCCGGGCGCCAGTCCCATCGGAAAGGGAAGAACCAAAATGAGCAGTGTTGTGAATGCCGCTGTCGAGAAGCTGAGCGAGAAGATCAGCAGCTTCGGATCCACCGCGAAATTCGTGATCGAGAACGAAGGCGCGATCATGATCGACGAAAACGGCGTTCGCGCGGGCGACGATGAGGCCGAGGTGACCCTGTTCGCCAGCCGCGACACGTTCGAGGGGATCATGAACGGCAGCGTCAACCCGGCCACCGCCTTCATGATGGGCAAGCTGAAGATCGACGGGTCCATGGGCGTGGCCATGCAGTTGGGCCAGGCGCTGTCCTGATCGCCCGATGCAGGCTTCGCCGGCTCCTTTCAGGCAGTTGCCGGGCGATTCATCCCGCCCGGCGCAAGCCTTCTGGATGCAGGCCGACGACGGCGTGAAACTGCGGCTGGCCCATTGGGCCGCCGCTGCGGACAACCGGGGCAGCGTCCTGCTGTTTCCCGGCCGCACCGAATATATCGAGAAATATGCCGGTATCGCGCAGTCGCTGAATGCGTCGGGATACCAGGTCCTGTCGATCGACTGGCGCGGCCAAGGGCTGTCGGCCCGTTTGCTGCCTGATGCGCGTCTTGGCCATGTCGGGCAGTTCAGCGACTATCAGCGCGACGTGGTCGAGATGGTGGTGGCCGCCACCGACATGAGCATGCCCCGCCCCTGGCATCTGCTGGCGCATTCCATGGGTGGCTGCATCGGGCTTGAGGCCCTGCACCAGGGGCTGCCCGTGGAATCGGCGGCTTTTTCGGCGCCCATGTGGGGGATCAACCTGCGGCAGATGCCGCATGGCGTGGCCGTGGGCATGGCCTATCTGGCGGGCCGTCTGGGCCGGGGCGGGCGACCCGCGCCGGGCAGCGGCGGCGCCTTGGGCACCTATGTGCTGGACGAGAGCTTCAGCGCGAACCTGCTGACGGCTGATCCCGACGAATGGTGCCGCATGGTGCGCGAGGCCGCGGCTTGGCCAGACCTGACCCTGGGCGGCGCCAGCTTCGACTGGGTCGGAAAGGCGCTGAACGAATGCCTGCGCCTGTCAAGGCTGGGATCGCCCGATCTTCCTGCGCTGGCCAGCCTTGGCGGCGGGGAAAGGGTCGTTTCTGCCGCAGCGATCCGTGACCGCGTGGCACGCTGGCCCCATGCCACGCTGCTGGAGATCCCCGAGGTGCGGCACGAGATCATGATGTGCACCCCCGACCACCGCGCCGCCTTCCTGTCGGCGGCGCTGTCGCTGTTCACAAGTACCGACTAGGCTTTCCCGCCCGGCAGCACCTGGGGGACATGCACGGGCCGGGTCTTCTCGGCCATGTCTGCCGTGAGCAGGCGCAGACGAACGCGCTTGATGCGACGGGGATCGGAATCGACCACCTCGAATTCGGCGCCCGAGGCATGGGGGATCACCTCGCCCTGCACGGGCAGGTGGCCCGCAAGCATGAAGACCAGCCCGCCCAGGGTGTCGATATCCTCGTCCTGCTGGGGGTCGGACAGGGACAGACCCGTCTCGGCCTCGACATCCGACAGGGACGCGCGGGCCTGGATCAGCCACTGGCCGGGCTTTTCCACCACCCACAGGCTGCCTTCGGCCTCGTCATGCTCGTCCTCGATCTCGCCGATGACCTGCTCGATCAGGTCCTCGATCGTGACCAGACCGTCCACGCCGCCGTATTCATCAATCACCAGCGCCATGTGGATGCGCTTCTGCTGCATCTGCTGCAACAGCACGCCGATGGGCATCGACGGCGGAACATAAAGCAGCGGCCGCAGCATTGGCCGAAGGTTGAAATCACCGCCCTGTCCGAAGCCGTGCTTCAGCGCCAAGTCCTTGAGGTGGATCATGCCCAGGGGGCTGTCCAGCGTGTCGTCATAGACCGGCAGGCGGGAAAAGCCATGTTCGCGGAACAAGGCGACCAGATCGTCAAGGCTGCTGGTCTCGGGCGCGGCGATCACCTCGGCCTTGGGGACGGCCACGTCGTCCACGCGCATGCGCCGCAGGTTGACCATGCCTGGCGCGACCTGTGCAGGTCCCTGGCCGGCCTCGTCCGCGTCATCGTCGGCGCCGGTCAGGGCATCGAAGAAGCGCCCGAGGAAACCGCGCGAACTGGGAAGATCCCGCCCTTCCCCTCCGGTACCATCCGCCTCGGAGGCGGCATCGGCACCAAGGGGCCCGGCGGATAATCGAGACTCGGAGTTCATCAGACCTTCTCTTGATAGGGATCGGGGATATTCAGCCGCGACAGGATCGAACGCTCGGCGGCTTCCATTGTTTCCGCGTCCGCGTCGTTCATGTGATCATAGCCCAGCAGATGCAGGGTCGCGTGGACCAGCAGGTGGGTGACGTGATCGGCAACGGGCTTGCCCTGCGCCTCGGCCTCGACCAGGCAGGTGTCATAGGCGATGGCGATGTCGCCCAGTTCTTCCTCGTCCGGCAGTTCCGGCTTGGCGCCGGGTTCATGCGGGACATGCTCGACCGAGGGCCAGGAGAGCACGTTGGTCGCGCGCGGCTTGCCGCGGAAATCGGCGTTCAAGGCCGCGATGCGGGCGTCATCGCAGCCCATGACGACAACCTCGCCGCCGATGCCGTGCCAACGCAACGCGGCCTCGACCGCGCGTTCGGCCAAGGCCTCAAGCCCCAGCGTCTCCCATCGGTCATCCTCGATGACGCAATCGGTGGATATGTCGTCAGGCATCGCCTCGCATTGCCCGGCGGGGTGCGTATTGTCCGCGCGGTCCCTCTGATTCGCCACGCGCCAGGGCGGCGGCATCTTCCGCGTCATACGCCTGGATGATGCGCGCGACAAGCGGGTGCCGCACGACGTCCTTGGCCGTGAAGTAGTTGAAGCTGATCCCCCGGACCCCGTCCAGGATGCGTTCGGCATCGACCAGTCCGGACAGCATCCCGCGCGGCAGGTCGATCTGCGTGCGGTCGCCGGTGATCACCATGCGCGATCCCTCGCCAAGGCGGGTCAGGAACATCTTCATCTGCATCGAGGTGGCGTTCTGCGCCTCGTCCAGCACCACGAAGGCATTGGACAGCGTGCGCCCGCGCATGAAGGCCAGGGGCGCGATCTCGATCCGCTTTTCCTCCATCAGCTTCTGCATCTGCTTGGCCGGAAGAAAATCGTTCAGCGCGTCATAAAGCGGCTGCATGTAGGGATCGACCTTTTCCTTCATATCGCCAGGCAGGAAGCCCAACCGCTCGCCCGCCTCGACCGCGGGGCGCGACAGGATGATGCGATCCACATGGCCGCCGATCAGCATGGTCACGCCGACCGCGACGGCCAGATAGGTCTTGCCGGTGCCCGCCGGTCCGATGCCGAAGGCCAGTTCGTTCTGGAACAGCGACCGGACATAGGCTTTCTGCGCATCCGTGCGGGGCTCGATCGATTTCTTGCGGGTGCGAAGCTCGTAATCGCCCGCCGCGAACATCTCCAACTGCTCGGCCGGGGTGGTGGGCGTGCTGCCCTCGACTCCCATGCGCAAGGCGGCCTCGACCTCGGCCAGCGAGACCGGGCGGCCCTGTTCCAGGCGCGCGTAAAGGCCGCGCAGCAGCAGCGCGGCCTCGGCCTGCGCCTCGGGCCCCCCGACGACGGCCAGCTGGTTTCCACGTCGCAGGATATGGACGCCAAGCGCCTCCTCGATCCGCGCGAGGTGCCGGTCATTGGCACCGCACAGGTCGATCAGCAGCCGGTTGTCGGGAAATTCCAGCAGGGTTTCAGCCGAAGGGGTCGCAACGGGGGGCGTAGGCGTAAGGCCCAAATCTCTCTCCTGCATAGGCATCTTGCAGACAATGGTGGCGATCCAAGCGGATTCGCACAAGGTCATGTTGCAGGTTTATGTGGCAATTGTGTCACCGCGTGACCCAGAAACCCCGCCAGGGGCGGCGCCTGATCCATCCGGGCCACCGGGCCATCCCAGGCGATGCGCCCGTCCTGCAACAGCGCCACGCGGTCGCCGATGGCACGCACCGAGTCCATGTCATGCGTGATCGTGATGGCCGTGGCGCCCGTTTCGGTCACGATGCCGCGGATCAGGTCGTTGATCCGCCGCGCCCGGATCGGGTCCAAGCCGGTGGTCGGTTCGTCGAAAAAGATCACCGCCGGATCGTCGGCGATGGCACGGGCAAGCCCGGCGCGCTTTGCCATCCCGCCCGAGAGTTCGGCGGGCATCAAATCGGCGGTTTCCGGCCCCAGGCCGACGCGGGCCAGCTTTTCCACGGCAATGGCGCGGGCTTGCGCATCGGGCATCCGCTGGCGCAGGCGGAAGGCCACGTTCTGCCAGACGGTCAGACTGTCAAACAGCGCCGCGCCCTGGAACAGCATCCCGAAGCGGGCCAGGAAGGCGGGCCGGGTCCTGCGGTCCAGCGGCTTGCCCTGCCACAGGATCTGCCCCCCATCCGGCGCGGTAAGGCCCAGGATGCATTTCAGCAGCACGGATTTTCCCGTTCCCGACTGGCCGATCACGCAAAGACTTTCGCCCTGCCCGACCGCCAGATCGACGCCCGCCAGAACGGGCGTGCCGCCAAAGGATTTGCGCAGCCCCGCGATCTGGATCATTCGAAGAACAGCCCCGTCAGCACGAAGTTCGCAGCCAGGATCCCGACGGCCGAGGCCACGACGGCGGATTTCGTGGCCCGCCCGACGCCTGCGGCGCCCCGGCCCGAATGGATGCCGAACCAGCAGCCGCAGGTGGCGACGATCAGGCCGAAGACCGCGCCCTTCAGCAGGCCCGACACCACGTCCCAGCTTTCCAGATAGGCCCGCGAGTTCGCCAGATAAGCCGCCGAGTTGAAGCCCAGCGAGCCGGTGCCGATCAGCCAGCCGCCCAGGATGCCGATGATGTCGCCAACCGCCACAAGCGCAGGCACGGTCAGCATCGCGGCCCACAGCCGGGGCGTAACCAGCCAGCGCATCGGGTCGGTGGACAGCGTCACAAGCGCGTCGATCTGTTCGGTCACCTTCATGGTGCCGATTTCCGCCGCGATGGAACTGGCGACACGGGCCGCGACCATCAGGCCGCCCAGGACCGGGCCAAGCTCTCGCACCATGCCGATGGCGACAATGGCGGGGACCACGTCGCTGGCCTGGAAGCGCGCGCCTCCGGAATGGATCTGCAAGGCCAGCGCGGCGCCGGTGAACAGCGCGGTCAGACCGACGACCGGCAGCGACAGCCAGCCGATCTGGACCAGTTGCGCCGCGAAGGCCCGCCCATGGAAGGGCCGCAGCCGGAACAGCCCGCGCGCCACGAACAGGGCGATGGCACCGATGCCGCGCGTCAGCGACAGGGCGGCGCGGCCGGTCAGGCGGACTGGGATCACAGATAGGTCCGGTCGTAGCGATGACCAAGCGAGGTCAGGATCTCGTATCCGATGGTGCCCGCGTGATCCGCCAACCGGTCCACCGTCTGCTCCGGGCAGATCAGGTCCAGTTCCCCCGGCACGTCGGCCAGTCCGGTCACATCCACGGTGATCAGGTCCATCGACACCCGCCCGACGATCGGACAGGCCGTGCCCGCCGCGTAAAGGCTGACGCCCTTCGATGAAATCGAGCGCAGGACCCCATCGGCATAGCCCGCGGAAACCGTGGCGATGCGCCGCGGCGCGTTCGCGGTCCAGGTGGCGCTGTAGCCGACGAACTCGCCCGGCTGGACCGTCCGCGTCTGGATCACCGGCAGGGACAGGCGAACCACCGGCTGCGCCTCCGCAAAGGGCAGCGCGCCGTAAAGGCCGATGCCCGGCCGGACCAGGTCGAAGTGATAGTCCGGTCCCATCAAGGTGCCGCCGGTCGCCGCCAGCGAACGCGGCACGCCGCAGTCATCCGTCATCGCCCGGAAGGAAGCCAACTGCACGGCATTGGCGGGGTGGTCCGGTTCGTCCGCGCAGGCCAGATGGGACATGATGAAGTCGGGCTTCGCGGCCAGGGCCTCGGCCCGCAGCGCGGACCATTCGCCCGCTTCCATGCCAAGCCGGTTCATGCCGGTGTCGAGCTGGATCGCGAAGGGCTTGCCGGGGCGCATGGCGCGGTCGCGGAAGAACTGCTCGGGGCTGTTCAGGACGGGGACAAGGCCGGTCAGGTCCGCGCCCTCCATGTGGCCGGACAGGACATTGATGCGGGCGTCATCGGGCAGATGCGGGCGCAGCGCCCGCCCTTCGGATGCCAGCGCCACGAAGAAGTCGCGCGCACCGGCCTGATACAGGGCGGGCGCCACGCGGGCGGCGCCCAGGCCGTAGGCGTCCGCCTTGACCACGGCAGCGGCACGCGCACCGGGGGCCTTGGCGGCAAGGGCCTTCCAGTTGGCGACGATGGCTTGCAGGTCGATATGCAGGGTCATTGCGGCGTATCCCGTGGTGGCCGGTCCTGTTGGGGTCGGCGACCTTCAAGCAGAAATCGGCCCGCGCTTCCAGCCCGGATCGCCTCAGACGAACTGCTCGCGCAGCAAGCGTTCCTCCAGCCCGTGGCCGCGGTCGAACAGCAGGCGGTGGCGCACGTCCTGCGCGCTGCGGATCTGGACGCGGACGACATGGCGCACCGACCGGGAATCGGCGTCGGCCATGACGGGACGGCGTTCGGGGTTCAGGACCTCGACTTCGACCTGCGCCGCCTTGGGCAACAGCGCGCCGCGCCATCGCCGGGGGCGGAAGGGGGCAATGGCGGTCAGGGCCAGGACCTCGGAATTGATTGGCAGAATAGGACCATGCGCGGAATAGTTATAAGCCGTCGAGCCCGCCGGCGTGGCGATCAGCGCGCCGTCGCAGACCAGTTCGGCCATCCGCATCTTGCCGTCCACATGGATGCGCAGCTTGGCGGCCTGGGGGCCCTCGCGCAGCAGGCTGACCTCGTTGATGGCCAGGGCCTCGTGGATAGACCCGTCGGCCCGGATCGCGCGCATCCGCAGGGGGTTGATGACCGTCTCCTCGGCCGCCGCCAGCCGTTCGGTCAGCCCGGTTTCGGAATAACCGTTCATCAGAAAGCCGACAGTGCCGCGGTTCATGCCATAGACCGCCAGGTCGCGTCCCTGGATCGCGTGCAGCGTTTGCAGCATGAAGCCGTCACCGCCAAGCGCGACGACCACCTCGGCCTGATCCAGCTCCACCATGCCATAACGGCCCGTCAGCACCGCCAAGGCCTTTTGCGCGAGCTCGGCCTCGCTCGCGGTAAAGTGGATCCGTGTCGTCATGATAAACCCTGCCCCTTGTGCGGGCAGCATCCGACGGGGCACCGGGCATTGCAAGCCCCGTCGCCCGGCGCCCCACCGCGTCGCTTTTGTGGCTTTCCGCACCGTCACCCATGGGATAAGAGGGCGCCAAACCCCCGCCCACACCCCGCCCCCTGGCCCGACGAAAGGACGCGAGACCATGAACGCCCCGACCCGCGAAACCGGATTCTTCACCGAAACGCTGGCCAGCAGCGACCCCGAGATCGCCAAGGCCATCAGCCAGGAACTCGGCCGCCAGCGCGACGAGATCGAGCTGATCGCCTCGGAAAACATCGTGTCGCGTGCGGTCCTGGAGGCACAGGGCTCGGTCCTGACGAACAAATATGCGGAAGGCTATCCGGGCAAGCGCTATTACGGCGGCTGCCAGTTCGTGGACATCGCCGAGAACCTGGCCATCGAGCGCGCGAAGAAGCTGTTCGATTGCGAATTCGCCAATGTCCAGCCGAACAGCGGCAGCCAGATGAACCAGGCGGTGTTCCTGGCCCTGCTGCAGCCGGGCGACACCTTCATGGGCCTTGACCTGAACTCGGGCGGTCACCTGACCCATGGCTCGCCGGTGAACATGTCGGGCAAGTGGTTCAACGTGGTCAGCTATGGCGTGCGCAAGCAGGACCAGCTTCTGGACATGGAGGAAATCCGCCAGAAGGCCCTGGAAAACAAGCCCAAGCTGATCGTCGCGGGCGGCACGGCCTATAGCCGCGTTTGGGATTGGGCCGCCTTCCGCAAGATCGCTGACGAGGTTGGCGCATACCTGATGGTGGACATGGCCCATATCGCCGGCCTGGTCGCGGGCGGGCAGCACCCCTCGCCCCTGCCCCATGCCCATGTCGTGACCACCACGACGCACAAGTCCCTGCGCGGCCCGCGCGGCGGGATGGTGCTGACCAACGACGCGGACATCGCCAAGAAGATCAATTCGGCGGTCTTCCCCGGCCTTCAGGGCGGTCCTCTGATGCATGTGATCGCCGCCAAGGCGGTGGCCTTCGGCGAGGCGCTGCAGCCCTCGTTCAAGGAATACGCGGCGCAGGTGGTGAAAAACGCCCGCGCCATGGCGGACGAACTGATGAAGGGCGGCATCGACATCGTCTCGGGCGGCACCGACAACCACCTGTGCCTGGCCGACCTGCGCCCGAAGGGCGTGACCGGCAAGGCGACCGAAGCCGCGCTTGGCCGCGCCCACATCACCTGCAACAAGAACGGCGTGCCTTTCGACCCGGAAAAGCCCTTCGTCACGTCGGGCATCCGCCTGGGCGCTCCCGCTGGCACCACCCGCGGCTTTGGCGAGGAGGAATTCCGCCAGATCGCCCGCTGGATCGTCGAGGTCGTGGATGGCCTTGCCGCCAACGGCGAGGAAGGCAATGCCGAGGTCGAGGCCAAGGTGAAGGCCGAGGTGGCGGAACTCTGCGCGCGCTTCCCGCTGTATTCCGGGATGTGATCGCCTGAGCTGATCGCAAGGCCCCGCCGCGTCTGCCGCAGCGGGGTTTTCTATTGCGCCGGTGCGGGCGCAGCCGCCACGCGCAGCCGAGCCTCGCGCCAGGTGATATAGGTGATGGCGCCGATCATCATGCCGCCGCCCAGGATCACCCATTCGTCAAGCGGCTCGTGGAAGATGAAGACGCCCAGCAGGCAGGCCCAGATCAGCTGCAGGAAGGTCACCGGCTGCGTGACGGTCAGCGGTGCGGCGGCAAAGGCCCGCGTCATGGTATAGTGGCCCGCCGTCGCAAAGACCGCGACCAGCCCAAGCCAGCCGATCTGAGACCAGGTGGGCGGCACCCAGACCGCCCAGGCTATCGGCGCCAGGCCGATCGACACGGTCAGCGACATCATCGCCACGACGATGGCCGCCGGGACATGCTCGGTGATGCGCTTGGCGGCCAGATAGGAGGCGCCGAAGCACAGCGAAGCCACGACCTGCGACAGATGCCCCGGATCCAACTCGCGCAGACCCGGGCGCAGGACGACCAGCGCGCCCACCAGCGCCACGCAAACCGCCGCGATGCGCCTCAGGGCCAGCCTTTCACCCATGAACAGCGCAGCGCCGATCGTCACGACGATCGGGTTCAGAAAACCGATGGCGGTGACCTCTGCCACCGGGATCCGCGACATGGCATAGAACCAAGTGATCACCGCAAGCACATGCAGGGCGCCGCGCAGCGTCAGCAGCCGCCAGACCTGGGGCGAAAAGCCTGTGCGCAGCGCCGGAAGCAGAACCGGTCCCAGGAAGGCCAGCCCGAAGACGAAGCGAATGAAGGCCGACTGCGGCGCGGGCAAGGCGCCACCCAGCCAGCGCACAATGCCATTCACGGCTACGAAGCACAGGCCCGTCGCCAGCATCCAGCCTATTCCCGCAAGATCGCGGCGCGTCTGCCCGTCAAGTTGCATGACGTGCAGTTGGACTGCTTTCAAGGGCCGGCGCAAGCCTCATTCCGCGATCAGCGCGGCAGCGATGGTCCACATGACGATGCCGATCGCCACCTCCAGCACCTGCCAGGCGCGGGGGCGGGCAAAGACCGGCGCCAGCAGCCGCGCGCCATAGCCCAGGGCAAAGAAGAACAGAAAGGATGCAGTCACCGCGCCCATTCCGAACACCCCCGGCCGGGGCCACTGGGCCGAGATCGCACCGACCAGCACCACGGTATCCAGCCAGACATGCGGGTTGAACCAGGTCAGCGCCGCGATCAGGGCCAGTGTCCTGGGCAGGCTTGCGGCGCCCCCTTCCGGCCGCACGGCGCCGCCGCCCTGCCAGGCTGCGCGGAACGACCGCGCTCCATACCAGACCAGAAAGGCGGCGCCCGCCCATTTCAATCCCACCAGCAGACCCGGCGCCACCGACCCGATCCGCGCGATGCCGTTGACGCCCAGCAGGATCAAGGCCGCGTCGGACAGGGCGCAGAACAGGCAGACCCAGAAGATGTGATGGCGGATCAACCCCTGCTTCAGCACGAATGCATTTTGCGCGCCGATGGCGACGATCAGGGACAAGCCGGTTCCCAGCCCGGCGGCGTAAGACATCATGGAAGCACCTCTCGGCCTTGCCTTTCGCACAAGAGCCGGATGACATAAAGTGAAGTGAACTTACTCCGATGAAGCTGGGCTAATGTTGGACTATCCTGCCATCGCTGCCTCGGCCGAGATCATCCGGCGCGGCTCCTTCGAAGCTGCGGCCGCCGCCCTGCACGTGACCCCCTCGGCCATCTCGCAGCGCATCCGCGTGCTGGAGGAACGGATGGGCACCGTGCTGATCGACCGTGGCCCGCCCGTTGCCGCGACCGCGCAGGGCCTGCGCCTTGCCGCGCATCTGGACCAGGTGCGACTTCTGGAATCCGGCCTTGCGCTGCCGCCGTCGGACCGTCCGGTGCTGCGTCTTGCCGTCAATGCCGACAGCTTGGCAAGCTGGGCGATGCCTGCGCTGGCCGCCGCGCCCGGCCTGCTAGACTTGACCATCGACGATCAGGACCACGCGCTGGACTGGCTGCGCAATGGCATGGTCGTGGCCGCGCTGACCAGCGACAGCCGGCCGGTGACCGGCTGCGACAGCCAGCGGCTTGGGATCCTGCGTTACCGGGCGACTGCAAGCCCCGGCTTTCTGGCGCGCCACTTCCCCGACGGCGTGACGGCAGACAGCTTGGCGCGGGCGCCCTCGCTCAGCTTCAATGCCAAGGATGCGCTGCAGACCCGGTGGGCCAAGGCGCTGACCGGGGCACGTCTGTCCTTGCCGATGCACCGCATTCCGACGGCCCATGGCTTTGCCGAGGCCGCGCGGCTTGGCATCGGCTGGGGCATGAACCCCGAACCGATCGTTCGCGAGGACATCGCCGCAGGCCGCCTGATCGACCTGGCGCCCGGCTTGCCGCTGGATGTACCGCTTTACTGGCAGTTCAGCCGCATCACCGCCCCCGCCTTGGCGCCCTTGACCGATGCCATAAGAAAGGCCGCCAAGGCAGCCTTGCTGCCCTGACGGCCCTTTCATCTTGGCCGAAATATCCCGGGGGTGCGGGGGCTGGCCCCCGCTCTCGCCTTACAGTTGGGCGGCCACCGCGTCCGACAGGTCGAAGTTGCCAGTCACGTTCTGGACGTCGTCGTCGTCTTCCAGCGTGTCGATCAGCTTCATCAGCTTCTGCGCGGTTTCCATATCCGTGATCTCGGTCGGCGCCTGCGGCTTCCAGATCAGCTTCGCGGTCTCGGATTCGCCCAAGGAGGCCTCAAGCGCCGAGGAGACCTCGTTCAGCGCGGTGTCCGCGCAATAGATCCAGTGGCCGTCCTCGTCGGTCTCGACATCGTCCGCGCCCGCCTCGATCGCGGCCAGCATCACGCTGTCGGCGTCGCCTGCGGACAGCGGATACATGATCTCGCCCACGCGGTCGAACATGAAGCTGACCGATCCCGTCTGGCCCAGATCGCCGCCCGCCTTGGTGAAATAGCTGCGCACGTTGGATGCGGTGCGGTTGCGGTTGTCGGTCATGGCCTCGACCACCAGGGCGATGCCGTTCGGGCCATAACCCTCGTAACGGATCTCCTCATAGTTCTCGGCATCGCCGCCCATGGCCTTCTTGATGGCGCGTTCGATCACGTCCTTGGGACAGGAATTCGACTTGGCTTCCTTCACCGCCAGGCGCAGCCGCGGGTTCTTGTCGGGGTCTGGATCACCCATCTTGGCGGCGACGGTGATTTCCTTCGCCAGCTTGGAAAACAGCTTCGAGCGGGCCGCATCCTGACGGCCCTTGCGATGCTGGATATTGGCCCATTTGGAATGGCCTGCCATGGTCGGTCGTCCTTCGCAGTTCAAAAGCGGATGGAGGCGCTTTTAGTCCAGCCCGACGGCGTATCGCAAGCCGCGGCACGCAGAAGAAAGGCGCCCTGTCCCCATGGACGGGCGCCTTCGGTCAGGGTCTTGCAGCCGCTCACATCGCGGCGGCAACCCCGAGGATCCGGCGGATTTCGCCATCGCGGGTCAGGCCGCGACGCGCCAGTTCCGCGTCGCTCAGGCTGTTCAGGCGCTCAAGCTCTCGCACCTTGGGGCTTGCTTCGGCAATGGCGACCAAAACCTTGCCAATTGCGGCGAAGGGCGCCGCGAGCATCCCCAGAAAGGACGTGCGGGGTTTGTCGAAAGAGATCGTGCTGGCCATCCGGAAACTCCTTTGCAACACAAGGCTGTTTCCCCCCTGCCACACTATGTCGGGCAGAAAGCCAATCGAAACAATGTCCAATGCTGCATGGCAGCATTGCAAAAGGCGTCACAGCGGCCAGAACACGGGAATGACCAGACAGGCGACGATGCCGCACAGGATGTCCAGCGGCACGCCCACGCGGACGAAATCGCTGAACTTGTAGCCGCCGGGGCCATAAACCATCATGTGCGTCTGATAGCCGATCGGGGTCGCAAAGGCGACCGTGGCCGAGAACATCACCGCGACGACATAGGCGCGCGGGTCGTGCCCCAGGGACTGCGCCAAGGCGATGGCGATCGGCGTCAGCAGGACGGCGACCGCGTTGTTCGACAGGATCTCGGTCATTACCAGCCCCAGGAAATAGATCGCGATCAGCGTCGCGAACGGCGGCAGGTCGCGCAGCCAGGGCGTGACGAAATCGACGATCAGCTTGACGGTGCCGGTATGCTCCAGCGCCTCGCCCACGGCCAGCATGGCGAAGATCATCGCCATCAGCCGCCCATCGACAAAGGAAAACGCCTCCTCGGCATCGATGCAGCGGGTCAGCAGGATCACCGCCGCCGCAAGGAAGGCCAGCACCATGATCGGCGCGACCTCGAATGCGGCCAGCGTCACGACCGCCAGCAGGCAGACGATGGCGATCGGCGCGCGTTCCCGGCGATAGGCCCGCGCCGAGGGGCGCGAGACATCGACCAGTCCCATGTCGGCGGCAAGGCGCGCGATATCCTCGGGCGCGCCTTCCAGCAGCAGCGTGTCGCCCACGCGGACGACCAGATCGTCCAGTTGGCGGCCCAGGTTCTGGTCGCGCCGATGCGCCGCCAGCACATAGATGCCATATCGCCTGCGCAACCGCATGTCGCCCAGCCGACGTCCGATCAGTTGCGCACCGGGCGAGATCAGCACCTCGACCGTTTCCGTCGCCACCGAGCTGAGCTTGTCCACCACCTGCAGGTTCTTGTTGCCCAGGAATTCCAGCAAATCGGCCATTTCGGACCGCAGCACCACGCGGTCACCGGGTTCCAGCACGACCTCGGCAAGGTTGCGGCGCAAGGATGCATCGCCGCGCAGCACGTCGATCAGGCGCACGGCCTCGCGCTTGAACAGCGCGACCGCGACCGCTTTCTGTCCCACAAGGCTCGAATCCTCGGGGATGGCCAGTTCCGTGAAATACTTCATCTCGCGCCGCGAGCCCAGAAAGCCCGCAAGCGATGTCCGGTCGGGCAGCAGGCTCTTTCCGAACAGCGCGAAATAGGCGACGCCTGCCAGGGTGACCGCAATGCCCACGGGCGCGATCTCGAAGATGGAGAAGGGGACCAGCCCCTGTTCGCGCGCCACACCATCCACCAGCAGGTTGGTGGATGTGCCGATCAGCGTCATCATGCCGCCCAGGATCGTGAAATAGCTGAGCGGGATCAGCAGTTTCGATGGCGACAGCTTCAGCCGGCTGGCCAGCTGGATGCAGATGGGGATCATCACCGCGACGACCGGAGTGTTGTTCATCACGGCCGACGCCATGATGACAAAGGCGAACAACGCGCAGATCGTGAAGGCAGGATTGGTGACGGCGCGCGCGGTCACGATCCGCGACATCATCTCCAGCGCGCCCGTCCGCAGCAAGCCGCCCATGATCAGGAACATGAAGGCGATGGTCCATGGGGCGCTGTTCGACAACACGCCCGCCGCATCCTCGGCCGGCAGCAGGCCCAGGATCAGCATGGAAGCGGCGGAACCGATGGCCACGACCTCGGGCGGCTGCTTTTCCCGGATGAACTGCACAAAGGTGATGGCAACAATGACCAGCATCGCGATTGCCGCGTTCGTTCCGGTCAATTCAAATCCAAGCATGAAGCCCCTGTCGAGCGGCGCCGTTCACCGGCAAATTGCGGCGGTGATAGAATTGTTTTCCCCGGAACCGCAAGCAAAAGCGGGATTCGATTCAGGCGGGATGCGTTTGGGCCAGCCGCCCTCCGTCGCGCACGGGTTCAATTCCCGTCGCACGGCCCGTGCGGTCGTCCGTCACGATCAGGACGCCCGACAATGTCGCGTCCCCTTCGGCCGGGGTGAAGCGATCGCGGGTCATGCCGGTGATGAAGCGGCGCAGGGGCTCGGTCTTTTCCATGCCGATGACGCTGTCGTAATCGCCGCACATGCCGGCATCCGACTGGTACCCCGTCCCGCGCGGCAGGATCTGCGTATCCGCCGTCGGCACATGCGTATGCGTGCCGATGATAGCGCTGGCGCGGCCGTCGCAGAAATGCCCGGCAGCCATCTTCTCGCTTGTGGCCTCGGCATGAAAATCGACAAGCGCCGCCTGGACCATGCCGCCCGGCGGATGCGCGCGCAGCACGGCATCCAACGCCGAGAACGGATCGTCATAGGGCCGCGACATGAAGACCTGCCCCAGCGCCTGCGTCACCAGCAGCTTGCGACCGCGCGCATCGGCAATGATGGTGCTGCCCCGGCCCGGAGCCTCCTTGGCGTAGTTCAGGGGACGGATGATGCGCGGCTCGCGTTCGATGAAGGCAAGCATGTCCTTCTGGTCGAAGGCATGGTCGCCCAGCGTCAGGCAATCGGCGCCCGATTCCAGCAGCAGTTGCGCATGGCCCGCCGTGCAGCCGCGCCCGCCGCTGGCATTTTCGGCATTCACCACCACCAGGTCGGCCTTCAGCCGCGCGCGCAGCGGCGCCAGCCGCTCGACTATCGCGCGCCGTCCGGCGCGGCCCATCACATCGCCAAGAAAGAGTATCCGCATGACGGGCTGGTTACGCCCAACCCCGCCGCGCTTCAAGCGCCGTCTCTGGACAGCGCGGCAAAGCACGGCCATCTTTCGGCGCGAAATCGGAGGCAGCGATGGATCAGGTCGATTGGGCGGCAGTGGAACTGGCAGCGGGCGAATTGCGGCTGTGGCTGTTTCGCGGCGATGCCGAAGGCGCGGCGATTACCAGGCCAGACAACGGCGATCCGGCCGCCTCGCTGGCGGCGATGCTGATCCCCCGTCTTGCGCCAGGGGCTGCCATCGACGTGATCGCTGCAGGCTGGCCGGGAACCGCGCCGGCACGGGTGCCCTGCCCGCCACCGCGGCCCGCGGACGCCGTGGTGCTGGACCCCCGGCTCACGCTGCACCGGCTGCCGGGCCTGATGCAGGATCGCCCGGCTGACCTGATCGGCGTTCAGACGACGCGCATTGCCGGGCATCTGGCCCGCCATCCCGAATTCGACGGCGTTCTGTGCCTGCCGGGCGGGCAGTCTGCCTGGGCGCATGTCAGCGCGGGCGAGATCGTCAGTTTTCGCGGCTTCCTGACGGGCGAGCTTCTGTCCGCGCTGACCGCCTCGACGCCTGACGAAGAAAGCGCCGGCTTTGCCGAAGCCGTGCAGGACACGCTGTCCCGCCCCGCGGGGCTTGCGGGCGAGCTGTCCTCGCTCCGCGCGCGGCTGGCGATGGAGGAGATGACCCCGCCTGCCGCCTACGCCCGGATGGCCGGCCTGCTGATCGGGGCCGAGCTTGCCGCCGCGCGGCCTTGGTGGCTGGGCCAGTCCGTCACGGTCATCGGCGCCGGCTGGCTGGCCGACCGCTATGCCGAGGCCTTGGTGACGCAGGGGGTCAACCCGGCCAGGGCCGACCCGACCCGCGCGCTTCTGGACGGCTTTCGCGCCGCACGTCGCGGCCTCTGACCGGAACCCGCGCCGCACCTTGCCGTTTGGTTGCCGACCCACGGCAAGAGGCGCGATGACCGATACCGATGTGCCTGCGTCGTGGCGCTCATCCGGCGGCGGAACGCGCAACGCGCAGGGCGGGGACCCGCATCCCCATGATCGACAACAGGAGGCATGATGGCGGAACGTCTGATCGACCTGGGCAACGGCTTCTGGAACATCCGGGGCGACCTGCGGATCGGCGGGCTGGTGAATGTCGGGACACAGTGTTCGCTGGTGCAGCTGTCCTCGGGCCGGTTCCTGTTCCTGGACTCCTATGGCTTTGGCACCGATGTCGCCCGGCAGGTCATGGCCCTGACCGAAGGTGGCCGCGCGGTCGAGGCGATCCTGAACCTGCATCCCTTCCACACGCTCCATTGCAAGGCGATGCACCAGATGTTCCCGCAGGCGCAGCTGTTCGGATCGAACCGTCATCACCGCAAATGGCCGGACCTGCCCTGGCAAACCGACGCAGTCGAATCCCCCCGGGTCGCGGCACGTTTCCCGGAGCTGCGCTTCTCGCTGCCCGACGGGATCGACTACATCTGCCAGAACGAACGCGTCCATGCGGGGTCGCTGCTGGCCTATCATCCCGCCAGCGGCAGCCTGCATGTGGACGACACACTGAACGTCCTGCCGGTGCCCGGCCTGTTGCGGCGCCTGCTGCGCCTGCCGCGCGTCAGCTTCCACCCGACCATGGGACAGGCGCTGCAGGACCGTCCGGGTGCGGCGCAGGATTTCCGGAACTGGGCCTTGCGGATCGCGGACGAATGGCGCGACGCCCGGACCGTCTGCGCGGCCCATTCGGCCACCCTTCCGATCCCTCCGGGCAGCTTTCCCGAACATGTCCGACAGGCCCTCGCCCGCGTCGAACCCGCGCTGAAGCGGGCCGAGGCAAAGGGCGGCTAGGCCCTACCCGAGCCGCGCGATCAGGGACGAGGTGTCCCAGCGGCCCCCGCCCATCCGCTGCACGTCCTTGTAGAACTGGTCGACCAGGGCGGTGACGGGCAGCGATGCGCCGACCTCGTCGGCTGCGGCCAGGCAGATGGCCAGATCCTTGCGCATCCAGTCCACGGCAAAGCCGTGCTCGAAATGGCACTGGTCCATCGTCTTGTGGCGATTGACCATCTGCCAGCTTCCGGCGGCGCCCTGGCTGATCACCTCGACGACCTGTCCGACCTCCAGCCCCGACCTCTTGGCGAAGGCCAGCGATTCCGACAGCGCCTGCACCAGCCCGGCGATGGCGATCTGGTTGCACATCTTGGTGATCTGGCCCGCCCCCACGTCGCCCATGCGGCGGCAGATCTTGGCATAGGCATCGATCACCGGCGCTGCGCCGTCGAAGTCATCCTGCGTGCCGCCGCACATCACCGACAGCTGGCCGTTCTCGGCCCCCGCCTGCCCGCCCGAGATGGGCGCGTCCACATAGCCGAGCCCCGTCGCCTGCGCCGCCTGAGCCAGCTCCCGCGTCACCGCGGCCGAGACGGTGGTGTGATCCACGAAGATTGCGCCCGGCTTCATGCCGGCAAAGGCGCCGTCCGGTCCAAGGCAGACGGATCGCAGATCGTCGTCATTGCCCACGCAGGCCATGACCAGATCGGCCCCCGCCGCCGCTTCGCGCGGGGTGCCGGCCCAGGCCCCGCCATGCCGTTCGACCCAAGCCTGCGCCTTGGCGGCCGTGCGGTTGAAGACCGTCACCTCGTGCCCGGCGGCCTTCAGATGCCCCGCCATCGGCGCGCCCATCACGCCCAGTCCAAGAAACGCCAACTTCGCCATCAGTCCCTCGATCCATTTTGAGGCGCGGTGCGCCGTGCGTTGAACTGGCACCGCGCCTCCATTATGCAGCAACCCATCATCCCGGCGCGCCGCGGTCAAGCGCATCGGTCTCCCACAAGGACAGGCGGCGGACCGGCCCATGGATCATCTTCCCACATGCTGACCCTTTTCCGCTGGCTTCTGCGGCTGACCATCGGCCTGATCCTGCTGCTGGTGATGGCAGCCATCCTGGCCTGGTATTTTGCCGTGCGGTCCCTGCCGGACTACAACGCCACGCTTCAGGTCCAGGGCATATCGGCCCCGGTCGAGATCGTGCGCTCGATCGAGAACGTGCCTCATGTCTTCGGACAAACGGACGAGGACGTGTTCTTTGCCCTGGGCCTTGCCCATGCCCAGGACCGGCTGTTCCAGATGACCTTGCTGCGCCGCGCGGCCCAGGGCCGCCTGTCCGAGGTTTATGGCGCGGGCGCCTTTCCCGCCGACGACCTCGCCCGACGGTTGGAGCTTTACCGCAATGCCGCGGCCTCGCTCGATTCCCAGGACCAGGCGACGCAGGCGGCGCTGCGGGCCTATGCGGAAGGCGTGAACCAGTGGATCGCGCAGGTCAACAAGGGCGCGCTTGGCCGGGGGGCGCCGGAATTCTTCGTCCTGCCGCAAGAGATAGCCTATTGGCAGCCCGCCGATTCGCTGGCGATCCTGAAGCTGCTGGCTGCCGCGACCAGCAATTCAGCGGCCGAGGAGATCCTGCGCGCCCGCCTGTCGCTGACCTGGCCCGAACGCGGGACAGAACTGCTGGTCGGCGAAGGCAATGCCGCCATCCTGCCCCATTATGCCGACCTGTTCCCCGGCACCCGCCTGGCACCGCCCGAGGCCCGCAAGGGCCCGGCGCCCGCCCGCGATGCGACAGACTTCCTGCGGCCGAACGGCGGGCTGGGGGCCAACAGCTTTGCCGCGGCGGCGGACCGGACGGCGGCGGGCGGCGCGCTGGTTGCGAACGATCCGCAGGCGCCGCTGGTGGCGCCCTCGCTTTACTACCTCGCGCGGCTGCAACTGACCTCGGGCGGGGTGATCGGGGCGACGATTCCGGGAATGCCGGTCGTGTTTTCAGGCCGCAATCCGTTATTGGCCTGGGGTATCGCGCCTGCCCCCCTGGACGATGCCGACATCGCCATCGAGGAGATCCAGCCCGGCCATGCCGACCGCTATCGTGGCGCAAACGGCTGGACCGAGTTCGTCACGCGGCGAGAGGTGATCCGCGTGCTTGGCGAACCGACCCGCGCCCTTACGCTGCGCCGCAGCCGGAACGGCCCGCTTGTGCCCTTGCTGGATCCGGGCCTGGCGGATGTCACGCCGATGGGCCATGTGGCAGCCCTGCGCTGGACAGGGCTGTCCGGGACCGACACCACCATGTCGGCGCTGATCGGGATGATGCGGGCGACCGATGCGGACAGCGCCGCAACCGCGCTTGGCCGGGTCGTGGCGCCCGCCATGGCCGTGACGCTGGCCGACGGCGACGGCATCCGCCAGGTGACAGTCGGCGCGAAGCCGCAGCGCAGGGCCAGCCATCCGACCGGCGGCGCCATGCCCGTGCCGGGCTGGCTGGCCGAAGGGGAATGGCAGGGCCTCGTCCCCACCTCCGAGGACAGCCCCGCCACCCAGGGCTTGGCGTTCGCGACCGAGGAACGCGGCCCCCTGGCCCTGCGCCGCACCCGGCTGGCGCATCTGCTGAAGGACCGCGAGGTCCATTCCCGCGACAGCTTCATCGCCGCGCAACTGGACATCGTCAGCCCGGCCGCCCGTGCCCTGCTGCCCTTGGTCGGCGCGGATCTGTGGTTCACGGGCGAGCCCGCAGCCTCTGGCACGCCGGAACGCCAGCGCCAGGACGCGCTGAACCTGCTGGCCGAATGGGACGGCGCCATGAGCGAGCACCTGCCCGAGCCGTTGATCTATTCCGCCTGGATGGGCGCGCTGCAGGACCGCCTGATCCGGGACGAGCTTGGCCCCGTGGCCGACGACATCCGCAGCCTGCATCCGGGCTTTGTCGATTCCGTCTTCCGCAACCGCAACGGCGCGGGCGCGTGGTGCGACATCGTGCAAAGCGCGCAGGCCGAGGATTGCACCATGATTGCCCGCCAGGCGCTGGACCGCGCGATCCTGGAACTGACGCAGCGATACGGCCCGGATGTCACCAGCTGGAGATGGGGCGACGCGCATCAGGCGCGGCATGTGCATCCGGGGCTGGGCCGGATCGGCGCGCTTGGCTGGATCGTGAACCTGCCGCAGGCGATCTCGGGCGGGGCGCTGACCGTATCCCACACCACCCTGCTGGGAACAGGTCCCACCCCGTTCGAGGCCGAAGCCGGCGCCGGGTATCGCGGGGTCTATGACCTGGCCGATCCCGACAGTTCGGTCTTCATCATCTCGACCGGGCAGTCGGGCCATCCGCTGTCGCGCCACTACGACGATCTGGCAGAGCTATGGCGGCGGGGCGAATATATCGGCATGTCGCTGGACCCGAACCTGGCCCGCGCGGCGGCGACCGGCATCACGACCCTGCAGCCCGTGGCCGAGTAAGGATTTCAGGCAGGCGCGATCCTGCGCCAGCGATGGAACAGGTCGGCTCCGATCCGGCGCGACTCGGCCAGGGCGAAGCGCGGCGCATCGGCCAGCCGGTCAAGCCGCATCGGTCCGACCGCGGGCAGCCCGTCACCCCCCAGGGTGACACCCGCAGTATAGCCCACGATCTGGTCCACAAGCCCCGCGTGCAGCAGGGAAGCGGCAAGCAGTCCCCCGCCCTCGCAGAAGACCCGCGTGACGCCGCGCTCGGCAAGCTGCGCCAAGGCTTGGGCGGGCGGGGCGTCGATCTGCCACAAGGGTCCGTGCATCGGACCCTCGGGCGGCAGGTCGGGCAGCGGCCGCGACGACAGGACCACCCGCACTGGCTGGCGCGGCGTGGTCAGCCCGCGGACGTTCAGCGACGGGCGGTCGGCATGGGCCGTGTTCCCGCCCACCATCACCGCGTCATGGGCCATGCGCATCGCATGGACATGAAGGCGTGCCTCGGGTCCCGTGATCCACTGGCTTTCTCCGCCGGGCGTGGCAATGCGCCCGTCAAAGCTAGTCGCCAGCTTGAGGGTCACGAAGGGCTGCCCCTTCTGGACGCGCGACAGGAAGCCCGCCTGCAAATCGCGCGCCTCGGCCTCTCGCACGCCTTCCGTCACGGCGATGCCCGCATTGCGCAGGATCCGATGCCCGCGCCCGGCCACGCGGGGATCGGGATCGGTCATGGCCGAAACGACACGGGCAACACCGGCGGCGACCAGTCCCTCAGCGCAGGGCGGGGTCTTGCCATGATGGGCACAGGGCTCCAGCGTGACATAGGCGGTCGCCCCTCTCGCCAGCGGACCTGCCTGGTCCAGGGCCATGCGTTCGGCATGGGGCCTGCCGCCCGGCTGCGTCCAACCCCGCCCGACGACACGCCCGCCTTGCAGGATCACGCAGCCGACGGCAGGGTTCGGCCAGACATTGCCCAGACCCCGGCGCGCCAGCCGCAGGGCATGGGCCATCTGTCGCAGGTCGTCGCCCGTCACGGTTCAGTCGTTGACCGCGCCGGGCCGCAGTTCGGACACGAACTTGTCGAAATCGTCCGCGTCCTGGAAGTTCTTGTAGACGCTGGCAAAACGGACATACGCAACATTATCGATGCGCGACAGCGCCTCCATGACGATCTCGCCGATCATCTTGGAGGGAATATCCGTCTCCCCGGTGCTTTCAAGGCGGCGGACGATGCCGCTGATCATCTGCTCGATCCGCTCAGGCTCGACCGGGCGCTTCTGCATGGCGATGCGGATCGAACGGGCCATCTTGTCACGATCAAAGTCCTCTCGCCGGCCATTTGCCTTGACAACAACCAAGTCGCGCAGCTGCACGCGCTCATAGGTGGTGAAGCGGCCCCCGCAGGCCGGGCAGAAGCGACGGCGGCGGATGGCAACATTGTCTTCGGCGGGACGCGAATCCTTGACCTGCGTATCGACGTTTCCGCAAAACGGGCAGCGCATCCGGTGGTCCCCTCGAAATCCTCGATCCCCAGCAGTATAGGAGGCAGGCAGGGTTTGGGTAGCCATATCCAGCAGGCACAAGATGTTCGCCATCCCACCTGTGACCGGAATGCCGCGCGATCAGAGCCGCTGAAACGCCCCGACGACCTGGCGGCGATGCGGCGCGCGCCGGTGTTCCACCAGATAGATGCCCTGCCATGTCCCCAGCAGCATCCGCCCAACCGATACCGGGACCTGAAGGCTGACCGGCAGCACCGCGGCCTTCAGATGCGCGGGCATGTCATCCGGCCCCTCGTCCCGGTGACGCAGCCAGGACATCGATGGATCGTCCGCCGGGGGCGCGATGCGGTCAAGCCAGCCCAGCAGGTCATGCTGCACGTCGGGATCGGCGTTTTCCTGGATCAGCAACGAACAGGAGGTATGGCGGACCATCAGCGTCACCACACCCTCGCCCGCACCCCCGTCGCGCAGCCATCCGGCGACCTTGCCGGTGATGTCGTGGCAGGCAGGCCCCCGTGTCTCGACCGTGAAGGTCGTGATCATTCCGCAGCCTCAGGGCTGCCCAGCAAGGGCAGTTCGTCATCGCCGTCATGCCCGACCGCAAGGCGCTTCTGGTTGCGCGCCCCAAGCTGGCGCAGAATCTCGGCCTGACGGATGACGTTGCCCGACCCGCGCGAAAGCCGGTCCATGGCCGTGCTGTGGCTTTTCTGGGCCTTGTCCAGGGCCGCGCCGACCTCCTCCATCGCCGACACGAAGCCATGCAGCTTGTCATAAAGCAGCCCTGCCCGGTTGGCGATTTGGGCTGCGTTGGATTCCCGCCGCTCGACCGTCCAGATGTGATCAACCGTGCGCAGCGTCAGCATCAGCGTCGTCGGGGTGGCGAGGCCGACGCGGTTTTCCATCGCGTGCCGCGTCAGGTCGGGATCGACGCGCAGGGCCTCGGAAAAGGCGCCTTCCACCGGGATGAACATCAGCACGTAATCGACCGAGCCTTCGTCCAGCGCGTGATATCCCTTGCCCGATAGCGAGGCGATATGCGTCCGCATCGCCGCGACATGCCGGCGCAGCGCGATGTCGCGGATTGCCGGATCCTCGGCGCTGACCGCTTCCTCATAGGCCACCAACGAGACCTTGCTATCGACCACAAGCACCTTTTTCTGCGGCATCCGGATGATGACGTCCGGGCGCCAGGTCTTGCCATCCTCGTCCCGGCGGCTGGTCTGGGTGGTGTAATGCGTGCCCTCCAGCAGGCCCGAATCCTCGAGAATGCGTTCAAGGATCATCTCGCCCCAAGCACCGCGCTTCTGGCTGTCGCCTTTCAGCGCCCGCGTCAGGTTGACCGCCTCGCGAGAGATCGCCTCGGACCGGCGGTAAAGCCCCTCGATCTGCTCGCGCAGGCGGGCGCGTTCCTCATCCGTGGCCTTGTTGCGAGCCTGAAGTTCGCTTTGAAAGCGATTGACCTGATCGCGGAAGGGCGTCAGCAGCGCGTTCAACTGATCCCCATGGACCCGCTGCATCTCGGCACCCTGGGTTTTTAGGGTTTCATTCGCCAGCAGCTTGAAATGGCCGGTCATTTCCTCGCGCAACTCCTTCAGCGTCGCAATCTCTCGCTGCGCCGCCTGCAGATCCTTTTGCGCCATCAGCCGGGTCTCGGACAGGTCCCGCTCAAAGCGGGCGATGGTCTGGCGTTCCGCGGCCAGAGCCTCGCCCAAGCCATCGCGTTCCGCGGTCAGTTTGGCCAACACCTCGTTCACCTGATCGCGCAGTTCGTGCAGGCGGGCGATTTCGCGACGTTCGGCCGCCAAGTCCTTTTCGGCCGCAAGCCGGGCCGAGGCGAGTTCGCCCTCCAGCCGCGCCATGTCCCGACGTTCGGTTTGCAAGGCGTCCGCCAGATTGTCGCGCTCGTCCCCGATCTCGGTCAGGCGCTTTTCCAGATGCTCCGCCTGCGCTTCCAGGCGGCCGGCCCGCAGGCGCTGTTCGTCCAGTTCGGCAAGCCTGCGTTCAAGGTCGGGAACCCTGGGGTCGGAGGTTGCCGGCCCGCGACGCTGGGTCAGCAGCAGCACCACCACGATTGCCGCCAGAAGGGCACAGACGACGATCAGGATCGTTTGGGCGGACATGAACGGACCTCGTGCAAGCTTTGATCAGCGTTCACGATTTACCCCTGAATTGCAAGGGCCGAGGCAAACACCCGCGCAATCCGAATACCGACAGTTCTATCAATGCCACATTGCGAAAAAACCGCCCGAAGGCGGCTTTTCGTCATTGGTCCAGGAAGGACCGCAGCTTTCGGCTGCGGCTTGGATGCTTCAGCTTGCGCAGCGCCTTCGCCTCGATCTGGCGGATACGCTCGCGGGTCACGCTGAACTGCTGGCCGACTTCCTCCAGCGTGTGATCGGTGTTCATACCGATGCCGAAACGCATCCGCAGCACGCGTTCCTCGCGCGGGGTGAGGCTGGCCAGAACCCGCGTCGTGGTTTCCTTCAGGTTTTCCTGAATGGCCGAATCCAGCGGCAGGACGGCGTTCTTGTCCTCGATGAAATCGCCAAGCTGGCTGTCCTCCTCGTCCCCGATGGGGGTTTCGAGGCTGATCGGTTCCTTGGCGATCTTCATCACCTTGCGGACCTTTTCCAGCGGCATTTGCAGCTTTTCGGCCAGTTCCTCGGGCGTGGGCTCGCGGCCGATCTCGTGCAGCATCTGGCGGCCGGTGCGGACCAGCTTGTTGATCGTCTCGATCATGTGCACCGGAATGCGGATGGTCCGCGCCTGGTCCGCGATGGACCGGGTGATCGCCTGCCGGATCCACCACGTCGCATAGGTCGAGAACTTGTAGCCGCGCCGATACTCGAACTTGTCCACCGCCTTCATCAGGCCGATGTTGCCTTCCTGAATGAGGTCAAGGAACTGCAGGCCCCTGTTCGTGTATTTCTTGGCGATCGAGATCACCAGCCGCAGGTTCGCCTCGACCATTTCCTTCTTGGCCTGGCGGGCTTCCTTTTCGCCGCGCTGGACCTGGGCCACGATGCGGCGGAATTCCTCGATGTCGACGCCGACATACTGGCCGACCTGCGCCATCTCGTTGCGCAGGTCCTCGACCTTGTCGCGCGAGCGTTCGAACAGCGCCTGCCAGCCGCGCCCGGCCTGCTGGGACATGCGGTCGACCCAGGCCGGATCAAGCTCGGTCCCGCGATAGGCGTCGATGAATTCGCGACGGTTGATGCGGGCGGCATCGGCCAGCTTGACCATGCCGCTGTCGATGGTCACGATCCGGCGGTTGATGCCGTAAAGCTGGTCAACCAGGGCCTCGATCCGGCTGCTGTTCAGGTGAAGTTCGTTCACCAGCCCGACGATGCGCGTGCGCAGCACCTGGTAGTCGGATTCGGCACTGGCCGAGAAGCTGTTGTCCTCGTTCAGCGTGGCCGACATGCGCTGGTCCTGCATCGCAGCAAGCGCCTCATAGTCATGCGCGATCAGTTCAAGCGTTTCCAGAACCTTGGGCTTCAGGCTGGCTTCCATCGCGGCAAGCGACAGGTTGGTGCCGTCGTCCTCGTCCTCGTCATCCTCGCTGCGCATGGGATTGCCGTCGGCATCCAGTTCCTCGCGCTTCTGCGTGGTTTCGGTCTGGACGCTGTCATCGGCCAGCTCTTCCTCGTCGCCTTCCTCGTCGTCCAGGGACTGGCCGAAGGTGGTTTCCAGGTCGATCACGTCGCGCAGCAGGATCTCCTCGTCCAGAAGCTCCTCGCGCCACATGGTGATGGCCTTGAAGGTCAGCGGGCTTTCGCAAAGCCCTGCGATCATCGTGTTGCGACCGGCCTCGATGCGCTTGGCGATGGCGATCTCGCCCTCGCGCGACAACAGCTCGACGCTGCCCATCTCGCGCAGATACATCCGCACCGGATCGTCTGTCCGGTCCAGCTTCTCGGTCTCGGAGGATGCGACCGCGATCTCGCGCGATGTCGAGCCGACGACGGCGACCGCGCCACCCTCGGGCTCCTCCGCCTCTTCCTCGTCCTCGATCACGTTGATGCCCATCTCGGACAACATCGACATGACATCCTCGATCTGCTCGCTGCTGACCTGCTCGGGCGGCAGGACGGCGTTCAGCTGATCATAGGTGATGTAGCCCCGTTCGCGCGCGTCGGCGATCATGCGCTTGACGGCCGCCTGGCTCATGTCCAGCGAATGGGCGTTATCGTCCTTGTCGGTCTTGTCGTGATCGTCGTCCTTGGCGGCCATCAAGGGCTCCCTTCGTCAGGCAGTGATTCGCGGCAGGGCGAATCACCGGAATTCCGTCCTACATCTAGCGTGCCGCCCCCCCGAATCAAAGGGCCGGCGAAGAAAACCGATTCGCAGTGGCGAATCACACGGTCCACATGATCATCGTCGGGGCGGCTTACGCCAAATCTGGCCATCGACGAACTGGGACAGCTGCGCCGACAGCGCCTCGCGGTCCTCGTTCAGGTCGGCGCCGCCTTCCAGTTCCGGCCTTTCGGCACGGTGGCGGGCGCGGGCGATCTGCTGCATCCGCCAGGTCAGTCCTTCGTCGGCCTCGCCCTGGATCTCGGCCTCGGCGCGGGCAAGTTCCGAGCCTGCCGCACGCTGCGCCTCGAGCCGGTCGAGAAGATTCTCCAAGATCGCCAGCGCTGTTTCGTGGTCCTGGGACCCGATGACCGCCGGCGTCAGGCCCAGATGGGCGTCACGCCGCAGCGTTTCAAGTCCGCGCCGTCCGGCCACGCTTTCGGTATGGGACAGCAGGTCGAACAGCAGCGCCGCCCGGTCGGGATCGACGGGCGTAAGACGCTCCAGCCGCGTCTCCGCCTGGGCGACCAGTTCGGGCCGCAGCGCGCAGATCAGAAGGCTCGCGCCTTCCAGCAGCGCCCCCGCGGCCAGCGGTTCGGCAGCGGCCGAAGGGATGGGGCGTGGGGTCGGGGACCGGTCGCGGCGGGTGAATTTGCGGTCGCCCCCTCGCCGCTCGGTCCGGCGGGACGATCCGCCGAACAATTCCCACCGCTTGCGACGCAACTCCTCGGCATAATGGTTGCGGGTCAGTTCATCGGGGATCGTGGCGACGGTGTCCTGCAGGCGCTTGTCCAGGGCGGCCTTTCGTTCCGGGCTGTCGAAAACCTGGCCATCGGTTTCACGCGCCCAGAGCAGATCCACCAGCGGCCGCGCCTGGTTCAGCAGCGCGCCCATGGCGCCGGGCCCTGCGGCCTTGATCAGGTCGTCCGGATCCTGGCCAGCGGGCAGGATGACGAAGCGCAGCGCCTGCCCCGGCCCGGTCATCGGCAGGGCAAGGTCGATCAGCCGCTGCGCCGCCCGCTGGCCCGCCGCATCGCCGTCCAGCGCGATGACGGGCTCGGGGCTGACGCGCCACATCAGGCGCAACTGATCCTCGGTGATGGCGGTGCCAAGGGGGGCGACGGCACCCTCGAATCCCGCGCGGGCAAGCGCGATCACGTCCATGTAGCCCTCGGCCACGACCAGCCGCTGGCCCTTGGCGACTGCCGCGCGCGCGGGACCGAGGTTGTAAAGATTGCGGCCCTTGTCGAACAGCGGCGTTTCCGGGCTGTTGAGGTATTTGGCGCGGGCGTTCGGATCCATGGCCCGCCCGCCGAAGCCGATGCAGCGCCCCTGCCCGTCGCGGATCGGGAAGATGATGCGGCCCCGGAAGCGGTCATAGGCAGCGCCGCCATTGTCGGGCTTGGCCGCCATCCCCGATTCGACGATCAGCGCCTCGTCGAAGCCCTTCTCGCGCAAGGCGCCGGTCAGCGAAGTCCGGCTGTCGGGCGCAAAGCCGATCTCGAACCGGTCCTCGGCCGCGCGGTCCAGGCCACGGCGGAGAAGGTAGTCGCGCGCCTCGGCCGCAGCGGCGGTCTGCAATTGCAGGCGGAACCAGCGGCTGGCAGCCTCGGTCACTTCGAACAGGCGGGTGCGGCGGTCGGTGCGCTCGCGGGTGCGCGGATCAGGCTCGGGCATCTGAAGCCCCGCCTCGGCCGCCAGCAGCTTGACCGCCTCGATGAACTCCATCCCATCGGCCTCGCGGAGGAACTTGATGGCGTCACCCTTGGCGTGGCAGCCGAAGCAGTAGTAATAGCCCTTCTGGTCGTCGCAATGAAAACTGGCGGATTTTTCCTGATGGAACGGGCACGGCGCCCACCAGTCGCCGCGCGCCTGGTTCGACTTGCGCAGATCCCACACGACCTTCTTTCCGATCACTCGGCTGATCGGAACACGGTTGCGAATCTCGTCAAGGAAGCCGGGGGGCAGACTCATGGGATGATTATCGGGATGTGGGCGGCGTGCGGCAAGCGTCGGTATTTGGGCAAGGAGGAACGGGCGGTCAATCCGCGCCCACCGCGCCACGCGCAAGCCCCCAGTAGATGTCGCCGATCCGCTTCCGGTCCAGACGCCCGCCTTCCCGATACCAGTTGGTCACGCCCGTCAGCATCGCGATCAGCGCCATCGTCGCAAGCTTCAGGTCGTCGATGCGCATCAGCCCCGCCGCCACCCCGTCGCGCAGGATCGCCTCCAGCCCGGCCTCGTAGCGGCTGCGCAGGGTGGCGATGCGGGCGAAATTTGCGGGCGTCAGGCTGCGCAACTCCATGTAGGACAGGAACACCGCGTCGGGATGATCCAGGCTGGTGTCGATGTGAAAGCGCACGAAGCGCTCCAGCCGCGCCAGGGGATCGCCCGGCACGTCCGACCAGGCCGCCAGCAGTTCCTGCATATGGCTTTCCAGCAGGTCCAGCAGCAGCGCCTGCTTGTCGGGCGTATAGGCATAAAGCGCCCCCGCCTGCACCCCCACGGCGGATGCGATCTGGCGCATCGACACGGCGGCGTAGCCCTGCCGCGCGAACAGGCGGCGGGCTTCGTCCCGGATCAGGGGGCCGGTGATCTCGGCGCGGGAACCTTGGGTGCGGGCCATGGGGTCTTCTAGCGCGCGCCCCGGCGGCGCGAAAGCCCGTTGCCCCGCCCCGTGGCGGGGCCTAGGCTGCCGTCCATGAAACACGTCCTGACCCTGATCGCCTGCGCCGCCCTTCTGTCGGGCTGCGGTGGCGATGCAGAGCCCTATCCGCGCCTGCTGCCGACCGACCAGATCCTGGCGGAACCCACCCTGCCCGATCATGCGCCCGAGGCCGCCGACTCGCCTGCCGCCGTCGATGTGGAAGCCGAGGCGCGCGCCGCCGAATTGCGCCGGCGGGCCGAGGCGCTGCGTGGCCCGGTGATCGAGCCGGAAACCCTGTCGCGGATGCGACCACAGGATTGATTGCCCTTCGCTCTCCAGTTTGGTAAAGATTTTTTACCAACTTGCGGAGAGTTTCATGCCCGTCATCACCTCGATCGAAGATCTGAAGCGGATGCACCGCGCGCGCACGCCGAGGATGTTCTATGACTATGCTGAATCGGGCAGCTATACCGAACAGACCTTCCGCGAGAACACGACCGACTTTGCCCGCCTGAAGCTGCGCCAGAAGGTGGCGGTGGACATGTCGAACCGCAGCACTGCATCCGATATCGTCGGCCTGCCGGCGGCGATGCCGGTTGCCCTGGCGCCGGTGGGGCTGACCGGGATGCAGCACGCCGACGGCGAAATCCACGCCGCCCGGGCGGCCGAGAAGTTCAGCGTGCCCTTCTGCCTCTCCACCATGTCGATCTGTTCCATCGAGGATGTCGCGGAACACACGACCAAGCCCTTCATGTTCCAGCTTTATGTCATGAAGGACCAGGATTTCCTGGCGGCCATCATCGAGCGCGCCAGGAAGGCCAACTGCAGCGCCCTGGTGCTGACGCTGGATCTGCAGATCCTGGGTCAGCGGCACAAGGATCTGAAGAACGGCTTGTCCGCGCCGCCCAAGCTGACCCTGCCCACCCTGCTGGATCTGGCGATGCGCTGGCGGTGGGGCATGGGAATGCTGCAGACCAAGCGGCGCTTCTTCGGCAACATCGTGGGTCATGCCAAGGGCGTCGCCGATCCTTCCAGCCTGATGAGCTGGACGGCCGAGCAGTTCGACGAGAAGCTGGACTGGGACAAGATCGCGCGGATCCGCGACCTGTGGGGCGGCAAGCTGATCCTGAAGGGTGTGCTTGACCCTGATGACGCCCGCATCGCCGCCGACTTCGGGGCCGACGCGATCATCGTGTCGAACCACGGCGGGCGCCAATTGGACGGTGCGCTGTCCTCGATCCGGATGCTGCCGCACATCGTGAAGGCCGTGGGCGACCGGGTGGAAATCCACATGGACAGCGGCATCCGTTCGGGCCAGGACGTTCTGAAGGCGCTTGCGCTTGGCGCCCATTCCACCTGGATCGGGCGGGCCTGGCTTCACGGCCTTGGCGCCATGGGCGAGGCGGGCGTGACCCGCGCGCTGGAGATCATCCGCAAGGAACTGGATGTCAGCATGGCCTTGTGCGGCGAACGCAACGTCAAGGACCTCGGCCCGCAGAACGTGATGATCCCGCGCGGCTTCCTGGATGAATACGAGATCCAGGCGCCGATCAGGACTTCACAAATCGCGCCCGTTGCAGTATAGGCCGCCACCTGTCGCCATGCACCCTTGGAGGATGGCGGCGTCAACAACCGATAGGAAGATATATCATGGCCAAAGAGATCCCTGATCTGGTGGCCGAGCCGCGCGCGGGGTCAGGCAAGGGGGCCGCCCGCCAAGCTCGCCGCGACGGCAAGGTGCCCGGAGTCGTGTATGGTGACCACAAGGACCCGGTCAACATCCAGTTCGACTTCAACAAACTGCTGACCCAGCTGCGCGCCGGTCGCTTCATGTCCACGCTGTTCAACCTGAAGGTCGAAGGCCAGGACGACGTCCGCGTCATCTGCCGCGGCGTTCAGAAGGACGTGGTGAAGGACCTGCCGATCCACATCGACTTCATGCGCCTGCGCCGCACGTCGAAGGTGAACCTGTTCATCCACGTGGACTTCATCAACCACGAGAAATGCCCCGGCCTGAAGCGCGGCGGCACGCTGGTGACGGTGCGCCCCGAGGTCGAGCTGGTCGTGACCGCGGGTGACATCCCCGATCACATCACCGTCGATCTGGAAGGCCTGAACGTCGGCGACACGATCCACATCAACGACGTGAAGCTGCCGGAAGGCGTGAAGCCCACCATCGACCGCAACTTCGTGATCGCCAACATCGCCGCGCCGTCGGCGCTGCGTTCGGGCGGTGACGAGGAAGCAGCCGAGGCCGCAGCGGAGGAGTGATCCTTCCGCCTTGCGCGACAATCCGGGCGGTGCCGCTGGCGCCGCCCTTTCCATTTGCGGGCGGCTTTGCTAGCCCCATCTGCAGGAGGTCACATGGAACCAGTCCATATCGTCGGCGCGGGCCTTGCCGGGTCCGAGGCCGCCTGGCAGATCGCCCGGGCGGGCGTCCCGGTCATCCTGCACGAGATGCGCCCCGCCAAGGGCACCTTCGCCCACAAGACCGGCGACTGCGCCGAAATGGTGTGTTCCAACAGCTTCCGGTCCGATGACGACGTGATGAATGCCGTGGGCCAGCTGCATTGGGAAATGCGCGCGGCGGGCGGGCTGATCATGGCAACGGCGGACCGCCACCGTCTGCCTGCGGGCGGTGCCTTGGCGGTTGACCGCGACGCCTTTTCGGCGGCCGTCACCGAGGTCCTTGAGGCTGATCCGCTGATCCAGATCGTTCCGGGCGAGATCACCGACCTGCCGTCCGACGGCAACTGGATCGTGGCCACGGGGCCGCTGACATCCGACGCACTGGCGCAGGCCATCCGGTCGGTGACGGGCACGGATTCGCTGGCCTTCTTCGACGCCATCGCCCCCATCGTCCATGCCGATACCATCGACATGTCCGTGGCCTGGGAACAAAGCCGCTATGACAAGGGCGAGACCGAAGCCGAGCAAAAGGCCTATGTCAACTGCCCGATGACCCGCGAGCAGTATGACGCCTTCATCGACGCTCTTCTAGCCGCCGACAAGGCCGAGTTTCACGAGGGCGAAACGGCCGGCTATTTCGATGGCTGCCTGCCGATCGAGGTGATGGCGGAACGCGGGCGAGAAACCCTGCGCCACGGGCCGATGAAGCCTGTCGGTCTGACCAATGCGCACAAGCCTGACGAAAAACCTTACGCGGTGGTTCAACTTCGACGTGATAACGCCTTGGGTACGCTGTATAATATTGTCGGCTTCCAGACCAAGATGAAATACGGCGCACAGACCCAGGTGTTCCGCATGATCCCCGGCCTGGAGAACGCCAGTTTCGCGCGGCTTGGCGGCATCCACCGAAATTCGTTCCTCAATTCGCCGACCCTGCTGGACGACCGGATGCGCCTGCGCCAGCGTCCCAACCTGCGCTTTGCTGGACAGGTCACGGGCGTCGAGGGCTATGTCGAAAGCGCCGCGATGGGATTGCTGGCGGGCCGGATGGCCGCCGCTCAGGCACAAGGACGCGACCTGCCGCCTCCGGCGCCGACGACGGCCATGGGCGCACTGGTCAACCACATCACCGGCGGGGCCGAGGCCAAGACCTTCCAGCCGATGAACGTGAACTTCGGCCTGTTCCCTCCGCTGGAGGAGATGCGCGGTGGGCGCAGGGGCCGCAAGGACCGCTATCCCGCCTATACGCAGCGCGCCAAGGACGACTTTGCCGCATGGCTGGCAGCGCAGTAAGGCGCACGCGCTTTGCGCCCTCGCCCACGGGCTTGCTCCATCTGGGCCATGCCTATGCGGCGCTTGTTGCGGAACGCGAGGCGAGCCCCGGCCAGTTTCTTCTGCGGATCGAGGATATCGACCGCGACCGCTGCCGGGCGGAATACGAGACCGCCATCCATGAGGATCTGGCGTGGCTGGGTCTTGACTGGCAACGCCCCGTGATGCGGCAGTCGGACCGGATGGCGGCCTATCGCGATGCCTTGGCGCGGCTTGCACCCTACAGCTATCCCTGCCGCTGCCGCCGCGGCGACATTCGTGCCGCCCTTTCAGCCCCGCAGGAAGGCGCGTTGCCTGCGGGGCCCGATGGGCTGGTCTATCCCGGCACCTGCCGCGGCCGCAGCCTGTCCGAGGCCGGTCCAGACGATGTAATCCGCCTGGATGTCGCCCGCGCCTTTGACGCCCTGGGGATCGACCGGATTGGCTTTCGGGACGGGGCGATCATGCCCGGCCATGACCATGTGCTGACGCGCGATCAGTTCCTTGACGGGATCGGCGACGTGATCCTGTCGCGTCGCGGCATGGGCACGTCCTATCATCTTGCAGTCGTCGTGGACGATGCCGCGCAGCGGATCACTGTCGTTACACGCGGAAAAGATCTTTTTGACTCATCCTACATCCACGTCATTCTTCAGAAACTGCTGCAGCTTCCGACGCCGCTTTATCATCACCATCGCCTGATCCGCGACGACGCAGGCAAGCGGCTGGCCAAGCGCGACGATGCCCGCGCGATCCGCCATTACCGCGAGGACGGCGCCACACCGCAGGACATCCGCCGCATGGTCGGGTTTTAGGCCATTGGCTCCATGATCTCGACCTCGGCCCCGTCGCGGACTGCGGTATAGAAGCAGGTGCGCCGGTTGGTGTGGCAGGCGGGGCCGGTCTGGCGCACCAGGACCAGCAGGCAGTCGCGGTCGCAGTCCACACGCAGATCCACCAGTTCCTGCACATGACCCGAGCTTTTGCCTTTGACCCAGAAAGATTGGCGCGACCGTGACCAATAGGTGACGCGGCCCGTGTGCAGCGTTTGTGCCACGCTTTCCGCGTTCATCCAGGCCATCATCAGAACCTCGCCGCTGTCCGCATCCTGCGCGATGGCCGGGATCAGGCCATTTCCGTCGTATTTGAGGCTGGCAGGGTCGAACATCGGGTTTCCTTTCCTCGGTCGCGTTCCTATCTAGGCGGAAGGCAGCCCCTGGGAAAGACCGATGGCCGACAGCGACCTGATACAGCTTTATTCGCGCAGAATCCTTGCGCTGACGACGACCATTCCGCATCTGGGCACCTTGTCCGACTTTGACGGAAAGGCCATGCGCCGGTCGCCGCAATGCGGATCGTCTGTCACGGCCTATGTCGCCATGGAGGGTGAGCGGGTCGCCGATTTCGCGCAAGAGGTGCGGGCCTGCGCGCTTGGCCAGGCCTCGGCCTCGGTGCTGGGTCAGGCGGTCATCGGCCGCAGCCGGGAGGAGATCGCGGCCACCCGCGACGCGCTGCGGGCCATGCTGACTTCGGCCGGCGGTCCGCCCGCCGCTCCCTTCGCCGACCTCGAGGCGCTTCTGCCCGCGCGCGATTACCCGAACCGCCATGCTTCGATCCTGCTGGCATGGGACGCGACGCTGGACGCCATCGAACAGGCCAACGCATAAAAAAAGGAGGTGTCCGCATATCGTGTTGGTAGTTTCGTGAAAGTGCAGACGGACTAAGATTACCTCGCATTTCCAGCGAGGA
>NZ_JAPTYD010000150.1 GCF_026913015.1 Paracoccus benzoatiresistens
AATATGACCTTGTCGACCTTGCGCGTCAGCACGGCTTCATCGATGTCGAAGTTATCGATGACGATCTCGGGCGCTCCGCAAGCGGAACGGTGGCGCGTCCAGGATTTGATCGGCTGGTGGCTTGGTTGTGCGCAGGCAAAGTGGGGGCTGTCTTGTGCCAGGATGCATCGCGGCTGGCGCGAAATGGGCGGGACTGGCACCATCTGCTGGAATTGTGCGGGCTCGTCGAAGCCCGCGTCATCGACCATGACGGCATCTACAATCCCTGCCAACCCAACGACCGTCTGCTCCTGGGCATGAAAGGCAGCATCAGTGAGTTCGAACTCGGCGTGCTAAGGACACGGATGCTCGATGCCGCCAAGGCCAAGGCGCAGCGCGGCGAGCTGCGCTTGTCAGTCCCGTTCGGCTACATCTGGCACCGCGAAGCGGGCCTGGGTCTCGATCCTGACCTGCGTTTGCAGGAGGTAATCCGGCTCATCTTCACCCGCTTCGGTGAACTGAACAGCGCGAGACAGGTTCTATTGTCGATGACGGCCGACCGGATTCACTTTCCTCGACCCTCGGATGAAGGGCGCATGACCAGCTTCAACTGGGTGCCGATCCGCTATCGCAACGTGATTTCCGTGCTCAAGAACCCCTTCTACGCTGGCGTTTATGTCTACGGGAAAAGCGAGAAACGGACCTCCATTGTCGAAGGGCGCGCCCGGCGGAGCTATGGTCACAGCAAGCCGGTCGGCACCTGGGACGTGTTCATCAGGGATCACCACGAGGGATACATCAGCTGGGAGGATTACGAACGGAACCAGGAACAGTTGGCACTGAATACCTACGGTCGCGCCGGCGGCGTGAAATCGGGCCGAGGAGGCGGGGCGCTGCTGTCGGGGATGATGACATGCGCCCGGTGCGGGCGGCGCCTTTCCGTTGCCTATACCGGGAACCCGCAGAGCCGCCCCGTCTATCGCTGCCACAAGCCCAACCTGATGATGGGGCTGCCTCGGTGTATGACCTTCGGTGGCCCTCGGGTGGACGCGGCTGTTGCGCGCGAACTGTTGCAGGCGGTAGAACCCTTGGCGGTCGAGGCCGCGTTCGAGGCGGAACGGATGCATCGCAAACGACAGGATGATCAACACCAGATCCTTGATCTGGAACTTCGGCAGGCCCGCTACGAGGCCAATCTCGCCGAGCGCCGCTACGCAGCCTGTGATCCCGACAACCGTCTGATCGCCGCCCAACTGGAGAAAAACTGGGAAGTCGCGTTGCGCCGTGTGCGAGATCTGGAAGCACATAAGCCGAGTGACAGTTCTTCGACCATTGAGGTCGATCCATCCGCTTTTGCTGACTTGGCGGAAAACCTGTCGGCAGCCTGGAATGCTCCCGAGGTAACGATGCGCGCTCGGCAACAGCTGCTGCGAGCATTGATCGCCGACATCATCGTCGATGTCGATGATGCGGCGCGCGACGTCGTTCTCACGATCCACTGGCGGGGTGGCCAGCACTCGGAGCTGCGCGTTCGCAAACCCCGAGCCGGGGAGCATGATTGTGCGACATCTGATGATGCCTTGGCGGTGA
>NZ_JAPTYD010000151.1 GCF_026913015.1 Paracoccus benzoatiresistens
GGAAACTTCGGTGCCGGGCGCGTGGGCTTCTCTGCGGCGTAGCGCGGCGCAGGTGCATGGGAGATGTGACCTGTGCTCTCCGGCTATTTCCGCCAGGCAGCGCTCCCCAGATGGCAGTGGCAAGGCAGATGGCTCATCCAATGGCGCGCCGTCGAGAAGCTGCTCCGCCGGACCTTCCCACCTCGGTCTCGACACTCCGGCCCCGGCCATGCCGCCGGCGCACCATCGCCTTGCGCCTCACGACGCTTGTTCGGATGCGTCATGCCTCTGGCCCGGGCAGGATGCTGCGCGGGATGTCGAAGCATGGTAGGATCCTACGGCCCTCCACGCCGGGCGGGGGGCTGAAAGGCGGAGCCACCGAGGTGAGTCAATCCGGGAAGAGCGTGCATCCGCGAGGCAAGGCGTCGCAGCGCGTCGAGGAGGTCCGCGCGGTCTTCGCCGCGGATTACCTGACCTATCAGTATTGCTTCGTGGAATTCTTCCTCGAGCACCTGTCGGACATCAGCCGCGCTTTTCGGGGCGATCTTCAGACGCTGATCGTTCTTGCGCTGATCGGGCAGGTCCAGATGCGGGCCATGCGCCAGGCCGCGACGACCGGACAGGATCCCTGCTTGCTGCCGCCCGAACGGCTGAGCATCTCGGCCTCGCGCATCGCGGACGTGACCGGCATTCCGCGCCAGACCGTGCGCCGCAAGTTCGCCGCGCTGGAACGCAAAGGCTGGGTGATGCGCACCGAAACGGGCGCGTATCGACTGGCGATGCGGGACGACGGCAATGCACCGGCGCGGATCGACCTGGAGATGCTGGACCGCCGGGCGATGGTCCGCGTGGCGCGGCTGTTTCGCGACCTCGAGGCGATCGTCGCGGCGCAGCCGCGCGGGGGTCCGGTGCCCCGGCCTGCTCAGGACGAGCAGGTCGCTTCTCCCCCGACCTGACGGCCGGGTAGAAATGTTCGACCCAGACATGCTCCGGCTGGACGGCCATATCGTCGTCACGGGCATCGGCCACGTCTTCTCGGGCGCGGGCGCCGGTGCGCGCGACGTTGCAACGATCGCGCGCTGGATGTTCTCCTGAACAACGTCGGCGGGTTCCACCAATGCGATGCTGCCTCGCGGTCCGCAACCGGACACCGTCGCCGCGCCGATCAACGCAAGACAGTGGCGGCGGGTCGGCTCGGTGAGATTGACGGGACGGATCATGCTGCGCCCTCGGGTTGGTCCGCTGTCCGTCAGCTTACGATGCCAAGGGCACCAGGGCGAGCGCCGTTTCGGGGTCCGGATCGGATGACGGCAGCGCGCCGAATGACGTTACCGCGGAAACAGGAATGTCGCGCCAAGGCGGACACCCCAGCCATCCGGGCCAAAGTCAGGGCTTTCGACCCAGTAGCGGAGGCCGGCGAACAGGCTGACCGGCTGTTCTCCGATCCGCGTCAGCTTTGAAGCCACCGCGTTGACGGGAACCGACCACTGCTCGGTCTCCCAGTCATAGGTGCTCTCGGTCTGCAGGGT
>NZ_JAPTYD010000152.1 GCF_026913015.1 Paracoccus benzoatiresistens
CCGATAAGCCCGTCACGGAGCGCGGCGACAGGGTCGGCAGGGTCGATGGAGGCGAGAAACGGGGCGAACGGGTCTTGGGGCACGGCTGGTCTCCTTTGGGTCATTCAAGGATAGACCGAGTTTTCCCAATCAGATCGCGCTGATTTCGTCTGGAGCGGCGTTCGTTTCGATCATATGAACGACAATATGACGAATCTTGATGTGATCGATCTGCGGATCCTGACAACGCTGCAGCGCGATTCGTCGCTGTCGCAGCGGCAGGTGGCCGAACGCGTGGGGCTGTCTCAGAATGCCTGCTGGCGGCGCGTGCAGGCCATGCAGGCGGCAGGCCTCCTGAAGGGCTCGCAGGCGCGCGTGGACCTGGCGGCCCTGGGGCTTGACCTGACCGTCTTCGTGATGATCCGCAGCCGACATCATGCGCGTGACTGGGTCGATCGCTTTTCCCGGCATGTCCAGGCCCTGCCCGAGGTGATCGACTTCAACCGCATCGGCGGCGAATGGGATTACCTTCTGAAGATCGTCACGCCCGGCATGGCGGGCTATGACCGATTCTACCAGAAGCTGATCGACGGATTCGAGTTCGACAAGGTGACCGGCCTCTTCTCGATGGAACAAATCCTCGACAACCGGCCCATCGACCTCAACCGGATGATCTGACCCTTCAGGTCCAGTCCAGGACGACCTTGCCGCTGGAACCCGCGCGCATGACCTCGAAGCCGGTGCGGAAATCATCGACCGGGAAGCGGTGGGTGATGACCTTGCGGATATCCAGGCCGTTTTCCAGCATCGCGATCATCTTGTACCACGTCTCGAAGATCTCGCGGCCATAGACGCCTTTCACCGTGATGGCCTTGAAGACGATCCGGCTCCAGTCCACGGGCGACTTGCCGGGCGGGATGCCCAGCATGGCGATGCGCCCGCCCATCACCAGGCTTTCGATCATCTGGTCAAGAGCTGCCTGGTTGCCCGACATCTCCATGCCGACATCGAAGCCCTGCTTCATCCGCAGCCGGGCCTGGACCGCCGCCAGATCCTCGGCCAGGACATTGACCGGCACCACATCCGCGACCGAGGCCGCCAGATCCAGCCGGTCCTGGTTGACGTCGGTGATGACTACGTGACGCGCCCCCACATGACGCGCCACCGCGGCGGCCATGATCCCGATGGGGCCCGCGCCGGTGATCAGCACGTCCTCGCCCACCAGATCGAAGGACAGCGCGGTGTGGACGGCGTTGCCCAGCGGATCAAGGATCGCGCCGATCTCGTCGTCGATGCCGTCGGGCAGCGGCACCACGTTGAAGGCCGGCAGCCGCAGGTACTGGGCGAAGGCGCCCTGTTCGTTGACGCCGATGCCGCGCGTTTCCGGATCGAGGTGGAACTTGCCCGCCCGGCTCTGGCGGGAATCCTTCGAGATGAGATGCCCCTCGCCGGAACAGCGCTGCCCGACGGACAGGCCCGTGACGTTGCGGCCCAGTTC
>NZ_JAPTYD010000153.1 GCF_026913015.1 Paracoccus benzoatiresistens
GGCGATCTCAACCGGTCGTCGCAACACCAGCATATTGTGTTCTCGTCATGAGCTCGTCCAGCGCCTCTGCGGGCGTCTTCCAGCCGAGCGTCTTTCTCGGTCTGCCGTTCAGGGCGACTGCGACGGCTTCCAGATCTTCAGGGCTATGCGTGCTGAGGTCTGTGCCTTTTGGGAAGTATTGTCGAAGAAGGCCGTTGGTGTTTTCGTTTGTGCCGCGTTGCCAAGGGCTGTGGGGGTCACAGAAGTAGACCGGTAGCCCCGCGAGGATCTTCAGATCCGCATGGCGGGCCATCTCCGCACCCTGATCCCAGGCAAGCGACCTGCGAAGATGGCTCGGGAGTTCGGTGATGCTGTTCGCAATGGCATCACGAACCGCTTCGGCGCCATGTCCAGCGAGCGCGGGTCCGTTCTTCTGACGCAGATCCGTTCCATGCCCAGCCATGGGCGGCAGATGAAGGAGCAAGGTGAAGCGTGTGGTCCGCTCGACCAGCGTGCCGATGGCCGAACTGTTCAAGCCGAGGATAAGATCTCCTTCCCAATGACCGGGAACGGCACGATCCGCCGCTTCGGCGGGACGCTCGCTGATCATGATCTCAGGTGAAATGAAGGACTTGCCGCGGCCCGTGCTCCTGGCATGGGGGACCCGAAGGGCTCGTCCGGTGCGAAGGCACGCCGTCAACTCCCGCTTCAGGGCACCACGTCCCTGGATATAGAGCGCCTGATAGATCGCCTCATGGCTAATTCGCATCGTCGTGTCCTCTGGAAAGTCGAGCTCAAGCCTTCGCGAGATCTGTTCAGGGCTCCAAGCTATTGCCCACCGCCGTGCCTGTCTCGGGCCATGGCGTCGCCCCTTCCACGCAACCTTCGGCCCCTTGATCGCCTTCCCATCCGGATGCGTGACCTGGCCGGCCAGACGATCCTGAACATAAAGGCGCAGGGCTTCGTTCGATGCCAGCTTGGCCACCTTTGGGCGGCGGGCCGCGCATTCTGCATGCCACTGGGCCGTCGTGGCGCGATACTCGAAACTACCGTTTCGAGTTGCGGCATTGCGCCCCAGCTCACGCGAGATCGTCGATGGAGCCCGTTTCAGATGTAGCGCTATGTGCCGAACACCGCAGCCCCGGGCCCGCATCAATGCAATCTCCTCGCGCTCCTCGAAAGACAGATACCGTCCCGAGGGCCTTCCTGCGGAAGGTGATAAATGTGATGGGGGCATGCCGCCGGCCTCGCGAAACCACCTCGTTCCTACCGGCTGTGATACTCCGATCTCGACCGCCGCGCCCTCGCTTGATCGGCCTGCCGCAATCAACTCCCAAAACCGCAACCGTTCTTCTCGACGCGCAACGCCAGGACGCCCGGGTGAATGCAGCGCCGCTCTCGTGCAGCGCTCTGATCTTCGCTTGCCCCTTGCCATTGCAACCTCCTTCAAAAGGGTGTTGCGACGACCGGTTGAGATCGCCC
>NZ_JAPTYD010000154.1 GCF_026913015.1 Paracoccus benzoatiresistens
CTAGCACTACTTTGGCAGATTTTCCTTGGGGCGTTCTGCGATGAGCCTTTCACAATGAGGGCAGCGCATTGGTGGCGGTCTCACGACGGCGTCGAGGATGGCTTGCCTGACGGCTGGCATGGTGGGTTGCGGGGGTGGTCCGGGGCCCCCTTTTTTTCCGCTTCGCAGTCTTGAGACGGCGGGATTGCAGGAAGGCGTAGGCGATCATCGTCATCAGCGCGTGTCGGTGCAATCCTGTCCAGGACCGACCCTCGAAATGGTCGAGGCCAAGCTCCTCCTTAAGTTGTTGATGCGCTTGTTCGCAGATCCATCGGGCCTTGATGGCGGCGGCGAGCGCCTTCAGGCTGGTGTCGGCTGCCAAGTTCGAGGCGTAGTATTTCCGCTCCCCGCTCGCACGGCGTTCGCCGATCAGCCAGACCTCTTCGTCACCGGGCATGGCCTGCACCCGGCCATCTGCCATGCGATGTCGGTGGCCATCGGCGATGCGGACACGGGTTGCGGCGAACTGACAGCCCAATCGGCCCTTGGTGCCTTGCCGCCAACTGACCTTCCGCCATTTTTCGTCCTCCAGCATCTGTTCGGCGGAAACCGCCATGCGGTCGGGGAGGTGATATTTGCGGCGCCGACCGCGGCCTGCTTCGGGAAAGGTTAGCCCGACATCTGCCGGGTAGATGTTCTGGCGCCGCGACAGACCAACCGCCCAGGTAAGCCCGCGCGCGCTCAGTGCCTGGCGGAAAGACCCGCTCGATCCGTAACCCGCGTCGGCCAACACACAGCCGAAGCGGACACCCGCAGCCCTGGCCCGGTCGATCTCCTCGATGGCAATCTCAGGCTTGCTCAGAGCCGTCTGTCGATCTTCCGGCACCCGCGCCCGAGCCATGCGGTCGGGATCGTTGGTCCAGACCTCCGGCAGAAACAGCCGCAACCCCACCGTGACCGGCACCTCGCCCGAGGCCAGCGTTACCGAGACCAGCGACTGGCAATTCGCGGTCTTGCCCAGCGATGAGGCATATTGCGGCGCAACCCCGACCGAGCGTTCGCCCTTCTTCGGCAAACAGGTATCATCGATGACCAGAAAAGCCTCCTCGCCGCCAACCAGCCTGTCGGCCTCAGCCAGCAAGGCCGCCTTCAGCGGCGCGCTATCCCAGACCCCGTCGGCGATGAAATGATGCAGCTGGTCATAGCTGATAGCCCTGTCCCGCGCCGCCATCGGCTGCACGCTCTTGCGATCACCCGGGCCGATTAGCCCGGCAACATAGGCCGGACACATCCGCCCTCGTGTCTTATGCCCAAGCGCCGCAACAAACGGCGCCAGCCAAATTTCCAGATCGCCCCGCCAGGTCTCCATAAACCGCCAGCCTCCCTCAAAGCTGGCTCCCTATGAATCACTCAAAACGTCGACCTTGAAGTCAGAGACTATCGGATCAGCAATAATCTGCCAAAGTAGTGCTAG
>NZ_JAPTYD010000155.1 GCF_026913015.1 Paracoccus benzoatiresistens
TAACCGCGGCGCTCGGATCGTGATCTCGCAGCACCCCGCCCGTGCGCAGAAGCTCAGGATCGATGCCGAAATCTACATCTGGCGCCACCTCATCGAGAACTTCTTCTGCAAGCTTAAGGAGTTCAAACGCATTGCCATGCGTGCTTGCAAGACCGACCGGAGCTTCGAAGCAATGGTCTATCTCGCTGCCGCCGTTATCAACTCACGATGAATCCCCACAGGCCCTAGCGGATGGAGCATCTACGGCCGTTCTTTCCGAAGTCACGAGGCAAGCCCCGGGGGTTGATGATCAGCGGGTGCTGAGTGGGACAGTCTATGTAAAGAAGAACGGCTTGCAGTGGCGAGATGCACCTTCCCTCCATGGCCCGCCTCAAATGCTCCGCAATCGGTTCGTCTGCTGGTCCCGCATGGGCGTGTTCGCCTGCTCTTCATGGAGCTGGCGCAGCCGGACCCCGATGGCGGGACGATCATGATCGACAGCGTCCACTTCAAGGCGCATCGCACGGCGGGAAGTCTCTCAAAAGAGGGACTCGGACGCGGGCCATCGGACGGACTAAAGTCGGCTTGAACTCCAAGCTGCACATGGTCTGCGACGATCTGGGATGGCCACTTACCTTCTTTTTGTCTCCTGGTCAGATGAGCGACGCGAAGTGCGCCGCGGCGCTGCTGAATGCTCTGCCGTAAGCCAAAGTGCTTTTGGCTGACAAGGGATGTGGTGCCGACTGGTTCCGAGAAGCCTTTGAGAATTACAGCTTGCATTCCGGCCCGGCGCGGGCGCAGAAACCCCACCAAACTTGATCCAATGCTTTACAGGCAGCGCCACCGGATCGAGAACCCGTTCGCCCGGCTCAAGGATTGGCGCCGGATCGCCACCCGCTACGACAGATGCGGCGAGTTGTTCCTCTTCGCCATCTGCATCGCCGCAACTGTCACGTTCGGGTTGTGAGGCCTGACTCTAGTCAGCAATTGTGACTATTGAACTTGGAATGCCAAGCAGATTTGAGAAAAACCCTAGAGCGGGTTGCAGTTTTTTGAAAGTCGTATGTGTCCGAAGATATCGCCTGACCTGCTTAGAAATGTCAGCCTTGTAATACTCGAGAGAGCCTGTTGCTTCGCATTCCTGCTCAACTCTTTCGCAGATATCAGCTATGTTTCTGAAGTGAACTCTCCAGTCCAAGCCCCCGCGGGAGGTAAGAGGAAGGACGAAATAATCCGACTCGTCATATCCGAAGAAAACCACTGCCGGGAATTTATCCCTCGGAATATGCAGCTGATTAGCGACATTAATAGCTAGCTCTTCGTCATACGAGCTTGGGTTAAGGTGATCATTTATTGTGTATGCTCCTCTTCCTCGATCGTCGCTAGTGTTCACCGCCTAACAGAAGATTCCTTCCTGTGGTCGAATGTGACATGTTCGGCGGATGAGACGAGACGACA
>NZ_JAPTYD010000156.1 GCF_026913015.1 Paracoccus benzoatiresistens
ATCCGGAGCCCCGCCATGTCCCTTGACCTCAACCAGAACGACCTGTCCCATGTCGTTGCCGCCGACCGGGCGCATGTCTGGCACCACCTGAGCCAGCACAAGCCATACGAGAACGCCGATCCGCGGGTCTTTGTCGAGGGCAAGGGGATGCGGCTCTGGGACACCAACGGGCGCGAGTATCTGGACGCGGTCTCGGGCGGCGTGTGGACGGTCAACGTGGGCTACGGGCGCGAAAGCATCGCCAATGCCATCCGCGACCAGCTGGTCAGGCTCAACTACTATGCGGGGGCGGCGGGCAACGTCCCGGCGGCGCTGTTCGCGGAACGGCTGATCCAGAAGATGCCGGGCATGAGCCGGGTCTACTACTCGAACTCGGGCTCGGAGGCCAACGAGAAGGGCTACAAGATGGTCCGCCAGATCGCCCAACGCCAGCATGGCGGGCGCAAGTGGAAGATCCTCTACCGCGACCGCGACTATCACGGCACCACCATCGGCACGCTGGCGACCTCGGGACAGGACCAGCGCGCGGCCCAGTACGGGCCCTATCCGGACGGCTTCGTGCGCGTGCCCCATTGCCTGGAATACCGCAAGCAGTGGGACGTGGAACACTACGGCGAGCGGGCGGCGGACGCCATCGAGGAGGTGATCCTGCGCGAAGGCCCCGACACGGTGGGCGCCCTCGTGCTGGAGCCGATCACCGCGGGCGGCGGCGTCATCACGCCCCCCGAGGGCTACTGGCCGCGGGTCCAGGAGATCTGCCGCAAATACGACATCCTGCTGCACATCGACGAGGTGGTCTGCGGGCTGGGGCGCACCGGCACCTGGTTCGGCTACCAGCATTACGGCATCCAGCCCGACATCGTGACCATGGCCAAGGGGGTGGCCTCGGGCTATGCGGCGATCTCCTGCACGGTGACGACGGAAGCCGTCTTCGAGATGTTCAAGGACGACGCCAGCGACCCGATGGGCTATTTCCGCGACATCTCGACCTTCGGGGGCTGCACGGCGGGCCCGGTGGCGGCGCTCGAGAACATGCGCATCATCGAGGACGAAGGGCTGCTGGAGAACACCCAGGCCATGGGCGCGCGGGTCATGGCCAACCTTTCCGCGCTCATGGAAAAGCACAAGGTGATCGGCGAGGTGCGCGGCAAGGGCCTTTTCTGCGGGGCCGAGCTGGTCGCGGACCGGCAGACCCGGGAGCCGCTGGACGAAAAGCGCGTCCAGGCGGTGGTGGCCGAGTGCCTGGCCCAGGGCGTGATCATCGGCGCCACCAACCGCTCTCTGCCGGGCTTGAACAACACCCTCTGCCTGTCGCCCGCCCTGATCGCCACCCCCGCCGACATCGACCGCATCACCGATGCCATCGACACCGCGCTGGCACGGGTGATGGGATAGGGCGGCGCG
>NZ_JAPTYD010000157.1 GCF_026913015.1 Paracoccus benzoatiresistens
TCACATATTCGGGTAATTTGGCCCGTCGCCGCCCTGGGGGGTGGTCCAGGTGATGTTCTGGGAGGGGTCCTTGATGTCGCAGGTCTTGCAATGGACGCAGTTCTGGAAGTTGATCACGAAGCGCGGGCCCTCCGCGTCCTCGACCACCTCGTAGACGCCCGCCGGGCAGTAGCGCTGCGCGGGCTCGGCGTATTCGGGCAGGTTGACGCGGATCGGGACGGTGGGATCGGTCAGCTTCAGGTGGCAGGGCTGGCTTTCCTCGTGGTTGGTGAAGCTGAATGCCACGTTGGTCAGCCGGTCGAAGGAGAGCTTGCCGTCGGGCTTGGGATAGTCGATCGGCTGGAAGTCCTTCGCCTTGCCGGTGGCCTCGGCATCCGTCTTGCCGTGCTTCCAGGTCCGCAGGAGGTTGCGGCCCGTCAGCCCCGCCCCCCACATGTCCATGCCGCCCAGCACCAGCGACGGCCACAGGCCGTAGCGCGACCAGGCGGGCTTGACGTTGCGCACCTTTTTCAGGTCCTGGCCGATGTCGCCGGTGCGCACCGCCGTGTCGTAATCCGTCAGCCGGTCCCCCGCGCGGCCCGCCGCGATGGCCGCCGCCGCCGCCTCGGCCGCCGCGATCCCCGACAGCATCGCGTTGTGGTTGCCCTTGATGCGCGGCACGTTGACCATGCCCGCCGAGCAGCCCAGCAGCACGCCGCCCGCAAACGACAGCTCGGGCAGCGACTGCCAGCCGCCCTCGCTGATGGCGCGGGCGCCATAGGAGATGCGCTTGCCCCCTTCCAGCAGGTCGGCCACCATCGGGTGGTGCTTGAAGCGCTGGAACTCCATGTAGGGATACAGATACGGGTTCTCGTAGTTCAGGTGCACCACGAAGCCCACCATCACCAGGTTGTCCTCGTAATGATAGATGAAGGAGCCGCCGCCGGCGTTCTTGCCCAAGGGCCAGCCCATCGTGTGCACGACCCGGCCTTGTTGGAACTTCTCGGGGCGGACCTCCCAGATCTCCTTCATGCCCAAGCCGTATTTCTGCGGCTCGTGGCCCTCCGACAGGTTCAGCTTGGCGATGATCTCCTTGGCCAAGGACCCGCGCACGCCCTCGCCGATGAAGACATACTTGCCGTGCAGCTCCATGCCGGGCTCGTAGTGCGGGCCCGGGGTGCCGTCGGATTGCAGCCCCATCTCGCCCGCGACCACGCCACGCACGCGATCGGTGCCGTCTTCGTTTTTGGCCCAGACCACCTGGCTTGCCGCCATGCCCGGAAAGATCTCGACGCCCAGCTCCTCGGCCTGTTCCGCGAGCCAGCGGCAGACGCTGCCCATCGAGACGATGTAGTTGCCGTGATTGTTCATCAGCCGCGGCATCGGCCAGTTCGGCACCCGCACCTGCCCCGC
>NZ_JAPTYD010000158.1 GCF_026913015.1 Paracoccus benzoatiresistens
AAAAAAAACCCATCAAGACATCGTTGAAATGCAATGGGAATCATGTTCATCTGAATCCCGATCTTCTGCTTAGATGGTTGCGTCAGGTAAGGGGGAAAACATGAGTGTGCTGGATACCACAGGCGCGCTGAGATCAATCTTCCAGAAAAACGAATCTCAGGTCAGGAGTTATTGCCGCTCCTTCGATGCAGTGTTTGCGAGCGCCTCCGGCAGCGTGCTGACGGATGTCGAAGGTCGAAGTTATATCGACTTTCTCGCGGGATGCGCATCACTGAACTATGGGCATAATGATCCCGACATGAAAGAGGCCTTGATCGCCCATATCAAAGACGGCGGCATGACGCATGCGCTTGATCTTCACACCCCCCAGAAGGCGGCATTTCTCGAAGCCTTCCAGAAATATATCCTTTTGCCTCGCGGGCTTGATTACAGGGTGCAGTTTACCGGACCCACGGGCACCAATGCCGTCGAGGCGGCGCTCAAGCTGGCGCGCAAATTCACCGGACGCACCAACGTGATCGCCTTCACGAACGGCTATCACGGGGTGACGCTGGGGGCGCTCGCCACAACCGGAAACCGCTTCAACCGCATCGGACCTGCGATGGGGCTGCACGGGGTCTCGCGCTTCCCCTTCGACGGCTACCTGGACGACGGGACGGACACGGCAAACATCCTGGACCGGATGCTGGATGACGCCTCGAGCGGCATCGACAGCCCTGCCGCGATCATCGTCGAGGCGGTGCAGGGCGAAGGGGGACTCAATGTTGCGAGCCCGGAATGGCTCAGGCGCATCGCGCAAACGGCGCGGCGCCACGGCGCGCTTCTGATCCTGGACGAGGTGCAGGCGGGCTGCGGCCGGACAGGAACCTTCTTTGCCTTTGAAAGGGCGGGGATCGTTCCGGATCTGGTGGCGATGTCGAAGTCGCTCTCGGGCTACGGCCTGCCGATGGCGGTGCTGCTGATCCGCCCCGAATGCGACATCTGGCATCCGGGCGAGCACAACGGCACCTTCCGCGGCAACACGCTTGCCTTTGTCACGGCCCGCGTCGCGCTGGAGAAGTTCTGGTCCGCGGACGGGCTTGTCCGCGAGGTTGCAGCCAAGTCGGAACTCCTTGGCGACGGGCTGGCCGAGATTGCCGCGGCGCTGCCGCGTGCACGGGTGAAGGGCCGCGGCATGATGCAGGGCATCGATGTCGGATCAGGCGAATTCGCCGCCGAGATCTGCGGCCGCTGCTTCGCCGATGGCCTTGTCATCGAGACCGCCGGTCCGAAAGGCGAGGTGGTCAAGGTCCTCGCGCCCCTGACAACGCCCCCCGGCCTTCTCCAGCAAGGCCTCGATATCCTCAGCAATGCCGTCCAAAGGGCCTCGGAAATGCCAACCGCAGCCGCTG
>NZ_JAPTYD010000159.1 GCF_026913015.1 Paracoccus benzoatiresistens
AAAGCCAAGGTCGAAGGGGCGGTTCTTCTTGCTCAGCGCTGGATCATCGCGCGACTGCGCAATCGCCAGTTCTTCACCCTCGACGAACTCAACGCCGCCATCCGCGAGGAAACCGCTCGTCTGAATGCCCGTGTCAGCCGTCACCTTGGCGCCGCGCGTCAGGACCTTTTCGAGACGCTCGATCGCCCCGCCATGCAGCCGCTGCCCCCGGAACCCTTCGTCCACACCGACTGGCGCCGCACCACCGTCGGCACCGACTATCATGTTCGGCTGGAAGGCCACCATTACTCAGTGCCACACGATCTGATCCGCCAGCAGCTCTGGGCGCGGCTGACCGCAGGCACCGTCGAGATCTTCCGCGCCGGCAAGCGCGTGGCCTGCCACAGGCGCGCCGCCCCGGGCGACACCGGCGCAACGACGCTGAACGACCATCGTCCTGCCAGCCATCGCCGTTATGCCGAGACCACGCCCGAGCAGCTGCGCGACCGGGCCGCCCGCATCGGTCCTGCCACCGGGATCCTGATCGACGTCATCCTTCGCGACAGACCGCACCCCGAACAGGGCTTTCGCTCCTGTCTCGGGATCCTGCGTCTGGCGCGCAGCTATGGGCCCGAGCGGGTCGAGGCGGCCTGTGATCGCGCGCTCGCCATCAACACCCGCACCATGACGTCGGTGAAGTCGATCCTGCAGAGCCGCCTCGATGGCCGTCCCCCAGACCGGCCCCCCGAAGCCCCGCCCATCACCCACGCCAACATCCGCGGCGCCAAGTTCTTCCACTGACCGAAGGAGACAAACCCTTGCTGACCCACCCCACCCTTGAGGCGCTGAACGCGTTGAAGCTCGACGGCATGGCCGAAGCTTTTGCCGAGCTGCTCAGCGAAGATCGCGGCCGCAGCCTCGACCCCGTCGCCTGGATCGGGCTGATGCTGGACCGCGAACAAGCTCGGCGCGGCACCCGTCGGTTCCAGTCGCGCCTGCGTGCCGCCAACCTGCGCCATGGCGGCGCCTGCATGGAGGATGTGGATTATCGGACCTCTCGCGGCCTCGACCGCGCCTTGTTCCAAAGCCTCGCCAGCCCCGATTGGATCGATCGGCACCGCTCGGTGCTGATTACCGGGCCCTGCGGGGTCGGCAAGTCGTGGCTGGCTTGCGCGCTCGGCCACGGAGCCAGCCGCGCGGACCGCACCGTTCTTTACCACCGGCTGCCGCGGCTCTTCTCCGACCTCGAACTCGCGCGCGGCGACGGGCGCTTCGACCGGCTGTTCCGCAAGATCGCCCCTGTGGATCTTCTGATCCTCGACGACTGGGGCCCCGACCGCCTGACCGCCACGCAGCGCCGCGACCTGATGGAGATCGTTGAGGAGCGCTACGGCCGCCGCTCGACCAT
>NZ_JAPTYD010000015.1 GCF_026913015.1 Paracoccus benzoatiresistens
ACCACCGACAGATCCGGGTCCACCTGCTTCAGCCGGATCGCCGCCGACAACCCCGAAGGACCCGCCCCCACGATCACGACATCATACTCCATCGACTCGCGTTCGATCTGCGTCGCGTCGGTCATGGGCGGTTCTCCTGAAGGTCCAAGGCGTCGCGGAAGGTCTCAATCAGCTGCTGCTTGAGGATCTTGCCGTTGGGCGAGGTGGGCAGCGCGGTCGTCACGATGATGCGCGCCGGCCGCTTGTAGGCCGACAGCCGCTGGGCCACGTGCCGCCTCAGGTCGTCCTCGGTCAGTTGGCGGGGGTCATCGGTCTGGCAGAAGGCCAGCACCTCCTCGTTGCCGCCCTCGATCCTGCGGCCGATCACGGCGGTCTGAATCACGCGCGGATGATCGTTCAGCGCGGCCTCGACCTCGGGCGGATAGACGTTGAAGCCGCCGCGGATGATCAGTTCGCGCGCCCGTCCCGCGACATGCAGGTTGCCTTCCGCATCGAACCGGCCCAGATCGCCGGTGCACAGGAACCCCTCGTCGTCGAAGGCGGCGGCAGTGGCCTCGGGGTTGCGGAAATAGCCGGGCATGACGTGGGGGCCGCGGGTCTGGATTTCGCCGACCCCGTCGGCTCCGACATTGCGCAGCCGCAGATCGACGCCCGGCAGGGCGGGGCCGACGCTGACATCGGGCACGCCGATGGCATTGGTGGTCAGGGTCACGCCCGCCGTCGTTTCGGTCAGGCCATAGCCGTTCTGCAGGGCCACGCCGTAGAAGGCCTCGGCCCGGCGTTTCCAGTCCGGGTCCAGGGGCGCCGCGCCCGATGAGACATAGCGCAGCCGCCCCGGCGGCAACCGGTCCAGGCCGCGTGCCGCCGCCTCCTCCATGATCAGGGCATGCATCTGCGGCACGGCGGGCAGGACGCTGGCGCCCCCCTGCAGGCCGTCCAGCACGGCGGCGGCGGAAAAGCGCGCGAAAAGCCGCAGCGCGGCGCCCGCCGACAGGGCCGCGATCGTCATCGAGGTCAGGCCGAAGACATGGGTGATCGGCAGCACGCCCAGGATCAGGTCGTCATGCGTCATCCCCCGCATCCGGGCCGAGGTGCCGCCCCCGAAAAGCAGGTTCCCGTGGCTGAGCATCACGCCCTTGGGCGTGCCCGTCGATCCCGTCGTGTACAGGATCACGGCCGGCTGTTCGGTTCCCGGCGCCACCGGCTCGGGGGTCGCGGACAGGTCCGGCCCTGCGATGTCGAGGCTGCCCAGGGGCGTGGTCCAGGATGCCGCCCCCGCTGCCGCGCCATGGGTCGCCGCCTGGGCCGAGGCGTTCGACAGAAAGACCGTAAGCCGCGCCTCGGTATGGTCGGCGATGCGGCGCAATTCGTGATCGGTCATGCGGGCGTTGACCGGGACCGCCACCGCGTCCAGCCGCGACGCGGCCAGGATCAGCCCGGCCAGGGCGGCGCAGTTCTCGGCCACGATCAGCAGGCGGTCGCCGGGCTCCAGGCCGCGTGCGGCAAGATCGGCGGCCATCGCGTCCACCGCATCGGCCAGCCGCCCGTAATCGAATGGGATTCCGTCGTGGTCGATCAGGGCAAGGCCGCCCGGCCGGACCGCGCGCTGCGCATCGAGCAGGTGGTGGATTCGCGTGGTCATCGGTCTTTCTCCTCCTTCTCGGGCGCGACGCGCCCAAAATCCGGGGCGATGCGATCAAGGCGGGCTTGCAGGCCCGTCGCAGCCTCGGTCGTGGCAAGGGCGTCGGCCATCGCATCGCGTTCGCGGTCAAGCTGGTCGTCGAAGGCCGTCCGGCCGGCATCGTCCAGCAGGCGCTTGATCGCCCCCTGCGCCAGGGCCGGCCCCCTTGCCAGCCGCGCCGCCAGTGCCGCGGCGCAGTCCACCGCCCCGCCTGGCGCGCACAGATCCGTCACCACCCCCATCGCGGCCAGCGTGGCCGCGCCGACGGGATCGCCCGTCAGGCACATCCTGGCTGCCAGGGAGGCCGGCACACGCCGCGCCAGCGAGGCCGTCAGCCCTCCGTCCGGGACCAGCCCCACGCGGACATAAGCGGCGGCAAAGGTCGCATCCTCGGCCGCGACCAGCAGGTCGCAGGCAAGCGCAATCGAAAATCCCGCGCCCGCGGCACCCCCTTCAACCGCGGCGATCACCGGGCGCGGGCAGGCGCGGATCGCGCGGATCGTGGCATGCAGGTCGTCGATGCGGGCGCGGCGTTCGTCGCGGGTCATGGCCGCCCGCTGCGACAGGGCGTTCAGATCGCCCCCTGCGCAGAAATAGCCGTTCGCGCCGGTCAGCACGACCGCGCCGAACCGATCCTCGGCGGCGGCGCGGGCAAGCGCCTCTCGCAGGACAGGATGCATCGCGGGGGCCAGCGCGTTGCGGCGGCCGGGATTGTCCAGCGTGACCAGAAGATGGTCGCCCCGCTCGGCGACGGTGATCGGATCGGACATCAGCCTTCCCCCGTCCCGCCGGGCACGCGCTTGAAGACCCCGGACGCGGTAGCGATCAGGGTGCCGTCGTCATGGACCAGCTCGCCCGCGACGAACAGCAGGCTGCGTCCGCCCCCGATCACGCGACCCGTGGCGGTCACGCCGCCCTGCCGCCCCGCACCCACGAAGTCGATGTTGAGCGAGATGGTCAGGAACGGCCGCCGCCCGCTGTCGTCGATCGTCAGGCTGGCCGTGGCCCCGCAGGCGCTGTCCAGAAGCATCGAGGCGATGCCCCCATGCAGGACGCCGTGGCGGTTGGTGTGCCGGTCGTCCACGACCAGATGGCAGCGGGCGCGCCGGTCCGGCTGGCCCACGTCCAGCGTATAGCCGACCAGCCGCTGCGTTCCGGTTTCATCGACGATCAGGCCCGGCGCATCGGTCATGCCGCGCAAACCGCGATGAAGCGTTCCAGATGGTGGTCGCTGTCGCCGAATCTGGCGTCGGCGGCCAGCAGGCGGCGGGCCATGGGGGCCAACTCGTATTCCTCGGTCATGCCGATGCCGCCATGCAGCTGGATCGTTTCCTCGGCGACAAGGCGCGCGGTGCGGCCCACCAGCGACTTGGTCGCGGCGACATGGCGGTCCCGGTCGGGGCCGTCCAGGTTTCCGGCCAGGTTCCAGACGGCCGAACGGGCCTGCTCGACCTCGGTCAGCAGGTCGGCCATGCGGTGCTGGATCGCCTGGAAGGATCCGATGGGGCGGCCGAACTGCTTGCGGGTCTTCAGATAGTCGGTCGTCAGATCGACCGCCCTTTCCATCACCCCCAGGGCGTCGGCGCACAGCGCCAGGATCGCGGCGGCCAGCGGGCGGTCCAGCAGATCCGCATCGCCGATGCGGCGGGCGGGCACGTCCTTCAGCGACACCTCGGCCGCGCGGCCACCGTCCATCAGGCCATAGCCACGCAGGCTCAGCCCCTCGGCCCCTCCTTCGATCAGGTAGAGGCCGTCGGTCGCCCGCACGATCAGATGCGTCGCGTCCTCGGCGCCCTGGACCACCGACTTCTCGCCGGTGAGGCGGCCGTCGATGGCCGTGGTGGAGACCGTGCCTTCGTATCGCTGGCCGGGTTCGTCAAGGGCGACGGCAATACGGGCCTCGCCCCCGACTGCGGCCTCGGCCAGATCGCCCTCGCCCGCGGCGGACAGGATGCCCGCGCCCAGGACCACGCTGTCCAGCAGCGGCGTGACCGCGCCGGCGCGGCCAAGGGTGCGGAACACCATCAGGATGTCCGGGCCGGTGCCGCCAAAGCCGCCGGCGTCTTCCGTCATCAGCGCGGCGCCCGCGCCCAGGTCGAACAGGGCGGCGGCATCAGTGCTGCGTTCCAGCGTCCGGGCCAGGCTGTCGCCCAGCATCGTCTGTTCCTCGGTAAAGCCAAAGTCCATCAGCCGATCCCCCTCAGAGGCCCAGCAGGGATTTCGCGATGATCCCCCGCTGGATTTCGTTCGAGCCGCCATAGATCGACAGCTTGCGGTTGTTCAGATAAGCGCGCGTGGCGCCGGCGGCCTCGGGCGGGCCAGGCGGCAGGTCGTCGTTCGCGCCCTCCAGCCCCTCGGACGGGAAGGCAAGCGCCCAGGGTCCCACCGCGCGGCGCGTCAGGTCGTTGATGGCTTGCCGGATCTGGGTGCCCTTCAGCTTCAGCATCGAGCTTTCGGCGCCGGGCACCTGCCCCGCCGCCGCCTGCGCCAGAAGCCGCAGGTTCGTGGTGGCCATTGCCATCAGGTCGATCTCGACCTGCGCGATCTGGACCGCGAACAGCGGGTTCTGCGACAGCGGCTTGCCGCCGGACATCTGGCCCCGCGCGATGCGTTTCAGCGCGGCAAGACCGGCCGTCGCAAAGCCCACGCCTGCGATGTTGGTGCGTTCATGCGTCAGCAGATACTTGGCGTAGGTCCAGCCCTTGTTCTCCTCGCCCACCAGGTTGTCGGCGGGGACGCGGACGTCGTCGAAGAAGACCTCGTTCACCTCGGGGTTGCCGTCCAGCAACACGATGGGCCTCACGGTAATGCCCGGAGATCTCAGGTCGACCAGCAGGAAGCTGATGCCTTCCTGCGCCTTGGCGGCCGGATCGGTTCTGACCAGGCAGAAGATCCAGTTGGCGTGCTGGCCCAGCGTGGTCCAGGTCTTCTGGCCGTTGACGACGTAATGATCGCCGTCACGCACCGCCGTGGTCTTGACCGAGGCCAGGTCCGATCCCGAACCCGGTTCCGAATAGCCCTGACACCACCAGTCCTGCCCGTCCAGGATGCGCGGCAGGAAGCGGTCCTGCTGTTCCTTGCTGCCGAATTTCTGCAGCACCGGCCCCAGCATGGCGATGCCGAAGGGCAAGATGCGCGGCGCATGGGCAAGCGCGCTTTCCTCCTCGAAAATGTGGCGCTGGATCGCGGTCCAGCCCGCCCCGCCGAATTGGCGCGGCCAGTTTCCGGCCAACCAGCCCTTTTCGTTCAGGATGGCGTGCCATTCCTCGATCTCGGCCTTGGTCAGCTCCTGGAACAGGCGGACCTTTTCGGACAGCCGCTGGGGCAGCCGGTCCTGCAGGAACTGGCGGACCTCGGCGCGGAAGGCCTGGTCCTGGGGGGAAAAGCTCATGTCCATGTCGCGTGTCCTCAGAAAATCTCGATAAGTCCTGCGGCACCCTGGCCGCCGCCGATGCACATGGTGACAACGCCCCATTTGGCGCCCCGCCGCCGCCCCTCCAGCAGGATGTGGCCTGCCATGCGCGCGCCCGTCATGCCGAAGGGATGGCCGATGGCGATCGAGCCGCCGTTGACGTTGTATTTTTCGGGGTCGATGCCCAGCCGGTCGCGGCAATACAGCGCCTGGCTGGCGAAGGCCTCGTTCAATTCCCACAGGTCGATGTCGTCCACAGTCAGGCCCGCGCGTTCCAGCAGGCGCGGCACGGCGAAGACCGGGCCGATGCCCATCTCGTCGGGTTCGCAGCCCGCGACGGCGAAGCCGCGGAAGGCGCCAAGCGGCGTCAGACCCTCGCGCGCGGCCAGATCGCCGTCCATCACCATCAGCGCCGCCGCCCCATCCGACAGTTGCGAGGCATTGCCTGCGGTGACGAACTTGTCCTCGCCTTTGACCGGCTTCAGAGCCGCCAGCCCGTCCAGCGTGGTCGAGGGACGGTTGCATTCGTCCGCATCCAGCGTGAAGGCCTCGTGCCGGGTCTCTCCGCTGGCCTTGTCGGTGACGGCGCGCGTCACCTGCATCGGCACGATTTCGTCCGCGAACAGCCCCGCTGCCTGGGCGGTCGCGATGCGCTGCTGGGACCGCAGGGCGTATTCGTCCTGCGCCGCGCGGCCGACGCCATAGCGGGCGGCGACGTTGTCGGCCGTGTCGATCATCGGCAGGTAGAGGTCGGGCTTGTTCGTCTCGATCCAGGCTTCGCGCGCGTGGCGGGGGGGCGGCTGGACCAGGCTGATGGATTCGACGCCGCCCGCCAGCACGGCCCGCGCGCCTTCCTGCCGGACCATATGCGCGCCCGTGGCAAGCGCCTGCAGGCCGGATGCGCAGAACCGGTTCACGGTGGTGCCCGCCACGCTGACCGGCAGGCCGGCGCGGATCACGATCTGGCGGGCGATGTTGCCGCCGGTGACGTATTCGGGATAGCCGCATCCCCAGATGCTGTCCTCGACCAGGGCAGGGTCGATACCCGCGCGCTCGATCGCGGCGGCCGCGACGTGGCCCCCCATCGTGGCCCCGTGCGTCAGGTTAAGGCTACCGCGCGCGGCCTTGCCAATGCCCGTGCGGGCGGTCGAGACGATGACCGCGTCTGTCATGCTGCGTCCTTTCCGGTCTTCGGTTCGGCCAGCGTCCCGCCTTCGGCCGCCAGACGGGCCAGCAGGGGGGATAGCTGCCAGAAATAGGGGTCTTCCTCGGCGTAGCGCCCGATATCGGCGGCGATCCAGTCCAGCCCGGTCGCATCGGCCCAATGCATCGGCCCGCCCTTCCAGCGCGGGAAGCCATAGCCGTGCAGCAACACCACGTCGATGTCCGACGCCCGCGCGGCGATGCCCTCCTCCAGGATCTTCGCTCCTTCGTTCACCATGGCCGCCATGTAGCGGGCCTGGATATCCTCGGTTGAAAAGTCGCGGGGGGTGATGCCCAGGTCGGTGCGGATGCCGGCCAGCATGCCGTCCATTTCCGGGTCGGGGCGGCCCTGCGGGCTGGCGTCGTCATAGATGTAATAGCCGCGCCCGGTCTTGCGCCCCAGACGGCCCGATTCCACCAGCCGGTCCGCGAAGACCGGCACGCGTTCGCGCGGATCGCGGGTGGGCGCCTTGCGCTGCCGGGTGGCATAGCCGATGTCCAGCCCCGCCAAATCGCCGACCTGATAGGGGCCCATCGGAAAGCCCAGGGCCACGACCGCCTGGTCGACCTGATAGGGCGAGGCGCCGTCCAGCACCAGGTGATCGGCGGCCGTGCGATAGGCCAGCATCATGCGGTTGCCGATGAAGCCGTCGCAAACCCCGGACCGCACGCCGATCTTGCCCATCTTCTTCGCCAGGGCGAAGGCTGTCGCGGTCACATCGGGGGCGGTGCTGTCGGCCACCACGATCTCCAGCAGACGCATGACATTGGCGGGCGAGAAGAAATGCAGGCCGATCACGTCCTGCGGCCGGGTCGTTGCCCCTGCGATCAGATCCACGTCCAGATACGACGTGTTCGTCGCCAGCACCGCGCCGGGCCGGCAGATGCGGTCCAGCGTGCGGAACACCTCCTGCTTGACCTCGAGGCTTTCGAAGACCGCCTCGATGACCAGATCGACCTCGGCCAGGGGGTCATAGGACGATACGGCGCGGAAAGCCTGCGACTGCATCCGGGCTGCCGCGTCGGCATCCAGCTTGCCGCGCTTGACCGCGCCATCCAGCATCTTGCCAATGCCGGCGGCGGCCTTGGCGGCGGCCGCCTCGTCGCGTTCCACCAGCGTCACGTCCAACCCCGCCGTCAGCGCCGATGCGGCGATCCCCTGCCCCATCGTGCCGCCGCCCACGATGCCAACGCGCTGAACCGGACGGGGGGTGGCCCCCGCCACATCGTCCTGCTGCGCCGCGCGGCGTTCCGCGAAGAAGGCGTGGATCAGCGCGGCGCGCTCGGGGGTCTGCATCAGATCCAGAAAGGCCTGGCGCTCCTGCGCCATTCCCTTGTCGAAGGGCAGGGCCAGGCCGTCCACGATGGTTTCCAGGGCGCGCAGCGGCGCGACCTGGCCGCGGGCGGATTTCGCAACCTTGGCGCGCCATGCGTCGAGCATGTCGGCCTCGACCGTGGGTGCAGCCATCTGGGACAGGCGGCGGTGACCGACGCCTTCGCTCAGCAGGCGGCGCGCGCCTGCCTCTCCGGCCGCGCGGGGGTCCGAGCCTTCGGCCAGGTCGTCGATCAGCCCCAGCTCAAGCGCCCTGCGGGCATCGATCTGGCGGCCCGAGGTGACAAGGTCGATAGCGGCATCAAGCCCCACCAGGCGCGGCAGACGCTGCGTGCCGCCCGCGCCGGGCAGAAGGCCCAGCGTCACCTCGGGCAGGCCCATCCGCGTGCCCGGAAGCGCGACGCGGTAATGGGCGCCCAGGACGACTTCCAGCCCGCCGCCCAGGACGGTGCCGTGCAGCGCCGCGACGATGGGCTTTTCCGACGCCTCGATCAGCGCCACGACATCCGGCAGGACCGGCGCCACCGGGGGCTTGCCGAATTCCGAGATGTCGGCCCCGGCGATGAAGGTCCGCCCCGCGCAGGACAGCACGGCGATCCGCGCGTCCTCGTCCTGGGCAAGCTGCGCCACCGCCGCGGCCAGCCCCTGCCGCACCGCCGCCGACAGGGCGTTGACGGGCGGATTGTCGATGTCGATAAAGGCGATCTTGCCCTCCCGGCGATAGCGGACGGGGGATTGGTCGGTCATGGTCATGTCTCGGTTCGGGTAAGGTGGGGGGCCTGTCCGGTCAGACGCTCCAGGCTGCGCACCGCCTCGGCCAGCCTGGGGCCGACTTCGGACTGCATGCGTTCGGCGGTGGCCTCGGGCGGCAGGGCGCCGCAGGTGAAGACCACCGGCTCGGCCAGGTTGCTGGTGCGGAAGGGCACGGAGACGGCATTGTAGGCGGCAGGGATGCCGCTGCCCGCCGGGGTGAAGACGAAGCCGTTCCGGGCCATCTCGGCGCAGGACTGGGACCGCGTCGCCAGAAGGTCGTCCAGCACCTGCCGGTCGGCCACCTGCTCGGCCGCGATGCGGCCGATCTCCTCGGTCGTCGCGGCGGCGATGAAGGCGCGCGCCGACGAGAAGGGCTGCAGAGAGATCCGCTGCCCCACCTCGAGCCAGATCGACGCGATGTAGCGCGGCCGCCAGGTGCGGATCAGGACCAGCTTGTCGGCGTCGCGCACCGCCAGGACGACAAGGGTCCCGGTTTCCTCGGCCAGGCGCTGCATCAGGTCATGCGCCGGGATCAGGAAGGACAGCGACGTCGCGGCAACATGACCGACCGCCACCAGCGTCGGACCCGGGCGGAACCGGTCGTCGCGGGGCGACTGGACCAGATAGCCCAGGTGCCCCAGCGTGAAGGTCAGCCGCGACACGGTGGATTTCGGCAGGCCGGTCCGCTGCGCGATCTCGGCGTTGCTGAGGCCGTCGTCGCCCACGCGGAAGGCGCGCAATACCGACAGGCCCCGGGCCAGGGTCGTCGCGAAGCGGGGATCATGCAGGTCGGTCATCTGGCCTCACAAGCCGTTGGGGATCATCGTCGATATTGCCGGGACCAGCACCAGGATGGCCAGCACGACGATGTCCATCGCCAGGAACCGCGACACGCCCGCGAAGATCGTGTCCACCTTGATGCTGCGGTCGGTCACGTTGCCGATGACGAAGACGTTCAGCCCCACGGGCGGGGTGATCAGCCCGATCTCCAGCAGCTTGACGACGATGACGCCGAACCAGATCAGGTCCATGCCCAGGTTGTCCACCATCGGAATGACGAAGGGCAGCGTCAGGACGATGATGCCCACCGGGTCCAGGAACATCCCCAGGAACAGATACAGCACGCAGATCGCGGCCATCAGCATCAGCGGCGACAGCCCCGCATCGGCCACCCATTGCGACACCATTCCGGCGGCCCCGGTCAGGGCCACGAAGGACACGAAGATCTTGGCGCAGGCCGCGATCAGGAAGATGGCCGAGGTCTGCACCAAGCTTTCGCGGATCGCGGTCCACATCGACCGCAGCGTCAGGGTGCGTTCGAAAAAGCCGATCAGGATGGTCAGGACGACGCTGATCGCGGCAGCCTCGGTCGCGGTGAAAAACCCGCCATAGATGCCGCCGATGATGACGGCGAACAGCATCAAGGCGGGCCAGGCCGAAATCGCGGCCTTCAGGCGGGCGCCCCTGGGCAGCGGCGTCGGATCGACCGGCGCGGCACTGGCGTCGCGCGATGTCCACCAGATCACCACCAGGATATAGCCCGCCAGCGTCAGCAGACCCGGCAGGATGCCCGCAAGGAACAGCTTGCTGATCGAGGTTTCGGTGAAGATGCCGTAGAGGATGAACAGGACCGACGGCGGGATCAGCGATCCCAGCGTGCCCCCCGCCGCGACCGAGGCCGTGGCAAGCTTGGGGTTGTAGCCCAGGCGAAGCATTTCCGGCACGCAGATGCGGCCCATCGTCGAGGCGCAGGCGATCGAGGACCCGGAGATGGCCGAAAAGCCCGCGCAGCCCATCAGCGACGCGACGCTGACGCCGCCCGGCACGCTGCGCAGCCAGACATTGGCGGCGTCATAGATGCGCGTGGTGATACCGGTGTAATAGGCGATGTTGCCCAGGGCCACGAACAGCGGGATCATCGACAGGTCGTAGGAATGGATCAGTTCGAAGAAGCTGTTCACGACCATCGACGAGGTGGGGTTGACCGCGCGTTCCGGCATGAAGCTGCCGCTGCGAAACGCATAGATCATGAAGGTGCCGACGGTGGCGACGCCCGCCAGCACGAAGGCGATCGGCACGCGCAGGGCCAGAAGGACGATGACCAGGCCGAAGGCCACAAGCCCGATGGTGGAAGCATCCATCTCAGACAGACTCCTCTGTGATGTGGCCGCCGTCGGAAACGGTGCCGGTCCGGCGCAGTTCGGCGATGTCGCTCAGCGCGACCAGGACAAGGCGGATGACCATCACGATCAGGCCCAGAAGGAAGGCCAGCTTCATCGGCCAGCGGGGAATGCCCAGAAGCCCGTCGTAGAACTCGCCCGATATCCAGGACCCCGAGAAGTTGCGCCAGCTGGCGTAGATCAGCGGCAGCATCGCCAGAAGCGCCACGAACCAGCCCATGATGATCAGCTGGCCACGCGCGCGGGGCGACATGCGGTCGGTCAGGAAGGTGACTGCGATATGGGCGCGCCCGGCGGTTGCCACGCCCAACGGGAAGATGATGGTCGGGATCATCAGCTCGCGCACGATGATGACGATGTCGGGGACGCTCCAGCCGAGGATCTGGCGGCCGATGACATTGGCGGTGATCGCCAGGGCCAGGGCCAGGGCAGACACCACGGCGAATTCAAGCATGATACGTTCGATGGCCTTCATGGCCGCACCTCCCGGATTGGGCACGTGGCAAGACGGTCGGGACTTTGGTCAAGTTCGGACCAGGCGAGGTTGCCGGGGACGCGGGCGCGGGTCGGCGCGGCGTCCCCGGAACAGCCGAAACCGGCCGGTCAGTCGGCCTTCGTGGCCCAGGGATACCCCTGTTCGTCGCGCACCTTGGTGTATTCGGCGATCAGGGCGGTGTATTCGTCCACCAGGGCGCGGCCATCCAGACCGGCCGCATCGGCCCGCCCGATCCATTCCTCGACATACTTGTCGCCCAGCTCGGCCAGGCGGGCGCGGTCCTGATCAGAGATCTTGACGATCGGAACCTGCTTGTCCTTGAGGATCTGGACGGACCGCTGGTTCGCATCCGTCAGGATCCGCCCGAATTCGTCGGCCAGCCCCTCGCCCGCGGTCAGCAGGGCCTGCTGCTGCTCGGGGGGCAGCATGTCGAAGCTGTCCTTGTTCATCATGATGCCGAGGGCGCCGATCTGGCCGAAATCGATCTCGGTATAGCTGTCGAAGACCTCGTCGAACTTCAGCGCCTCGACCAGATAAGGATAGGTCTGCGTGCAGTCGATCAGCCCGGTGTCCAGGCCCTGATAGGCCTCGTAGACCGACATGTCGACGGGGGTCGCGCCCAGGTCGTGGAAGACCTTGCCATAAGCGCCCACGCCGCGGATCTTGACGCCCTTGACGTCGTCCAGCGTCGTGATCGTCTTGCCCTTGCAGCCGACCTGCACGGCCGAGGTGGTATAGGTGCCGATATAGACTAGGTTCTGCCGGGCCAGGTTTTCGCGGATCTGCTCGTTCTCGCGCATCAGCCGGTCGACGGCCTTCATGCCGACCCAGGGGTCGGGGTTCGGGATCGGCAGGTCGGCCAGGCCATAGGCGATCATGTCCTGCGGGAAATAGACGCCGATGACCGAGCCCATGTCGGCCACGCCGTCACGCAGCGACTGGACCGCCGCCTTTTCCGAAAACAGGGCCCCGCCCCAGTTCACGTCGATGGTCAGTTCACCGCCGGTCCGTTCCGCGACCTGGTCGACGAACCACTGGGTCGCCTCGGCCCTCACCCCCCGGTTGGGTCCCGCCTCTCCGTAGATCAGGGTCATGGCACCGGCGGGCATCGTTGCCCCCATGGCCAAGCCCATCGCCAGACAGCCTGCTTTCAGAAAACGCATGGTGATTCTCCTCTCCCGTCCCGATTATTGGCACATCGTTCCGAGGAATGGAACATGTTTGCGGTCAAGCTGCTTGGACCCGGCTTTTCCAAGCGGCGCGAAGGGCGGCTTCATTGCTGGAAATAATGCAACTTTCGATTGCGCGTGGCCTGAGGGCGCGACCCTGCGCGACGCGCTTCGCAGGCGGGGGGCGAAGACTGGCCCACCTTTCCCGCGATCAGAAGTCGGGCTTCGGCCGGCAAGCTGTCCGGTCCCGGAAGATAGCCCGGCCATACCGCCGATGGGGCGAGAGCCCCGCCCGCGGCTGAGCTGGCCAGACGAATTTGCCGGCCTCGTTACACTTCACAAACAGGGACATGCCGATCCCCTCATGCCACGGGATCTTCATCTCGTCCGCCTCTCCAGGCAGATGCCTTGTTGGCGGCTGGCTGATGCTCGGCATCTCCAGGCCGCCGTTTTATGCCCGTGTGCGTGCTGCAGAAGCCGCTGATGAAGGTCGCTGAAAACTGGCTTTGCAGCTAGGCGGTCGGGGTGGCCGGAATTCGGGCAATAACCTTGATCTCGAAGTCGAACCCAGACAGCCAATTCACCCCGATGCCGGTCCAGTTCGGATAGGGTGCTTCAGGGAAGACTTCGTTCTTTACTTTCATGAAAGCCTCGAACTGCCTTTCCGGATCAGTGTGGAAGCTGGTGACATCAACAATATCCTGGAAGGTGCAGCCACCTGCGCTCAGGACAGCCTCGAGATTGGCAAATGCCGTCCTGACCTGCGTCGAATAGTCAGGCTCCGGACTGCCATCCTCGCGACTTCCGACCTGCCCTGAAACGAACAGCAGGTCGCCGGAACGGATGGCAGCAGAGTAGCCATGCGCTTCGTAAAGGGCATGGCGATTGCCAGGGGCAACGGGTGTGGGTTTGGTCACTTCATGATCCTGATCGGCATACCAGCCTTCACGGGCTGGAGGTGATGATATATACGGTTCGTATGTCTATTTTACATACATGACGTATGTCAATGCACGGCACGCATGGAAGCTGCCTGGATGAGTGGGATGCCCAAGAGAACCCGAGCGGAAATGATTGGCGAGACCCGTGCAAAGCTTCTCGCTTCAGCGCGCAAGGCCTTTGCAGAAAAGGGTTTTGCGGGGGCTTCCATGGATGACCTTACGGCGGCCGTGGGCCTGACACGCGGCGCGCTTTATCATCACTTCGGCGACAAGACAGGCCTGCTTGCGGCAGTGGTGGAGCAGCTTGACGGCGAAATGGCGGCGCGGGCCGCAGCGGCCGGAGCCGATGCCGGAGAGGGATGGGCCGCGCTCGAGGCACAAGGCGCAAGCTACATCGAGGCTGCTCTCGACCCGGAAATCCAGAGAATCGTGCTGTTGGACGGCCCAGCTTTCCTCGGGGATCCCTCTCTCTGGCCGAGTCAGAACGCCTGCCTTGAAGACACGCGCCGGGCTCTAGGGCAGCTTTCGCAGTCCGGCATCGTCAAGGCTGTCGACATTGATGCGGCAGCGCGTCTGTTGAACGGCGCCGCACTCAATGCCGCCTTGTGGGTCGCAACCAGTTCTGATCCAGGCGCCGCCCTGCCCAAGGCCCTTGAAGCCTTCGGCATGCTTGCAAGAGGCTTTCTTGCTGATAAAGGCGAATAAGGCCGAAGTCAGACAAGGGATCTTCGCGGCGTGCTTGCGGCCCAGATGAACCTGATGCGGACAGGACGTGCTATCGCCCCTTGTCGGACAGGGCCGCCAATGCGCGCTCCAGATCGGCTTCCACATAGGGCTTGATCACCGCGATGGCATTCTCTACCTCGCCAGCCGCCCCTGGATCGCCCGTGACCAGGACCACGCGGAGGTCCGGCAGCTGGCGGCGGCAAGCCGCCACAAGATCCCTGCCGTTCATGTCCGGCAGGCCCAGATCGGTCATCAGTATGTCCAGATCGGGTGACAAGCGGGCCAAGGCCTGCGCCCCGGTCCCGACAGCGACGACCGAATGGCCCAGTGACTCCAGCATGTCCGCCGTGCCGAGCCGGATCAGATCATCGTCCTCCACCAGCAGGATATTGAGCGCCTCAGCGGCAGAGGCGGCCCGCGAGCCATCGCGGTGCTCAATGGCCAAGGTTGCCTGCCGCCCGGCAACGCCATTGGCATGCTGCTGATTGGCCAGCACGTGCCGGATCTTGCGGGCCAGCGTTTCGCGGGAATAGGGCTTGGGAAGCAGTTCCACCCCAGGATCCAGCCGTCCGGAATGGACGATGGAATTTGCCGTGTAGCCCGAGGTGAACAGCACCGCCACGCCGGGCAGCCGTTCCCGGGCCATCCGCGCCAGCTCGGTGCTGCGCAGGGAACCGGGCATCACCACATCCGTGAACACCAGGTCGATGGGCGCGCCGCTTTCCACCACCTGCAACGCGCTTGCCGCATCGCGTGCGCGCAAGGTCCGATAGCCAAGGTCGGTCAGCAGCGCCACGGTTGTGTCGCGCACCTCGTCGTCGTCCTCGACCACCAGCACGGTTTCGGTTCCGCCCTGCACGGGCTGGCTGCGCAGGTCGGTCAGCACATCCTCGGACGCGATGTTCCGCGGCAGATAAATCTTGACCGTGGTGCCGTGGCCCACCTCACTGTAGATCATGATGTGGCCGTTCGACTGCTTGACCAGTCCGTACACCATTGACAGGCCCAGGCCGGTCCCCTTGCCTTCGGGCTTTGTGGAAAAGAACGGCTCGAACACCTTGTCGAGGATCTCCGCATCCATTCCTGTGCCGGTGTCCGTGACGGCGATCAGCACATGTTCGCCGGGCGTGGCGTCGTTGTTGCTCGCGTAGACATCGTCCAGCGAGGCATTGGTCGCCTCGATCGTCAGGTGGCCCTGCCCGGCCATGGCGTCGCGCGCATTGATGGCCAGGTTCAGCACCGCATTCTCGATCTGGTTGGGATCGACCAGGGTGTTCCACAACCCGGCGGCGACGACGGTCTTCAACTCGATCTCCTCGCCCAGGGTGCGGCACAGCATGTCGTCCATGCCTTGCAGGAAGCGCCCCAGATTGACCACCTTGGGCTCCAGCGGCTGGCGCCTGCCGAAGGACAGCAACTGCGAAGCAAGCTTCGATCCCCGCATGACCCCCGCCAGGGCGTTTTGCACCCGCGTTTCCGCCCGTTCGTTGCCCGCGACGTCCTTGGACAGCAGGTGCAGGTTGCCGCTGATCACCTGCAACAGGTTGTTGAAGTCATGCGCCACGCCACCGGTCAGTTGCCCCAGGGCCTCCATCTTCTGGGAGCGGCGCAGTTGTTCCTCCAGCGACTTTCGGGCCGTGACATCGCGCCCGGCGCCATAGATCCGGCCGCCCTCGGGCACGCAGGTCAACGAATACCAGCGAAACTCTCCATCCCTGGAGCGCAGCCGCAGGTCGAGGTCGCGCAGCACCTGCCCGCGCGCCAGTGCCCGGCCCCCTTCAACCGTCACGACGACGTCGTCGGGATGGACCAGCGCGTCCAGGCGGGTGCCCACCAAGTCCTGCGGTGCATGGCCCAAGGCCGTCAGCCAGGCCGGGTTGACGCTTTGCAGGACGCCGTCCGGGGTGCAGATCAGGAACAGATCCTCGCTGATCCGCCACGTCATGTCGCGCTCATGGGTGCGCGCCTCGACCTGCGCGGCCAGGGTATCGTTCAGCGCGCGCAACGCCTCCTCGGCGCGCTTGCGGTGAGTGACATCGTGCCCTTCCGCAAAGATCCCCCTTACGCGGCCCGCATCGTCCAGGATCGGCTGATAGACCAGGTTGACAAAGCGCTCCTCGCCCGGCGCTCCCGGGCCGCGCTGGACCGTGACGGGCAGTTCCCGGCCGATGAAGGGTTCGGCCGTGCGATAAACAGTGCCCAGAAGCTCGAAATATCCCTGGCCCTCGATATCGGGCAGGACCTCGCGAATGGACTTGCCCACCAGATCGCGATGCCCGACCAGTTGCAGATAGGCCTCGTTTGCAAACTCGAAGACATGGTCAGGACCGCTCAGCACGCACATGAAGCTGGGCGCATGCTGGAACAGGGCGCGCAGGCGGTCACGCTCGGCCGTGCGCTTGTCGATCTCGGAACTGAGGATGGCGTTCGCCTGCTCCAGCGCAGCGGCGGCGTCCTGGCGCATGCGCAATGCATCGGCAAGTGACTGGGCGCGGCGCCGCTCGGACTCGTAGGTCGCCGCGCCGGACAGCCCCGCCGCGATCTGGCCGGCCACAAGCTTCAGGAAATCGCCATAATCCTGGTCGAAGGGCCGCAGCGGGTTCAGACCAACCAGCATCGCCCCCAGATCGGAGCCGGTGCCCTGCCCCGTCAGCGGGACGACAACGGCCTGGGTGGGCGGGCGGTCCCAGGCATCGTGGGGCAAGGGCGCGAGCAACGGCTGCGGAGCCTCGCTGTCCAGGTGCAGCATTCGGCGGATGACCTGCGGATCGAAGCCATCGGGCAGGCCGGTGGAGAAGGCCGGGCCGGGCGCAGCGTCATCCGCCAGGTAGGTCAGCGTGAACGGCAGGTCGTGCTGGTTCTCGCTCAGGGCCGCCCGAGCCGCCGCCAAGACCGAGTTCCGGTCCGTCGTCCCCGCAAGCCGGGCCGACAACACCCGAAGAGTTTCCATGCGTCGTTCGGTGATGACGCGCAGCGTTTCCTCGGACACCGCACACAGCAGGCCGGCGGCTTTCCCATCCTCGCCCAGGACTGGGCTGTAGGAAAAGGTGTGGTAGGTTTCTTCGGGATAGCCATTGCGCTGCAGGATCAGGCGCAGGGCGCGGTCCCATGTCGCCTTGCTTTGGTCATAAACGCTTCGGACCCGGGGTTCGACATCGTCCCAGATCTCGGCCCACAACTCGCGTGTCGGCATGCCCAGGGAATCCGGATGCTTGAGGCCCAGCGTCGGCCGATAGGCGTCGTTATAGAGGAAATTGACCTCAGGACCCCAACCCAGCCACATCTCGAAGCGCGAGGTCAGCAGGATGCCAACCGCGACCTTCAGCGCCTGCGGCCATTGCTCGGGATCGCCAAGGTCCGTCGCGCTCCAGTCCTTGGCGCGCATGAGCGCAGCCATCTCGCTATCGCCGGGGAAAATGCGGCTGCGGCTCGATAGGGTCAGCTCATCCACGGTTCTGTCCTCCACGCGCCCTCGGCGCGTCCATTGGCTCTAACACAGGCGCCTCGCAATCCGCCATCACAAGCATCCGAGCGAAAGTCATCGCCTTCCCGCATGACGTGCGGCAGAGACGCGAGCACAAACCTTTCAGACGGCTTGATACCCTCTCACCGATGATTGCTGGTACCACCGCGGATGCAGTGCAGCGTGGACAGCGGCCCTGAGCCAACGGTCAGGGATGGCATTGCGCCGTACTGCCGCTCGGCACACCGGCAGATCATGTTCGCATCAGATACGCGGAGCGGTCAGACACAAGAAATGGTCCAGCGTTTCGCGAATGTTCGCTTGTGGATCGAAGCGGGAAAAAGAGCAAGTGGCAGGGCTGCGGCAAGCACTCTTGAATGTCCACGCCTGGCGCATCGTCACTGCCCGGCAGCCAAGGTCACCTCGACCTCGATCCTGCGTTCGTTTCGCATGATTCCCAGTTTGATTGCGTCACCTGCCTGCCGCATGTCGAGGGCAGCCCGCAGGTCTTCGGACTTTTTCACCGCGGCACCGTCAAGGGAGACGATCACGTCGCCCAGGCTCAACCGTCCGTCGCGCGTGATCCTTGCCGGCCTGAGGCCTGCTGCATCCGCGGGGCTGCCTGGCGTGACATCCAGAACCATCACCCCCGTCATTCCGGCGCGCGCCAGCAGGGCATCGCCGCGCGGATCATGCGCGACGCCCAGCACGGGCGGCGCATAACGGCCCGTGGCGATCAACTGCGGCACGACCCTGTTCACCGTGTCCACCGGAACAGCGAAGCCGATCCCGGCACTCGACCCCGAAGGGCTGTAGATAGCGGTGTTGACGCCGATCAGCCGCCCGGCGCTGTCCAGAAGCGGCCCCCCGGAATTACCGGGGTTGATGGCGGCGTCGGTCTGGATCAGGCCGCGGATCATCGCGCCGCGCTCGCCGGGAAGCTCCCGATCCAGGGCAGAGACGATCCCCGTGGTCAGCGACCAGTCGAGACCGAAGGGATTGCCGATGGCGAAGACGCCTTGGCCGACCTGCAGGTGCTCGCTGATCCCGACGGCCAGCGGCAGGGGCTGCTCGGACCCCGCCTCGATGTGAAGCACCGCCAGGTCATGTTCGGGCGCCGCCCCCACAAGGCGGGCGGGATAAGCGCGGCCGTCGGCAAGCCGCACCATTGCTCCGGTTGCGCCCTCGATGACGTGGTTGTTGGTCACCACATGGCCTTGCGCATTCCAGATGAACCCCGAGCCGCTGCCGCGCGGAACGTCATAAGCGTTGCGGGTCCAGAAATCGACCACGCGGCTTTCGGTGGTGATCGAGACGACACTGTTCTTGGCTTTCTCGAAGATGGCGATGGTTGTCTGCTCGGCCGGCGCCAGGTCGCCGCGAGGCACGACGACCCTCGGCTGCCCCGTGGGCTCCCGCAGGGCCAGTTCCAGCAGGGGAACGCCGCGCCAGACCAGGGCGACCAGGATCGCAGCAAGGGTCACGAGCATGAGCCTTGGCAGAAATCCATCTCTCATCATCTATCGCGTCCTCTTGACGAGTGCAGGGGTCTTCTCGGTCCACCATGGTCGGCTTCTGACGAGACGTATTTCCGATATGGTGCGTTCCCTCACCAGGTCGAAACCGCCGGTGCCGTTTGCTGTCACCCGGGTGATCCGCAGGGGCGGATCGAAACCCGTCTTCGCACATGGCCGTCTCTCTCCTGATGATGCTGGCGGGTCAGGCGCCCAGGCCGCGTCTGCCTTGTGGGACAAAGCAGCCGCCGTGAGCTAGGGTCGCATGATGTCCGACCCGACAGAAAATAGGCGACAACCATGCCGATGCCTTGGACCTACCGTCATGCGTCAAAGGAATGGCGAGCGATACTGGATGATCTACGGGATCGCATGGACCTCACCTCCGAGAATTCGGCGTATACCGCGATGGATGGGGTGTTGCAGGTCTTTCGGCGGCGGCTCACCGCCCAGCAAGGGCTGGATTTCGCATCGGTCCTGCCCGCGGTCCCGCGCGCGATCTTTGTTGCCGGATGGCAGGTTCAAACCCGCCCTTTGCCTTTCGTAGAGCGAGAAGCCCTGGTGCGAGAGGTGAAGAAGGTCAGGCAGAACCACAATCTCACGCCAGACAATGCCATCGAGGCGACCGCTTGGTCCCTGCGTCGCTACATGAACAAGGCCGACCTGGAGCGGATCCTGGCGAGTTTACCCGAAGGTGCGGTGCAGTTCTGGCATGTGGATGTTACCGACCCTCGCGAAATCGAGCCGAGGATATTCTAGGCCGCCGTAGCGGGCATTACCAAGGACTGTAAGCCAGGTGCCCGCGCGCCGATGATGCGGCACTTCTAACCGGCGACGAACGGCCGCCCCCGCAGGATGTCCTGCAACTCGTGCCGCGCCTCCGTCGGGCCGCTTTCCGCGCGTTGTGTCAGTAGAGGTCGGTTGGCGGGACTCCGGTTCCCCCATCATCGTCAAACCACTTTGCATGAGAGCAGCCGCCGCATGTCCCTGAGACTTTATACGGGCGCCACATTCATCATGGAGAATTTCTGCATAAATCTCTCCTGTGCTTTGCCGTAGGCGAGGGCATCCGGGAGTAGGATGCCATGCCCATGTCAGTAACGTTCTGGACTGCACGTTCGGTCTGCAACTTGGCGATCGAAAGCGCCTGATGCTTCTTCCGCTTTCGCTTCTTTTTGTCGGCGCCGTCCTGACACTCAACGGGCTGTGGATGATGAACCGCATCTCGGAAGGTGAGATCGTGGTCATCAATCTTGCCGCGGCGTTCATTACTGGCGCCGTGGCGCTGCTGGTCATGTTCGGGGCAGACACGCCGGCAGCCGTCAAGACCGCAGCGCTGACGCTGTTGTTCAGCATCACCTATCTTTGGGTCGGCGTAAACCGCCTGACGGGTTCGGACGGCCGCGGGCTGGGATGGTTCAGCCTGCTCGTGTCCATTTCGGTTCTGCCCGAAGCTGTGGGCGCCCTGCGGCACGCCGGTGATGGAATGGCGATGTGGCTGGGTGTGTCTTGGGCCTGCTGGTCCGCGCTATGGTTCTTGTACTTCCTGCTTCTCGCGCTCAGGCTGCCGCTTGGCCGCGAAACTGCTGTCGCCACCCTGGCAAGCGGTATCCTTACCGCCTGGCTGCCTGCCCTGGCGTTGCTGTACGGCGTTGCGTGAAAGCACGCCGATCACCCTTCGCCCGGATCAGCGAACGCGCGGTCATACAGGTCTGAGGCGCGGACGAGACCCTGCCCCTGCCCGTCTGGCAACGGAGGAGAAGTCTCCGGGCTTGAACAGTTTTCTGTTGAACAGGCGCACCGCGGTCCGCGCGGCGTCCTGATCGCTGATGCCGGGCGTCCAGCGGGCCAGATCGCCGAGCATCATCTTGGTGATGACGCCGTAGAGATAGGTGTGGCTCATCGCCCGCAGCATGACCAGGTCCTCATCCGGATCCAGATAGCCATCGTGCTGCGCACGCTGCAGGATCTTCAGGACGAGATCATGGACCGATTGCTCATATTGCAGCAGGCGCGGATGAGCTTCGAACAGGCTGGCAGGCATCTCTCCGACAAGCCGGAACTCCTGGGGGTAGAGGCAGGCCCAGTCGACATAAGCGACAGCGATCGCCTCCAGCTGGTCGACCGGCGAGGAACAGAAGGCAATCTCGCACGTGATCGTGTGCAGCAATCGTTGCAAGGCCACATCGGCCATGACCACCAGAAGATGATCCCGGTCGAAGATGACCGTTTTCAGCGCTTCCTTCTCGACGCCAAGTGCCTTGGCCACGACTTTCAAACGCGGCAGCTCGCCCGTTTCTGCCGCGATGCGGCTGGCTGCGGCAATGGCGGCCGAGAGCAGATGTTGGCCAGGCTGAAGGGTGACAGGCATAAGACTCAAGGGAGGTTTTGTGGACGTTTTGCTATTTTATGTAAGCTAATGCCGAAACGAGAAAAAGACGATGAAAATTGGAATGTCCTGATCTTTGTGTATCTGGCCCGGTCCATGCGGTTTAGCGCCGAAGCGATTGCCGAACATCATGGCCAGCTGATCGCGGGCTGCAAATCGTCGTGGGCGACACCAAGGGCCACATGGACGGCCTTGTTCTTGACCGTGCGGCTGTCGGCATCCCGGACCTTTATCCGCAAGGCGTCGAAGATGGAGGAGGATCAGAAAACGGGGTGGGGCTCCGTTTTCTGGACGACGGATCGAATACGTCCGGTCCAAGGCCCGGTTCTGCCATTCCCGAACCTCCTCCAGAACGGCGTCGGGGACACGGCTGACCAGGGCAGGCGCGACCTTCAGGCGATGAAGGTCAAGCAAATGGACCCGGATGTCGCGCGCCGCCAGCCCGGTGGCATAAAGCTAGATGATCTTGTTCGTCGGAAAAACAGTCCACCGGGCCGTTTTCTGGTCCGGCTCAAATCCTTGAAGATGCGGATCTCGCGCCGAAGCCACTCGTTCTCGCGTGCAAGCTCGCGATCATCGGCGAATGCCACACCCGTGTCGCGGTGCGTGTTCGCCCGCCTGTTCAGGATCGACATGCCGATCCCCAAGTCCCCCGCGACCGGACACCGCGATAGCTCGCTCCTTAGCGCAATTCGCACAGCATCCTTGCGAAATCCATCCGTCCTGCTTGTGCCCATGATCTATCTCCTTTGCCGCACAGTATGCTGTCAAAGGAGCGGCACCAAACTGCGGCAGGTCCATCTCTTTCGCTCAGGAGCCGCGTGAATCGCTCAACATCTGGCCCGCAATGGCAGCAAGGCCGCAATCCGCCACCGACCACGACAGCCACGGGTCAGGAACTCCTCTGCGCCGAAAATTCGCGCAAGGCCAGAACAGCTTGAAGGGCGCGGCCCGCTAGATGGTTTCCGTCACCTTCCGCAGATGCGGAGGCACATCGGGATCAAAGCCGCGCCGCCGCGCCAATCCTTCGACGCAGGCATAGAACGAAACCGCAAGCACCAGGGGCGCAACAATCGGGTGCAGGTCCGGCACGGAAGGCAGCGTCACTGCGCCCTTGGCCTCGGCCCCGGTCAGGAAGACATCGGCCCCCTGCCCGGCCAGGCGTTCAGCCGTGGCTACAAGCTGCGGCAGGGCAGCATCCGCAACGCCCAGGGCCAGCACCGGAAAGCCGGGCAGCACGATGGCTGCCGGCCCATGCAGGACCTCGGCCGCGCTGAAGCTTTCGGCATGGAGCCCCGAGGTTTCCTTCAGCTTGAGCGCGGCCTCGTTGGCGATGGCCAAGGTGGGGCCACGACCCAGGACATAGGCCGAACTGGCCCGCGACAGGCGTTCCGAAAGGGGTGACCAATCGCACTCCAGCGCCTTGGCGAAAGCCTCGGGCAACTCTGCCACGGCACGGCAAAGAGTTGCGTTTTGACCCCATTCGCCCAGCAGCGCCAGGCCTGCCAGCACGCTGGTGACGAAGGTCTTGGTGGCGGCCACGCTTTGCTCGATACCGGCCAGCAGCGGCAGCGAATGGGCCGAAGCCTCGGCCAAGGGGCTGTCGGGGGCATTGCTGATGGCGATCGACAGCGCGCCCCCCTGGTCGGCGCTGCGAACCATCTCGACGATGTCGGGGCTGCGGCCCGATTGCGAAATGCCGATGCAGGTCGCCTGCGCCAGATACATCGAACGCCGATAGATCGAGGCGATCGAGGGCCCGAGCGAGGCGACAGGAAGGCCCAGTTCCAGTTCGATGGCATATTTCAGGTAAGTGGCCGCATGATCGGAGGAACCGCGCGCGACGGTCGTCACCACGACGGGCCGCCTTTCGCGCATCGCCGCCGCTGCCGCCCGCACGGCGTCCCGGCTGCCGTCCAGGAAGCGGCGTGCAGCTTCGGGAATTTCGGCGACTTCTCGCGCCATATGGCTTTGGGTCATGCGGGCCTCCCGTCCGTGGCGGCGGCCGATTTCAGCTCCACTGCGAAATCATAGGCGTCACCGCGATAAAGCGACCTGGTAAACTCGATCACCTGCCCGGAGGGCAGGTAGGAAATGCGCTCCATCCTCAGTCCGGCCACCCCCGGCGTGACATGCAGGAAGCCTGCATCCTCCTCGCCCAGATTGGTGGCGGAAATGCGTTGTACGGCCCTCACGGGCCGCAAGCCCCGCTCCTCGAGAACTTCATACAGCGAGTCTTCCACTGCTTCGGGCTGGGGCAGGACCTGCTGCAAGAGAGATGCGCGCTCGATGGCCAAGGGAACCCCGTCGGAAAGGCGCACCCTTTCCAGACGCGCCACCCGGTCGACGGAGCCAAGACCGAGGGCCATCATTTCCTCGGGGGTGGGCGCGAAAAGCCCGCGCCGGAGCCAGCGGCTTTCGACCGAACGGCCGCGCCGGGCCATGTCCTCGGTGAACGAGGTCAGCAACGAAAGTGCCTGTTCCAGCCTTTCCATCTTTCGCGCGACGAACGTCCCCGATCCGCGCCGCTGCACAAGTTGCCCCGAGGCTACGAGTTCCTGCACGCCCCTGCGCACCGTCACCCGCGACAGGCCGGTCAGGCTTGCCATCTCGCGTTCCGGCGGCAGGCTGTCGCCGGGGCGTAGCTGGCCCGAGGCGATGGCATCCGCGATGCGGCGCTGCAACTGCAGATAAAGCGGGCCTCGGCCAGTCTCCTCGAAACCCTCGGGGCTGAACGGATCCTGCGTCATGACGCCTGCGCCAGATCAAGGGCAAGCGCGACGGCCCGGTCGAGCGAGGATCCGGCAAGACCCAGGGCTGCGCGCCACCCCGTGCCACCCTCGCCAGAGCTCAGATAAAGCGACATGAGATTCTCCTGCCGCCACAATAATACCAGCGCAATGCCAATCGGAAGGTGAAATCTTGCCAAACCGAACAAACGCCACCTTTAAGCAATCTTCAGACAAGAGACTTTACAGAAGGTATTGGTTTGGCATCCTCTGGCCAGAGGAGGAATCACATGGACTCTCGTCCTACCGAACAGCGCCATCCTCAGGCCGACGGGCTGCATCTGCGACCCGCAGCCCAGATCGGCGCGCTTTTCGTGCAGGCGCAGAGCGATGCCATCCAGAGCCTTTCCGCAGCCTTTCCCGCGATCGAGGCGGCAGCCGAAGTCGCTGCGGCGGCCCTGCGGCGGGGCGGCAGGCTGGGATATGCCGGGGCGGGAAGCTCGGGCCTGATGGCTCTTGCCGACGCGCTGGAACTGGCCGGCACCTTCGGCATCCCCCCCGACCGCACACCCATCCTTTTCGCCGGCGGCCTGTCTGCGCTTTCGCACATGCCTGGCGATGTCGAGGATGACACATCTGCCGGGGCCGAGGATTTCCGGCGCAGCGGTCTGTCCAACGGCGATGTGCTGATCGTCGTCTCGGCATCAGGCAGCACACCCTATTCCTTAGCGGTGGCGGACGCCGCCAAGGCCGTTGGTGTCACCGTGGTCGGCCTGGCCAATGTGGCCCCCTCGCCGCTTTTGCAGCAGGCGGACATCGCGATGCATCTGGCGACTGCGGCAGAACTGGTGGCGGGCTCGACGCGGCTCGGCGCGGCAACGGCGCAAAAGGCTGCGCTGAACCTTGTGTCGGTGCTGGTGGGCATCGCGCTTGGGCATGTGCATGACGGCTACATGGTCAATGTGCAGGCCGACAACGCCAAGCTGGTCGGCCGTGCCGCACGGATCGTGGCGGGCGTGGCCCGCGTCGATGAAGACACGGCCAGGGCCGCCCTGGCGCGGTCCGAAGGCGGGGTGAAACGGGCGATCCTGGTGGCGCAGGGTCGCACGCCGCATGATGCGGAACAGGCGCTGCGGCAAAGCGGCGGCCATCTGGCGCCCCTGCTGCAGAAAGCCTGACCGCGACGGAACCATAGTCAACGGGCGCGACAGTGTCCTTCACAGGGAGATGACGATGAAAAAGACCCTCGGAACGGCCCTTCTGGCAGGCACGGTGCTGGGCGGAGCCGCTTGGGCCGAGGATGTCACGCTGACCATCGAAAGCTGGCGCAACGATGACATCACCATCTGGCAGGAAACGCTGATCCCGGCGTTCGAAGCGGCCAATCCCGGCATCAAGGTGGCCTTTTCCCCCAGTGCCCCGGCCGATTACAATGCCGTACTGAATTCCAAGCTGGACGCAGGTTCGGCGGGCGACCTGATCACCTGCCGCCCCTTTGACGCCTCGCTGGAGCTTTACAACAAGGGCCAGCTTGCCGATCTGACCTCGCTTGCGTCCATGGCGAATTTCTCGGATGTGGCGAAGTCCGCATGGCAGACCGACGACGGCGCAGCCACGTTCTGCGTGCCGATGGCTTCGGTGATCCACGGTTTCCTCTATAATGCGGATGCCTTTGCGGAACTCGGGATCGAGCCGCCGACGACCGAGGAGGAATTCTTCGCCGTTCTGGACAAGATCAAGGAGGACGGGACCTATATTCCGATGGCCATGGGCACCCAGGACCAGTGGGAAGCCGCGACCATGGGCTATCAGAACATCGGCCCGAACTATTGGAAGGGCGAGGAAGGCCGCAAGGCGCTGATCGAGGGCACGCAGAAGCTGACCGACGAGCCCTGGGTCGCGCCTTTCGTCCAGTTGGCGAAGTGGAAGGATTACCTGGGCGACGGCTTCGAGGCGCAGACCTATCCTGACAGCCAGAACCTGTTCACCCTGGGCCGCGCCGCGATCTATCCGACGGGTTCGTGGGAAATCGGGGTGTTCAACCCGCAGGTTTCCTTCACCATGGGCGCCTTCCCGCCGCCTGTGCCGAAGGCAGGGGACGAGTGCTATATCTCGGACCACACCGACATCGCGCTTGGCATGAACGCCAAGACCGGCCACCCCGAGGAAGCAAAGAAGTTCCTTGAATGGGTCGGCTCGCCGGAATTCGCCACGCTTTATGCCAACGCGCTGCCGGGCTTCTTCTCTCTGAATTCGACCGCGGTCGAGATGGAAGATCCGCTGGCCAAGGAATTCGTCTCGTGGCGCGAGAAGTGCCAGCCGACGATCCGGTCCACCTACCAGATCCTGTCGCGCGGCACGCCGAACCTGGAAAACGAAACCTGGAACGCTTCGGCCAACGTGGTCCGGGGCGCCGAGACGCCGGAAGACGCGGCCAAGCGCCTGCAGGAAGGGCTGGCCTCCTGGTATGAACCGCAGAAGGCGCAGTAAGCCGCAAGATCGGGCTTTCCGCACTTCGGAAGGCCGGGGCTGAGGTCCCGGCCTTTTTCCGCAGAGAATGTTTGCTTTCAAGGGGTGCGATCATGGCGAAGAAACGGCCCGTCCGCTGGCACATCGCCGTGTTTCTGGCACCGGCGGTTCTGGTCTACAGCGCGATCATGATCCTGCCCCTGTTCAGCACGCTGAACCTGTCGCTGTTCACAAGGACCGACGGCGGAACGGGCTTCGTGGGCCTGCAGAATTTTCGCACCCTGTTCGGCGATCCCCGCTGGTCAGCGGCGTTCTGGAATGCTCTTGGCAACAACCTGTGGTTCTTTGCCGTCCACATGCTGGTGCAGAACCCGATCGGCATCCTGCTGGCCGCGCTTCTGTCCTTGCCCAGGCTTCGTTTTTCGGCCTTCTACCGCACCGCCATCTTCATCCCGACCATCCTCAGCTTTGTCGTCGTGGGCTTCATCTGGAAGCTGATCCTTTCGCCGCTCTGGGGGATCGCGCCGGACCTGCTGGACATGGTCGGGCTGAAAAGCCTGTTCGCCCCCTGGCTTGGAAAAGAGGAATATGCGCTGACGACGCTGGCGCTGATTTCTGTCTGGCAGTTCGTCGGCATTCCGATGATGCTGATCTATGCCGCGCTGCTGTCCATCCCGGATGAGATCATCGAAGCGGCCGAGATGGACGGGATCACCGGCTGGTCGCAGTTCTGGCGCATCAAGCTGCCACTGATCCTGCCCGCCATCGGCATCATCTCGGTCCTGACCTTTGTCGGCAACTTCAACGCCTTCGACCTGATCTATGTCAGCCAGGGCGCCCTGGCCGGGCCGAATTTCGCCACCGATATCCTGGGCACCTTTCTTTATCGCACCTTTTTCGGCTTCCAGTTGCAGCTTGGCGATCCGCATATGGGGGCGGCCATCGCCACGGCAATGTTCGGTATCATCCTGGTCGGCGTCTGCCTCTATCTTTTCCTGATCCAGACGCGGCTGCGCCGCTATCAGTTCTGAGGGCAGAGCCATGAGCCAGACCCGCCACTCCCCCGGCCGCGCCATTGCCGCCCATGCGGTGCTGATCGTCTGGACACTGATCGCGCTGTTCCCGGTCTTCGTGACGGTGGTGAACAGCTTCAAGTCGAAGAAGGCGATCTTCACGCAGCCCCTGGCGCTGCCGGGGCCTGAAAGCTTCGACCTTGTAGGATATCGGACCGTGGCCAATCAGGGCGACTTCGTCGCCTATTTCCAGAACTCGCTTGTGGTGACCTGCCTCAGCCTGTTCTGCGTCCTGCTGTTCGGCGCGATGGCGGCCTTCGCGCTGTCGGAATACCGCTTCCGGGGCAACACCCTGATGGGGCTTTACCTGGCGCTTGGCATCATGATCCCGATCCGCCTGGGCACGGTGGCGATCCTGCAGATGATGGTGGCGACGGGGCTGGTGAATACGCTGACCGCCTTGGTTCTGGTCTATACGGCGCAAGGCCTTCCCTTGGCAGTGTTTATCCTGTCGGAATTCATGCGATCCGTCTCGGACGACCTGAAGAATGCCGGACGGATCGACGGGCTGTCGGAATACCGCATCTTCTTTCGGCTGGTGCTGCCGTTGGTCAGGCCCGCCATGGCGACGGTGGCGGTCTTCACGATGATCCCGATCTGGAACGACCTGTGGTTTCCGCTGATCCTTGCACCATCCGAATCCACAAAGACCATCACCCTGGGCAGCCAGGTCTTTCTGGGCCAGTTCGTGTCGAACTGGAACGCCGTTCTGGCAGCGCTGTCGCTTGCGATCCTGCCGGTGCTGGTCCTTTACCTGATCTTTTCCCGGCAATTGATCCGGGGCATCACCGCAGGAGCCGTCAAATGATCCGCGTCCTTGTCGCAGGCCTTGGCAACATGGGCCAGAGCCACGCGCTCGCCTATCACAAGGATCCGAACTGTCAGATCGTCGGGCTGGTGAACCGCGGCCCGCGGCCCCTGGCGGCAGGACTGGAAGGCTATTCCCTTTTCCAGGATTACGCCGAAGCCCTGGCCGCCACGAAGCCCGACTTGGTCTGCATCGCCACCTATTCCGACAGCCACGCCGATTATGCCGTGGCGGCGATGGAGGCGGGTGCCCATGTCTTTGTCGAAAAGCCCCTTGCTACCACCGTTGCCGATGCGCAGCGCGTCGTCGATGCCGCCATTCGTCTGGGCCGCAAGCTGGTGGTGGGCTATATCCTGCGCCATCACCCAAGCTGGCAGCGCCTGATTGCCGAGGCGCGGGCGCTTGGCGGACCCTATGTCTTTCGCCTGAACCTCAACCAGCAAAGCTCGGGTCCGACCTGGGAGGTGCACAAGGCGCTGATGCAGACGACGCCGCCCATCGTCGATTGCGGCGTGCATTATGTCGATGTGATGCTGCAGATCACCGACGCCGCCCCTGTCGAGGTGCGCGGCATGGGCCTGCGGCTGGCCGATGACATCGCGCCCGACATGTACAACTATGGCCATTTCCAGGTTCTGTTCACGGATGGCTCGCTTGGTTGGTACGAGGCGGGATGGGGGCCGATGATGTCGGATACCGCCTTCTTCGTGAAGGATGTGGTCAGCCCCCGGGGCGCGGTCTCGATCCGCATGCCCGAAAGCGCGCGGTCGGACGACATCGACACCCATACCCGGACCTCGACCCTCCGGGTGCACCGCGTGGGCCTGGGACATGAGGATCTGTCCATGGCCGACGAGCCGGGGCATCAGGAGCTCTGCGACCGGGAACAGGCCTTCATGGCCCGCGCCATCGCCGAGGATCTGGATCTTGCGCGCCATATGCAGGATGCCGTGCGCTCGCTGGCCATCTGCCTTGCGGCGGATCAAAGCGTGCGGACCGGCCGGATCGTGACACTGTAAGGGACGTGGAATGGGCCAGCTAAGTCTTTCCGGCGTGACGAAGAACTTCGGCCCTGTCGAGGTGATCAAGGGCGTGGACCTTGGGGTGGCGGATGGCGAATTCTGTGTCTTCGTCGGCCCCTCGGGCTGCGGAAAATCCACGCTTCTGCGGATGATCGCCGGGCTGGAGGATGTCACCGGCGGCACCGTGGCTCTGGACGGGCGCGACATCACCGACGTGCCGCCCGCCCGCCGCGAGATCGCCATGGTCTTCCAGTCCTATGCCCTTTACCCGCACCTGACGGTTCGCGACAACATGGGGCTGGCGCTGAAGCAGGCGGGCCGCCCCCGGGCCGAAATCCGCGCAGCGACCGAACGCGCCGCCGCCATGCTGTTGCTGGACGCGCTTCTGGATCGCCGCCCGGCCGAGCTTTCCGGCGGGCAGCGCCAGCGCGTCGCGATCGGCCGGGCCATCGTGCGACGCCCGAAGCTTTTCCTGTTCGACGAGCCGCTTTCGAACCTGGACGCCGCGCTGCGCGTCCAGACCAGAATCGAGATCGCCAAGCTTCACCGCGAACTGGGCGCGACCATGGTCTATGTCACCCATGACCAGATCGAGGCCATGACGCTGGCCGACAAGATCGTGGTGCTGCGGGCAGGCCAGGTCGAACAGATCGGCGCCCCGATGGAGTTGTACAACGACCCTGACAATACCTTCGTGGCAGGGTTCATCGGCTCGCCGCAGATGAACTTCCTGAAATCCGGCGCCTTGGGCCTGTCCTCGCACAGCGCGGGCATCCGACCCGAGGAATTGCGTCTTGGCGACATCCCGGGCGCGATCAGCGGCACGGTCAGCCATGTCGAACGGCTGGGCGGCGAAACCCTTGTCTATGTCCATACCGAGGATCACGGCCTTCTGACCGCAAGGCTGTTTGGCGAGCACAACCGCGCCGTGGGCAGCGAACTGGGCATCACCTTCGACCCGGCGCGATTGTTCCACTTCGATCAGGCCGGCCGTCGCTTGCGCTGACGGTGCTGATTAGCGGTGACGTTCGGGCCAGTCCTCGCCAGCGATGGGATGGCCTGTCTGCATCATGCTGGCGAACGGCGGAACAAGCCAGCAGCCATCATGTTCTTTGCCCTGTGCGAGGAAAGCCAACGGCCTATCCCGAAAGATTTGAGGGGCAACAGTGCCGGCAGACGCTGGCCGATTGCGTGGTGATGAGAAATCAGACCACGGACGCGACGGCGCGACACCGAGCAGAACGTCGTTGCCGCGCCGAGGGGCGGAAATGTTCCTGCCGTCGAACGCGACGGTATCAGATCCTTTCTTCCTTCAAGGCTCGTGTCCCCGATGTTGTCCTTCCAAGTCCGTCCCGCCGGTGCGGAAATGCTTGTCGCGCTGAGGGTGATAGCCCACAACGGCACTGGCAGGACATCATGCGATCAGGCGCTTCGATTGTCTGGCTCAGCTGATCAAGAGGAGAGATCATGACCAAGACCTGGGGTTTTGACACCACCGCCATTCACGCGGGCGCCGAGCCCGATCCGGCTACCGGCGCGCGGCAGGTGCCCATCTACCAGACAACGGCATATGTCTTCAAAGACGCGGCCCATGCCGCACGGCTCTTCGGCTTGCAGGAGGTCGGTTACATCTACTCCCGCCTGACCAACCCGACGGTAAGCGCGCTGCAGTCACGGATCGCCGCGATGGAAGGCGGCGCAGGCGCGGTCTGCTGCTCCTCCGGCCACGCCGCGCAGATCCTGGCCCTTTTCCCGCTGATGGGGCCGGGCAAGAATATCGTCGCCTCGACCCGGCTTTATGGCGGAACCATCACGCAGTTCAGCCAGACCATCAAGCGCTTCGGATGGGGCGTGAAATTCGTGGATCTGGACGATCTGGATGCGCTGCGCACGGCCATCGATGACGACACCCGCGCGATCTTCTGCGAGTCGATCAGCAATCCGGGAGGCTATGTCACCGATATCCCCGAAGTGGCCAGGATCGCCGATGCCGCAGGTCTGCCGCTGATCGTCGACAACACGCTTGGCACTCCGTATCTCTGCAAGCCGATCGAGATGGGCGCGACGCTTGTCGTTCACAGCCTGACCAAATACATGACCGGAAACGGCACCGTGACGGGCGGCGTGGTGGTCGACAGCGGCAAGTTCGACTGGTCCGCCTCGGGCAAGTTCCCGAGCCTGTCCGAACCGGAACCCGCGTATCACGGCCTGAAGTTCCACGAGACATTCGGCAGCCTTGCCTTCACCTTCCACGGGATCGCGATCGGGCTGCGCGATCTCGGCATGACGATGAACCCGCAAGCCGCGCATTACACGCTGATGGGGATTGAGACACTTGGCCTGCGCATGGCAAAGCATGTCGAGAACGCCCGGAAAGTCGCCGAATGGCTGGAGGGAGATGCGCGCGTGGCTTCCGTCACCTATGCGGGGCTGGCTTCCTCGCCATGGAACGCCACTGCAAGGCGGGTCTATCCCAAGGGGACCGGGGCGCTGTTCACCTTCTCGATCAAGGGCGGCTACGAGGCGGCGGTGAAGTTCGTCGACAATCTGAAGCTGTTCAGCCATGTCGCGAACCTGGGGGACGCACGGTCCCTGGTGATCCATTCGGCCTCCACGACACACAGCCAGCTGACGGATGCCCAGAAGATCGCGGCAGGTGCAGGCCCCGATGTCGTGCGGCTTTCGATCGGGATCGAGGATGTCGGTGACATCATTGCCGATCTCGATCAGGCCCTTGCAGAGGCTTCCAGATAGGACGGAAGGCCCGGAAGCATTTGCGCGGCAGGCGTCGCGCAGATGCGGTGAACGGGCTGCGCGGCCCATCGAAGCGACCCGCGTGATGTTGCTCTTTGCGAAACGCCTTTGCGAGGACGACACCAGCCTGAAGGCCGCAGGGCGCTGGCCGCGCCCGGCAACCGATCTGGCCATCCAAGCACAGGCCGCACCCTCGCGTCTTTCCGGCCGGGTTCAGGCCACCGCGGCTTGCCTTCTTCGCCGGCCCGTTGCGGCGCCAGCCGCGATGGCGCCGGCGATGTCGAAGCAGGCCGTGATTCCCTGAACGAATGGCCGGTCGTGCATCAGGTAGGGGATGGATGCCAGCAACAGCTGTTCTTCATACCCGGGCACGCCGATCAGGCTGTAATCCTCGGCCACCTCGGGCACTTCATGCCCGCCCGCCAGCAGGGCCTGGCGTAGCGTCGGGAAGGGCATGTCCTTGCTGGTCAGCGCCTTTTGACCGCGTGCATCAATGAATACTTCGAAGACATGCTGTCCCGTGTCGGTCTCGATCACGGTCCGGGATGCTTCGCGCTTGAGGTCGTAATCCTCGCCAAGCGGAAGGATCGACAATATCCCGGCATCGCGCAGGGCAAGCAACCGCCGGATGGATTCGGATGGCACGGCGGCATAATTATCGACGAAGACCTTCTTGAGCCCCGCATCGAACCTCTCGCGGTCAGCGTCCGGCATCTCCGAGACAATGCCCTCGACCTTCTCGTGCATCCGCAGCAGGGCGTAGCGCCAGGGGATGGTAACCTTGTCCGCCTTGTTGCGCTCGACCTCGTCAAGGTTCTCGCGCGCCCAGCGGAAGGGATCGGCGGCCTGGCGGGCGGCGAAATAGGCCGCGGCGAAGGAGTCGGCGTCAAGGCCAGCCAGGCCGCTGCGCAGGGCGTAGGCGGGATCAGCATGAACAATCTCGGCGCGAACAAGATCAAACACCGCGTCCAGCGGACTGGCGGCCGAAGCGCAGCCGGCCACGGCTGCATCGGTCAGGACCGTCAGCGGCTGGTAGGGGATCGGGCAGTAGAAGTCTGCCTCGGGCAGGATGCCCGACCGCGACATCAAGGTGATGTGCAGATCCGTGTCGGCTGCAATCTCGAAGCGGAGGTCTTCGCCCTTTCTTCGGAACCGGCCGTGCTGGTTCACAACCGCCATGGCGGCGTCAATCGAACTGAGCGACGTGCCCATGATGCCGACCGGCACTGCCGGGACTTCCGCCGTGATGAGGCCGGACCACGGGCTTGGAAAGTAGCTTCGGGTGGCCTCGTCCTCATCGGGGAAGTCATGTCCCGTGGCCAGGATCACGCGGGCAAAAGGGCCATGCCACCCGTCCGCCGTCTTCACCTGGAGAACCTCTTGATGCGGGACGATGTCAAGCACCTCGGTGCTCTCATGGATGTCGATGCGGTGGCCGGCCGCCCGCGCCCCGTCTGCGAGCGTCAGGAGCTGGTCGCGGTAATACTCTCCAAGCAGGAGGCGGGGCGTGAACTGGCGATCATCGAGGTCCTCGGCTTCCAGCCCATAGGAGGCCAGGCGTGCCGCAGGCTGGGCTTGCAGCCAGTCCAAGTAGGGCTGGACAACGGGTGGGATCTCGATGCTCGCGATATTGGCGAGCATCGACTTGCTGGAGTTCTCGGGGGAATAGGGCATGCCGATGCCGGCTTTCTCGCCCTTCTCGAACATCGTGACCGCCAGCGGCTGGCCCGTTTCCAGAAGCTGCCGAAGGCAGTAGATGCCCGTAGGGCCAGTGCCGACAATGGCGATATTCTTCAACATAATCATCTCTCAATGCGCTTGCCGGAACGCGGCCCGGGCAGGCCGGTTCCGGCGCCCGGCGCTGATCAACCGATGTTTTGTCTTTGCGGACAGGATGGCAGCACCCATATCGGGTTCTCATTTCTCAGGAGGTTTCCTTGGCCAACATCTTCAGGCTCGTGAAGCTCGCACGGACCGCATACAAGGTCGTGCCGGTCGTCATTCCGATAGGGCTTGCTGTCGCGAAATACGCGCAGTCCAGGTTGAGCAAGGATGTCGCCCGCAGCGACGCATCAACCCCCGCCTTGAATCGTGAGCAGCAAGACGACCGAACCGACAAGCGTAGCTAGGAAGGCAAGGATCACCAGGGCCATGCAGCCGCTGGCCGCTGCGGCCGTGACCGTTCTCCGTGCTGCGCTTGAATGTGCGGCTGTGACGGCTCGGATGCCGTTCGGGCGCACCAGACGGCGGACGCGACGCCGTGAGCCGCTGGAGGAAAAGATGGTGCGGGCCGCCGACCGCTGCCCGGTGGGGCGCCGGCATGGCAGGCGGAAAGGAGCCGGGCGCTTGTCGCGCCCGGTCCGCCACGCCTCAGGGGCGCACGGCCGTCACCTCCAGTTCGACCAGCCAGCCCGGATTGACCAGCGCATCCACCACCATGGCCGAGCGGACGGGCAGGTTCGGCTGCTCCTCGGTCCCGAAGAACTGCGAATAACCTTTCATGAAGCCGTCGAAATCCACCGCCTCGCCTTCCGGGGCGACCAGGAAGGCCTGCATCTTGATGATGTCGCCTAACGATATGCCCATGCCTTCAAGCTGCGCCTTGATGCGGTTCATGACGGAAACGGTCTGTTCCTCGGTCGTGCCATAGGCCTCGACACTGGTCTTGTCCGCGCCTTCGTTGATGACCGAAGGCACCGTGCCGCTGAGGTAGACGGTGGTCTTGCCCGCCGGCACCTCGACCGCCTGCAGGATCGGGAAATCCGAATTGGGGATCGGATGGCGGGTGACGTCCTGGGCCAGGACCGGCAGTGCGGTCAGGGGCAGCACGGTCAGGGCGGCGGCGGTCTTCAGGAATGTCATAGTCTTGTCCTTGCTTGTGGTTCAAAGGGGCGGGCGCGGACGCCCGGCCCAGGGGTTCAGCGCGCGGCGGCGACGCTTTCGGCGGTCGCGGGGTCCTCGGCATAGCCGTTGCCGAAGCTGGTGCGGATATAGTTCACCACGGCTGCGACCTGCGCGTCATCCAGAAGATCGCCCAGGGGCGGCATCGCCTTCTGGCCGTGGGTGACGACATGGACCGGGTAGTCGGCCGCCAGCAGGTTCTCGTTTCCGGCCAGGGCGGGATAGAGGCCCGCGCCGACGGCCCCCTGCCCTTCCGGCATGTGGCAGGCCGCGCAAAGGGCGTCATAGATCGCCTTGCCGTCGGTCTGGGTCAGCTTCGACGGATCCTCGAACCAGCCGGCCGTGTCGGGGCGCGCGTCCTGCGCCAGAGCCGGCAGCGCGGTCAGGCCGATCATCGCCAGCGGATAAAGCATGAATTTCATCGTGTCGCTCCTCAGGCTGCGGTGACGGTGGCGTGCAGGCGTTCGACGGCATCAAGCGCGGACAGGATCGCCCCCTCCATCCAGGCGGGCAGGTACGAGATATGCTCGCCCGCCATCAGCGTGCGGCCGTCCATCGCGGTGGCATCCATGTAGTCGGCGTTGCGGTCCTTCCATTCCCCATAGCAGCCCAGCACCCAGGGCACCCGGTGCCAGCCCACAGCAACGCCCGACAGGAATTCGTCCTTGTACTGGGGATGGATCTGGCTGCCGTATTCGACGGCCTTGGCCACCCGCTCCTCGGCCGGCAGGGCGTTCCACTGGAAGGCATAGGCCCCCCAGGGATAGGCGCCCAGAAGCACGCCCGGCCCGTCGCTGAAGAAGCCGGTCGAGGGATAGGAGATCAGCGTGATCGGCAGGTTGGTATAGCTGATGCCGCCATAGATATGCTCGTCCTGTTCCCAGAAGCGGCGCTTGAACTCCAGCCCGACCTTGAAGGCGGATTCGTAGTACATGCTGTCGATGATCCCCGACATGCGCGGGGAAAAGTCGTGGTCGATCTGCCCCAAGACCGAGAAGGGGATGGTGCAGATGCAATAATCCGCGGTCTCGACCGTCTCGGGGCCCTCGCCGGTGCTGGGGATCCAGGTGGCGGAGACCTTGTCGCCCTCGTGGCGGATGCGGATCACCTTGGCGTTGTAGGTGATGACGTCGCCCACCTGCGCCTCGAACCCCTTGGCGACCATGTCCATGCCGCCGACCGGCTGGAAGATCGTCGACTGCATGTGCAGGTTGTCGCCCGCAGTCAGATTGCGCCACATGCTGGACTGCAGGATCACCGACAGGGGGTGCGGCTCGGACGTTTCGGGCTTGCCGCCGGCGCCGCCGCCCTCGGCCTTGGCCCAGCCACGGAAGGCCGAGGACGCCTCGCCTTTCACATACTGGTGGTTGTCGTCCAGCGCGCCGTAACGCTTCAGCGCCGCCATCAGCAGTTCGGCGTCCTGTTCGGTCACGTTGGCGTCAAGCGCCTTCTGTTCCACCACCTTGGACAGAAGCTCGGCGACATGGCCGCGGAAGTCGGTCGAGATTTCCTTGAAACGCTGCGGCCTGCCGTCGAAGGCCCCGGTGTTGTGCAGATAGGCGTTGTAGTTGACCTGGATAAAGGGCTCCAGCTTGACCCCGAAGCGCTTGCAGTAATCCAGCACCGCGAAGTGGTCCGAAGGAATCCGCCAAGGGCCGGGGTTGATGTAGTTGCCCTCGCTGAACTCGACGGTTTGGGTGAAGCCGCCCAGTTCGGTGAAGGTGTCGCCGCCGCGCAGGGTCCAGCAGCGCCCGCCCGCCTTTTCGCGGTATTCCAGGATCTTCACCTGATACCCCGCATGGCGCAGTTCGAACGCCGCCGTCATGCCCGCCAGGCCGCCGCCCAGGATCAGCACCGAGGTGCCCTTGGCATCCCCCTGCAGGTTCAGCCGGCCCTTCCAGCCCGAGGGCTGCGCCAGGCCCATCGTGCTCATGGCGCCGTACATGGCTGCTGCACCGGCAACTGTGCCGATCATGCCCAGCAGCGACCTGCGGGACATTCCTTCCGAATTAAACGACATGACTTTCCTTTGCTGCGCCCAGGGCGGGCCTTGATCCCGCCGATCCGTGACAAGCACGTCGTTCCGCGTGCCGGGGGCGAGGTAAACGGCCAGACAATCACGCCAACGGCAGGAAACGTTCTCTGCCCATGGGTTGAGCCTTGTTGCCCGGTGGTTGTTCTGGATTTGCGCATTGTGCAAACAAGGACATGGCATGGGGCAGACTGTCCGAAGCCGCAGTGGGCGGAAGCGGTCTTGCCAAAGTGCTGGTGCTGGTCGGCCTGATCGTTGCCGTCACACCCTTGCGGCGAAGACGGCGATCCTGCCCCACGCGACCGGCCAGGGCCGCCAGCCGGTGCCCCGTCGCGCGCCTGCACGGATCTTTCATTCCTATGAGGGCAAAGGGATGAACCCGGATCGGACCGACGTTTGACGTAGAACAAGGACCTGCCACCGGCGATTTGGCATAACGGGGACAGGGCACTCCAGCCCTTGCTGCCGATCAGGGCGGCTGACTTCAAGAGGATCAGAGATGACCACCGCCCAGAAGATGCGACAGTTCACGGGGCCGGCCTGGCTCAGCCACGGGTTCCGGCCCTTCTTTCTTCTTGCGGCTCTTTGGGCGGTTGGGGCCATGCTGTTGTGGATGGCAATGCTGTCCGGGGGAACACCCCTGCCCTTGCGGCTGGATCCGATCAGCTGGCATGCGCATGAGTTCCTTTTTGGCTACCTGGGGGCTGTCATCTGCGGCTTCGTCCTGACGGCGGTGCCCAACTGGACGGGGCGTCTTCCGGTGATGGGCACGCCGCTGCTGGGGCTGGCGGTGCTGTGGACACTGGGGCGCGTCGCCATGCTGGTGTCGGATCTGCTGCCTTGGCAGGCGGTCGCGCTGATCGACCTGTCGCTGCCCGTCGCCCTGGTCGTGTTCACGGCGCGCGAGGTTCTGACCGGCAGAAACTGGCGCAACCTGCCGGTGGTGGGGCTGATCGGTCTTCATGGCACCGCGAACGCGATCTTCCACCTGGAAGCGGCGCGGCTCGGCAGTGCCTTCGAGGGGGTGGGAATGCGCCTCGGACTCGCGACGGCACTGGTCCTGATCGCCCTGATCGGCGGGCGGATCATCCCCAGCTTCACCCGCAACTGGCTAGCGGCCCGGGGCGCCGAAACGCTTCCGACGCCATTCGGTCGGGCGGATGGCGGCGTCCTGGCGATGACCGTCGCGGCCCTTGCCGCCTTCGTGGCCGTGCCTGACGCCAAGGCGGCGCCATGGCTGATGGCGGCGGCAGGCCTTGCCAATCTTTGGAGGCTGTCACGGTGGTGCGGTTGGCAGGTGCGGTCCGAGCCGCTGCTTTGGTCGCTGCACCTGGCCTATGGCATGCTGGCCTTGGGCTTCTGGGCCGAAGCCGCAGCACAGCAGGACCTGATCGCGGCGGCACCAGCCCGTCACGTCTGGCTTGCCGGCGCGGTCGGGCTGATGACACTGGCGGTCATGAGCCGCGCCTCTCTTGGCCACACGGGACGGACGCTTCACGCGGGGCCAACGACAACGGCAGCCTATCTGTCCCTGGTCGGCTCGGTCATAGCGCGCGTGACGGCCGGGCTGGCAGGCAACCCGATGCTGCTTTTGCACCTTTCAGCGGTCCTCTGGATCGCCGCCTTTGCCGTGTTCGCGCTGGTCTATGCGCCCATCCTCCTGCGCCCGCGCCTTGCGCCGCGCAGACCCTCGGGCCAAGGCGCGGCTTGACGAAGCAAAGCGCCCGGGGCCTTTCGGCACCGGGCGTTTTCCTGTTGGACCTATGACGGCCTTCATGCGGCCATGCAGCGAACGCGACCAAGGCACCAGTCCAGAACGCCTGAAGGTTCTGCGGGCAGCGCTGCTGCAAGGCCTCCGGCGAAGTCCTGGAAGGCCGGAAGATTCAGCCCGTTGACGCCCAGCAGGACGGGGATGCCCTGATCCAGCGCCTCGGCGATCAGGGGCGCCATGCCGCGGCCCTCGGCCTCCTGCTTGCCGAACTTGTTGACGATCAGCAGATCGGCGCCGGGCAGCGCATGGGCGACACCGACCACGGCCTGTTCCAGAACTCCTGCGTCCAGCCGGCAACCCCGGGCCAGGTCGCCCCGGTCCTCGCTGATGCGCAGCACCGGCCCGTCCGGCAGCACCATGATGTCCATGTCGCATTTCTTCCGCCCGGGGCGTTCCACATTGCTTTGCACGGTCCCGGCAAGACGAAGGCCGCGCGCCTGAAGCTGCATCGCGATCTGGCAAAGGAACTGGTCGTTCGCGCCCCGCCCGGGCAAGCTGACATATCCAAGCTGCATGATTTCCCCCTAGGCCAGATCGATGCCGACCACCTGCGCGCGGGCGGCAAGATCCGCGATCAGGTCGCGGCTGGCGCGCAGCCAGGCCGCTTTTTCATGCGCCTCGCGCAGAAGCGGCAGGACGACCTCGAACGGCAGGACCGCCCCCTCGGCGCGGGCATCCAGCCGAATGACATGGATGCCATAGCGCGTTTCGGCCAGGACCAGCCCGCCTTCCTCGGCGGCTTCCAGCGCGGCCTCGAATTCGGGCACGGTGTCCCCCGAACTCAACTGCCCCAGCATGCCGCCCGCTGTCTTGGAGGAACAGGCGCTCTGGCTGGCGGCCAGTTCCGCAAACCGGCCGGGTTGGCGCTGCAGTTCGGCCAGCACGTCCTGCGCCTGCGCGCAGGCCTGGTCACGGGCGGCCGCATCGCCCGGCGCGGCGGCAAACAGGATATGCGCCGCCTCGAACAGCGAGGGCGCGCGGAACCTGTCGGGCGCGGCCACATGAAGCGCGCGCAAGGCCGCCTCGTCGGCAGGCGCGGGCGTCACCGCCTGCTCCAGCAGTTGCCGGACCAGCGCCTCGTCCTCGGTCTCCCATCGGCCTGCCTCGATCTCGGCGGGATCGGGGAGGATGTCGCGGCGGCGGGCCTCCTGCAGCAGCAACTCCCGGACAGCCAGCGCACGGGCGGCGGCTTTCCAGGCAGCACCCGGCTTGCCCTTGGGAGCCGGATGGTTCTGCGCCTCGGCGGCGATCAGGGCGGGGTCGATGGTCACGCCACTTACCGTGACCGGCGGCAGCAGGGGTTTCATCTGCATGGCAATCACCGCGCTGCAGGGCGCTTGCTGCGCACGATCTGATAGCCGGGACGCCAGACATAGCGGACCGGGGCCGAGATCATGTGCACCAGACGCGTGAAGGGGAACAGCACGAAGATGGTCAGCCCCAGCAGGATGTGCATCTTGAAGAGGATGTTCACGTCGGCCAGGTGATCGGCCGCACCGGAGCGGAAGTAGGCAATGCCCTGTGCCCAGCTCATCAGCTTGACCATTTCATGCCCGTCCAGATGCTGCATCGAGACCAGGATCGTCAGCAGCCCCAGGACCAGCTGCGCCAGCAGCAGGACAAGGATGCCGGTATCGGCGAAGGACGAATGGATGCGGATGCGCGGGTCGGTCAGACGGCGATGCAGCAGCAGCCCGCCGCCCGCCAGCGCCATGACGCCGGCAATGCCGCCGGCGGTCATGGCCAGCACCTGCTTGGCGCCGTGGCTGACGCCCAGGGCGTCGAAGACCGCCACCGGGGTCAGCAGGCCGACCAGATGTCCGCCCAGGATCATCAGCACCCCCACATGGAACAGGACCGAGCCCAGCACGAACTGCCGCCGGCGCAGCAGTTGACTGGACTTCGACTTCCAGGTGAAGGGATCGCGGTCGTAGCGGATGATTGAACCAAGGATCATCACGGTGATGGCGATGTAGGGGAAGACCCCGAAGAGAAAGTTGTTCATGTCAGGTCTCTCACTGGGCAGTGGCGGCGACTGGCGCACGCGGGTCCATGCGGGCAAGAAGGTCGCGGCTGACGGGGCAGCCCGCGTTCGGGTCCGGACCGAAGACCACTTGCGCCTCGGCCCAGACAGCATCCAGCGCCGCGAGATCCTCGGGGTTGTCGTCGGGGATCTGCGCCAGTTCGGCCGTGGGCTCGCAATCGGTCTCGGACAGGGCGACCAGGGCCGAAAGGACGGCGGCATAGGGCGCGTCGCGCCGGTCAAGCCGTTCGGACAGCACCCCAAGGATGTGGCCGGCATCGGCCAGCATGGCGCGCGCCTCGGCCAGGGGCCGCGTGGAAAGGTATTCCAGCAGCACCGGCAGGTGATCCGGCAACTCGGTCGCGGCCAGATCCATGCCGCCGGTGCGATAGGTTTCCAGAAGATCGACCATCGCGCCGCCGCGATCGCGGCCCTCGCCATGGACATGCTCGAACAGGTTCAGCGACAGGGTGCGCGAACGGTCGAACAGCAGGACATAGCGCTCCTGCAGATCATAAAGATCCTCGGTCGCCAGCCGTTCCAGCAAGGGTGTCAGATCCTGCAGGCGGCAGGGACCAAGCAGCCCCTCGCCATGCAGGACCTCGTCGATGGCGGGCATGGCCGCGACCAGATCCTCGGTCGGATAGCTCAGCAGGGCGGAAAGCACCTTGAAGGTCTTCATGCGATGAACTCCTGTGGGCTGCGGAACTTCTTGCCCCCGAACAGCGACCCGCTGTGGCCGGACGAGCAGCCATTGCCGTCGGTGAAGCCGCAGCCGCCTTTCAGGTCATAGGCATCCTCCACCAGCTCGCGGTGCGTGGTCGGGATGACGAAGCGGTCCTCATAATTCGCGATGGCCAGCAGCTGATACATCTCGTCGATCTGATGCGGGGTCAGGCCGACACGTTTGGCAACGCCCAGGTTGATCACGCCATCGATAGTCTTGGAGCGCATGTAGGACCGCATCGCCAGCATCCGCTCCAGGGCAGCGGCCACCGGCGCCTCGTCGCCCGCCGTCAGCATGTTTGCCAGATACCGCAGCGGGATGCGCAGGCTGCGCACATCGGGCATGTCGTCCTGCGCCGCGATCTTGCCGGCCTCGGCAGCATTCTGGATCGGCGACAGCGGCGGGACATACCAGACCATCGGCAGCGTCCGGTATTCCGGATGCAGCGGGAAGGCGATCTTCCACTCCATCGCCATCTTCCAGATGGGCGAGTTCTGCGCACCCCTGATCCAGTCCTCCGGGATGCCTTCGGCGCGGGCCGCCTCGATCACGGCCGGGTCGCTCGGGTCCAGGAAGATGCCAAGCTGCGCATCGTAAAGCTGCGCCTCATCCTCGACCGAGGCCACCTCGGCGATCCGGTCCGCGTCATAAAGCATCACGCCCAGATAGCGGATGCGCCCCACGCAGGTTTCCGAACAGACCGTGGGCTGGCCGGATTCCAGGCGCGGATAGCAAAGGATGCATTTCTCGGACTTGCCGGTGGACCAGTTGTAGTAGATCTTCTTGTAAGGGCAGCCCGAGACGCACATCCGCCAGCCGCGGCACTTCTCCTGGTCGATCAGCACGACGCCGTCGTCCTCGCGCTTGTAGATCGCACCCGAAGGGCAGGATGCGACGCAGGCGGGGTTGAGGCAGTGCTCGCACAGCCTCGGCAGATACATCATGAAGGTGTTTTCGTATTCGCCATAGATGTCCTTCTGCACGCCCTCGAAGTTCTGGTCCTGCGACCGCTTGGCGAATTCGCCGCCCAGGATCTCCTCCCAGTTCGGGCCCCATTCGATCTTTTCCATCCGCTGGCCCGTGATCTTGGAACGCGGGCGCGCGGTCGGGAACGCCTGCATCTCGGGCGCTGATTTCAGGTGGTCGTAGTCGAAGTCGAAAGGCTCGTAGAAGTCGTCGATGTCCGGCAGGTTCGGGTTGGCAAAGATGTTCGCCAGAATGCGCCACTTGCCGCCCTGCCTGGGCTGCAGCTGGCCCTTCCTTGTCCGGGTCCAGCCGCCTTTCCAGCGCTTCTGGTTTTCCCAGTCCTTGGGATAGCCGATGCCCGGCTTGGTTTCGACGTTGTTGAACCAGGCGTATTCGACACCCTCGCGCGAGGTCCAGACGTTCTTGCACGACACCGAACAGGTGTGACAGCCGATGCACTTGTCCAAGTTCAGCACCATGCCGATTTGCGCACGTACCTTCATTCCGCTGCCTCCACCTGGGTTGCGGGCTGGTCGAGCCAGTCGACCGATGTCATCTTGCGGACGATCACGAATTCGTCCCGGTTGGCGCCGACGGTGCCGTAGTAGTTGAAGCCGTAGCTCAGCTGCGCATAGCCGCCGATCATGTGGGTGGGCTTGGGCACGATCCGGGTGACCGAGTTGTGGATCCCGCCGCGCTTGCCGGTGATCTGGCTGCCCGGCGTGTTCACGATCTTCTCCTGGGCGTGATACATGAACATCGTGCCCTCCTTCATGCGCTGGCTGACCACCGCGCGGGCGGCGATCACGCCGTTGCTGTTGAAGACCTCGACCCAGTCATTGTCCACCAGACCGGCCTTCTTCGCGTCGATCTCCGACATCCACACCACAGGGCCGCCGCGGTTCAGCGTCAGCATCAGCAGGTTGTCGGAATAGGTCGAATGGATGCCCCATTTCTGGTGCGGCGTGATGAAGTTCAGCACGACGTGCTTTTCACCGCTGGCCAGCGACCTGGTCGCATCCGCGCCGACCGTCTTCAGATCGACCGGTGGCCGCCAGGTCACGAAGAACTCGCCAAAGGCCCGCATCCATTCGTGATCCTGATAAAGCTGCTGGCGTCCCGACAGTGTCCGCCACGGGATCAACTCGTTCACGTTGGTCCAGCCGGCATTGTAGCAGACCTCCTCGCTCTCGATCCCGGACCAGGTGGGGCTGCTGATGATCTTGCGGGGCTGGGCCGCGATGTCGCGGAAGCGGATCTTCTCGTCCTCCTTGACCTCGGCCAGATGCTTGTGGTCGCGGCCCGTCGCCTTGCCAAGCGCTTCCCAGGCCTTGACGGCCACCTCGCCATTAGTCTCGGGGGCCAGCATCAGCACGACCTCGGCCGCGTCGATGGCGGTCTCTATCCGGGCCATGCCCTTGGTCGGCCCGTCTTCCTTGACGGTGCCGTTCAGCGCCTGCAGGTGATGCACCTCGTCCCGGGTATCCCAGGCAATGCCCTTGCCGCCATTGCCCACCTTTTCCATCAGCGGCCCGAGGGCGGTGAAGCGCTTGTAGAGGTTGGGATAGTCGCGCTGGACCTCGATATAGGCCGGGGCGGTCTTGCCGGGGATCAGGTCGCACTCGCCGCGCTTCCAGTCGCGGACCGCGTCCTGGGCAAGCTCGGCCGGACTGTCATGCTGCAAGGGCAGCTGCACGACATCCGTCTCGACCCCCAGCACCTCGGGGGCCACCTCGGAAAACTTGCGGGCGATCGCCTTGAAGATCTCCCAGTCCGTCTTCGACTCGTAGGCCGGATCCACCGCCGCCTGGAGCGGATGGATGAACGGATGCATGTCCGAGGTGTTCATGTCATCCTTTTCGTACCAGGACGCGGTCGGCAGCACGATGTCGGCATAGACGGCCGTGGTGGACATGCGGAAGTCGATGGTGACCAGCAGGTCCAGCTTCCCTTCGGGCGCCTGGTCATGCCAGACGGCCTCGACGGGCCGTTGCCGCCCTTCCTCGCCCAGATCCTTGCCCTGGACGCCGTGCTCGGTGCCCAGAAGATGCCTGAGGAAGTATTCATGCCCCTTGCCCGACGAACCCAGCAGGTTCGACCGCCAGACGAACATGTTGCGCGGCCAGTTCTGGGGCGCGTCCGGATCCTCGCAGGACATCTGCAGCGCCCCGGATTTCAGGTTCGCGGCGACATAGTCCTTGACCGGAACGCCTGCCTCCTTGGCGGCACGGCCGACCTCGAGCGGGTTGGTCTTCAGTTGCGGCGCCGATGGCAGCCAGCCCATCCGCTCGGCACGGATGTTGTAGTCGATCAGGGACAAGCGGTCCCAGTCACCCTCGGGCGCCGTCGGCGACAGGATCTCGGAGGCGCGGACGGTTTCATAGCGCCATTGATCCGTATGCGCATAGAACGCGCTGGTCGAGTTCATGTGCCGCGGCGGCCTCGCCCAGTCCAGCGCAAAGGCCAGGGCCGTCCATCCAGTCTGCGGGCGCAGCTTTTCCTGCCCGACATAGTGCGCCCAACCCCCACCGGACTTGCCCACGCAGCCGCACATCACCAGCATGTTGATGACGGCGCGATAGTTCATGTCCATGTGGAACCAGTGGTTCATCGCCGCACCGATGATGATCATCGACTTGCCGTTCGTCTTTTCGGCATTGGTGGCGAATTCACGCGCGACCTGGATGATCTTGTCGCGGCGGACACCGGTGACGCGCTCGGCCCAGGCCGGGGTGAAGGGCACGTCGGCGTCGAAGTCGCGCGCGACATCGCCACCGCCCAGGCCCCGGTCGAGGCTGTAGTTCGCGCAGAGCAGGTCGAAGACCGTCGCCACCAGAGCCTCGCTGCCGTCGGCCAGGGTGATCCGGCGGACGGGCACGTTGCGGGTCAGGATGTCGCCGCGATCGTCAAGTTCGAAGCCGTTGGTCGCAGCGCCTCCGAAATAGGGGAAATCGACGGCTGCGACGTCGTCGTGGTCCCCCTCGGGGATCAGGCTCAGCTTCAGGTGCACGTCGCGCGTCCCGGCGCGCTGTTCCAGATTCCAGCGCCCGGTCTCCATGTCCTCGGCATGGGTGACGCCGGTGTCGGTGCCGGGCTCCTGCACGGTGGCCTTGCGGCCTTCGTCCGTCCAGCGGAACCCGATCGAGCCGTTGGGCACCACAAGGTCGCCGCTGGTCTCGTCGATGGCGACGGTCTTCCAGTCGGGATGGGCCGTCTGCCCCAGTCCCCCCGCCAGGTCGGCCGCGCGCAGCTGTCGGCCTGGAACCAGCCGGTCGCCCTTGCGATCCAGGCGGACCAGCATCGGCATGTCGGTATAGCGCCGGCAGTAGTCCTTGAAGTAGGGGGCCTGCCGGTCCAGGTGGAATTCGCGCAGGATCACGTGACCGAAGGCCATGCCAAGCGCGGCGTCCGTGCCCTGCTTGGCATTCAGCCAGATGTCGCCGAACTTGGCGGCCTCGGAATAGTCGGGGCAGATCACGGCCGACTTGGTGCCGCGATAGCGGGCCTCGGTGTAGAAATGCGCGTCGGGCGTGCGTGTCTGCGGCACGTTCGAACCCCAAAGCAGCAGGTAGCCTGCATTGTACCAGTCGGCCGACTCTGGCACGTCGGTCTGCTCGCCCCAGGTCTGGGGCGAGGCGGGCGGAAGGTCGCAATACCAGTCATAGAAGGACATGCAGGTGCCCCCCAGCAGCGACAGGTAGCGCGTCCCCGCCGCGTAGGAGATCATCGACATCGCCGGAATGGGCGAAAAGCCGAAGACGCGGTCCGGGCCATAGGTCCTGGCGGTATAGGCATTGGCGGCGGCGGTCATTTCCGTCGCCTCCTCCCAGGTGGCGCGGACGAAGCCGCCCTTCCCGCGGGTCCGGGTATAGCTGGCGCGCGCGACCGGGTCGGCCTGGATCGCAGCCCATGCCGCGACGGGCGACAGCATTTTGCGCTTTTCGCGCCACAGCCGCATCAGCTGGCCGCGGATCAGCGGGGTCTTCGCCCGGTTCGCGGAATACAGGTACCAGCTGTAGGAGGCACCGCGCGCGCAGCCGCGCGGTTCATGGTTGGGCAGGTCGGGCCGGGTGCGGGGATAGTCGGTCTGCTGGGTTTCCCAGGTCACGATGCCGGACTTGACATAGATCTTCCACGAACAGGATCCCGTGCAGTTCACGCCATGGGTCGAGCGGACGATCTTGTCGTGGCGCCAGCGGGCGCGATAGGTATCTTCCCATTCGCGGCTTTCGGTGGTGGTCTGACCGTGGCCTTCCGCGAACACGTCCTTGCGGGTCGGCTTGAGGAAGTTCAGGCGATCCAGAAGATGGCTCATCTTGCTGTCTCCTTGGGGGTTGTCAGGCGGCCTGCGCGGCGACGGCTGCCGCGCGGCTGTGTTCGATGTCGTGCAGCAAGCCGCCGGGACGGGTGTAGAAGGCCCAGGTGATGCCGAGGCAGAGCGCGTAGAAGGCCAGAAAAGCCCAGAGCGCCCCCACCGGAGAGCCGGTCATCGCGATCGAGCTGCCATAGGCCTTCGGGATGAAGAAGGCGCCATAGGCGGCAATGGCCGAGGTGAAGGCGATGATGGCGGCGCTCTCACGCTCGGACTGCTTGCGGCGCGAGACAGGATCCAGGTCGGGCATCAGGCGCGGGATCTCGCGGCCCATGATGGCGGGGATCATCTGGAAGGTCGACGCATTGCCCACGCCGGTCAGGAAGAACAGCGCCATGAAGCCTGCGAAAAAGGCCATGAAGCTGCCGGCCTGCAGCGCGCTGATGACGCCGAAGGTCACCAGGATCATGCCAAGGAAGGTCCAGAAGGTCACCCGGCCGCCGCCAAAGCGGTCGCTGATCCAGCCCGTGCCTGCGCGGCTGAGCGCGCCGACCAGCGGTCCGAGGAAGACGTATTGCAGCGCGTTCACCTCGGGGAAGGCCAGCTTGGTCAGCAGGGGAAAGCCCGCGGAATAGCCGATGAAGCTGCCGAAGGTGCCGGTATAAAGGACGCACATCAGCCAGTTGTGCTTGCGGGTGAAGATGACGGCCTGTTCACGGAAGCTGGCGCGGGCATCGGCGATATCGTTCATGCCAAGCCAGGCCGCAGCCGTCGCCATCAGGATGAAGGGCACCCAGATGAAGCCCGCGTTCTGCATCCAAAGCTGGCCGCCCTCGGACAGTTGCTGCGGCGCGCCGCCCATGGCGCCGAAAACGCCTGCGGTGATGACGACCGGCACAAGGAACTGCATGGCCGAGACGCCCAGGTTCCCCAGTCCGGCATTCAAGGCCAGCGCATTGCCCTTTTCGGCCTTCGGGAAGAAATAGGCGATGTTGGCCATCGACGAGGCGAAGTTGCCGCCGCCAAGCCCGCAGAACAGCGCCAGCACCAGGAAGATCACATAGGGCGTTTCCGGGTTCTGCACCGCATAGCCGATGCCAAGGGCGGGCAGCAGCAGAGAGGCTGTCGAAAGCGTGGTCCAGAGGCGGCCGCCGAAGATCGGCACCATGAAGCTGTAGAAGATCCGCAGCGTCGCTCCCGACAGGCCCGGCAGGGCGGCCAGCCAGAACAGCTGCTCGGTTGTGAAGTTGAAGCCGATGGCCGGAAGGCGGGCGACCACCATCGACCAGACCATCCAGACCGAGAAGCCCAGAAGCAGCGCGGGAATGGAAATCCACAGGTTCCTGCGCGCGATCCTGCGCCCTTTTTCGGCCCAGAACTGCGGCTCTTCGGGGCTCCAGTCCTCAAGCACGCGCGGCATGGCGGTGCGGGCCGGATCGTGGACCTCGGCCAGTTCCGGGAAGGTCGGCAGCTGGTCCAGCGCCTTGCCGTGGGACCGCCGCTCCATCGCGCGCACCGACAGGTGCATCCAGGCCGCCGAAACGACAACGATCCCGAAAAGCAGCGCGAAGCACGAGGTGTAGATGCCGGTCAGGTCCAGCAGCGCGCCGAAGACGATGGGCAGGACAAAGCCGCCAAGCCCGCCGATCATGCCCACGAGACCGCCCACGGCGCCGACATGGTTCGGGTAGTAGACGGGGATGTGCTTGAAGACGGCAGCCTTGCCCAGGCTCATGAAGAAGCCCAGCACGAAGAGCGTGAGCACGAAGGGCAGCATGCCCATCCGGGTCGAGAAGCTGATCAGGCCGTCCTTGCCGTGAACCACGTAGTCGGTCGGCGGATAGGACAGCATGAAGAGCAGCACGGCGGAAAAGCCGAAGGTCCAGTACATGACCGTCCGCGCGCCGAAGCGGTCCGACAGCATGCCGCCATAGGCGCGGAACACGCTGGCTGCCAGGCTGAAGGCCGCGGCCGCCATGCCCGCGAGGCGGACATCGGCGCCATAGACGTCGGTCAGGTAATGCGGCAGCCACAGCGCCAGCGCGACAAAGCCGCCGAAGACGAAGAAATAATAGAGGGCGAAGCGCCAGACTTGCAGGTTCTTCAGCGGCGCGAATTGCTGGGCCAGCGAAGGTGCGGCCAGGCCCTTGGCGCGGCGCTCGGCGAAGGCCGGATCGTCGCGCGCGATCAGAAAGAAGATCACGCCCATCAGCGCGATCCCTAGCGCCCAGATCTGGGCCACGGCCTCCCATCCCCAGGCGACCAGCACAAAGGGCGCCAGGAACTTGGTGACGGCGGCGCCGACATTGCCCATGCCGAAGATGCCCAGGGCCGTGCCCTGCCGACCGGCGGGAAACCACTTCGACACGTACGCCACGCCGATGATGAAAGAGCCCCCGGCAAGGCCCACGCCAAGCGCGGCCAGCAGGAACTGCGGATAGGTGTTCGCCCAGGTCAGCGCCCAGGTCGCAAGGCCCGTCAGGATCATCTGCGAGGCAAAGACGATCCGGCCGCCGAACCGCTCGGTCCAGACGCCGAGGATCAGGCGCGTCAGCGATCCGGTCAGGATGGGGGTGGATATCAGCAAGCCATACTGGAATTCAGTCAGACCAAGCTCTTTCTTGATGGTCAGTCCGACAATCGAAAAAATGGTCCAGACAGCGAAGCAAAGCGTGAAAGCGGTGGTGCTCAACCACAGCGCACGCTGCTGTTCTGGGATGGATGCGGTTACACGATCCGGCATTTGACAGCTCCGAAAGATCCTGCCGAGGGCAGTTCGAGGCCAGCCACCACATCCGCGACAAGGCAGTCTTGATCTGGATCAACTGTTGAATCTCTGGCCGAAGATTCGGCCTGTTCTTGCACTTCACCTTAGATGAAGCAGGGAATTCCCGGCCCGCGGATCCTTGAACGGGGTATTGCAAGACGGCATTTGCCAGCGCCGGGCTTGATTTAAGTCAAGGGTTGTGCACCGCTGTCCGGTATGCTTCGCAAGCTGATCAAGAAGGAGCACCGCAGGCATGCATGACCACGAACTTCGGGAAATTCGGGACCTTGATCTGTTCAGGAACATGGCCACGCCCAGCTTCGAAGCGCTCATGCAGGCTGCCTATTCCCAGGACTTCCCGGCCGAATTGCAACTGGTCCGCCAGGGCATGCGCGCCAACTTCCTTCATGTCCTGACCGCTGGCCGGGTGGAGCTCTTCGCCGAATGGAGCGACCAGCAGACGACGATGGCCATCGTCGAGCCGGTGACGAGCTTCATCCTTGCCGCATGCCTGCGCGATGCCCGCCACCTCATGTCCGCCAGGACGCTGCAGCCTTGCAAGCTGGTCCTGATCCCGGCGGCGGATGTCAGGGCGGCATTCAGGCGCGATCCGGATTTCGCGGTGGATGCCGCCAACGAACTGGCGGCAGGCTACCGCAGCATGGTCCGTCACACCAAGAGCCTCAAGCTGCGCAGTTCCCGGGAACGCCTTGCCGCCTTCCTGCTCAGGAACGCGGATGAGCACGGAGGCTCTCGGGGCTTCTCGCTGCCTTATGAAAAGAAGCTGATCGCTTCCTACCTGGGGATGACGCCCGAAAGCCTGTCCCGTGCCTTCCGGGCCCTGGCCGAACATGGCGTCCATAACCAGGGGGCGCGGGTTACCATAACGGATGTCGAGAAACTCAAGGCCCTGGCGTCCCCCAACGCGTTGATCGAATAGCCTTGGCAACCGCAGCGTCAGTGCGGATACATGGGCAAGCATATGGCCGACCCCCACGAACGAACTGGCGCAAGACGTTGCTTTTCGCGGGCATGGCTCGATGCGTCTGATTATCGTGTCCTGTAGCCCACTGCTCCCCCCATCATGCCTCGGTCACTTTCCTTCAGGATCGCGTGAGACGAATCAGCGGATGATGTATGCTTCCGAAGGTCAGCTTCGAGTATGTGTCGTGCGTTTTCCGTTGGCAGTTGTAGCGGCCCTCATGGCCGGAGAGGCTCGGGCCCAGGATGGGGTGGCGGATTGGGAATATTCTGTCGCCCTGTATGGCTGGTTCCCCGACACCCGCGTCAGTCTGGACACGCCGCTGGGTGAGGTCGAAGGCGAACTCAGCATCGGCGATGCGCTTGATTCGCTCGACATGGCGTTCATGGGCGCCTTTGCGGCGCAGAACGGACCGTGGAGCATGCTGGCCGACGTGCTTTATTTCGACTTGGGCAGGACGAAGACCAGGGACAAGCTGGCGCTGATCCGGGAAGCAGACATCGACAGCGACATCACCAGCCTCAACACCTATGTGACCTATCAGATCGTGGACCAGGGTTCGGCGCGGGTCGCCCGGGTGTGGGGCCCCGGTTCTATTGGACCGACAACGACGTGACCCTGACCAGCTTCAGGGGCTCGAACGCAGCTTCGGATCGGGCGACGAATGGGCCGATCCATCGATCGCAATTCGCTACCGCGGGCAGTTCGCCGAAAACTGGTTCGCCACCGCCATGGTCGATGTCGGCGGATTCGGCGTAAGCTCCGAGTTTACTTGGCAGGCGCTTGCAACCGTCGGCCACGAGGTCAACGACCAGCTTTCGTTCCAAGGGGCTATCGCTTCCTTGAAGCCGACCGGGACGAAGGGAACGGAGAGATCGAGGTCGAGATGTCAGGACCGGTCGTCGGACGGGTCTATCGTTTCTGAAGCCGGCGGTGGCGCGCATCATGGATAAGCTTCTCGACGAGGCAAGGGCAGGTGAAGGGGCTGCGGCTTTTCGCGGTCAGGCGCAGGAACCCAGGGTGTTCAAGGACAGGCCGGGCCGATCGGCTTGGCTTTTTTGGTTGAGAGGGACTAAGGCAATGTTCACGAGCAAGATAGCCTTCGGATTCGGCCTGTCCGCGATGGCCATGGTCCTGGCAGGCGCGACGGCCCGGGCAGACGACGCGGGAAGCGCCACGCCCGAACGAATCCGCGGAATGCCGGAAGGGCGACCCTATTCGCCCTATGCCGACCGCAACTTTCCCGCACGGCCCCTGTTCGGCGACACGCATCTGCACACGATGCTTTCCCTTGATGCGGGCGCCTTCGGCGCGCGCCTGTCGCCCACGGACGCATATCGGTTTGCCCGAGGAGAACAGGTGACGGCCTCGTCCGGACAACCGGTGCGGCTGAGCCGGCCGCTCGACTTTCTGGTGGTGGCGGATCATTCCGACAACATGGGTCTTTTTACCGACCTCCTGGCTGGCGCCCCCAATATCGTAAGCAACCCGCAGGGCCAACGCTGGTACAACATGATCCAGCAGGGCCAGGGACCTGCAGCCGCGCTCGAGCTTATCAAGGCGTTTTCCCAGGGCACCTTTCCCCAGGACCTCATGTATCTGCCCGGCAATCCCGCCTATACGAATACTTGGCACCAGATCATCCAGGCGGCCGAGGACGCCAACGATCCGGGCACCTTTACCGCCTTCATCGGCTATGAATGGACGTCCAACACCGGCGGAAACAACCTGCACCGCAACGTCATCTTCCGCGACGGCGGCGATCTTGCCCGGCAGGTCGTGCCGCTGACGGTGGTCGGCTCCGGCGGCAGCGACGACCCGCGCGACCTTTGGACCTGGCTGGCCGCCTATGAGGAAAAGACCGGCGGCAACGTCCTGGCCATTCCCCATAACGGCAACCTGTCGAACGGCCTGATGTTCCCGCTGATCGAGCCGGTGTCGGGCCAGCCCCTCGACGAGGCCTATGCCCGGAGTCGCGCGACCTGGGAGCGGGTCTACGAGGTCACGCAGATGAAGGGCGATGGCGAGGCGCACCCGGCGCTGTCACCCAACGACGAGTTCGCGGGCTACGAAACCTGGGACAAGGGCAATCTTGACCTGTCCGTGCCCAAGAAGCCGGAGATGCTGCAATACGAGTATGCGCGGGCCGCACTGCTGAACGGGCTCGCGCTCGGGGCGGAGTTGGGTGTGAACCCGTTCCAGTTCGGCATGATCGGCTCGACCGACGCCCACACCGGGCTCACCGCCGCCGAGGAGGACAACTTCTTCAGCAAGGTCGCCTCCGAGGAACCGAACCCGGAACGCATGCTGAAGCCCTTCATCAAGGGGTCCAGCGGCCTGTCCATCTTTGGCTGGGAAATCGTGGCGGGGGGCTATGCCGCAGTCTGGGCGACCGAGAACACCCGCGAGGCCATCTTCGACGCCATCGAGCGGCGCGAAGTTTATGCCACCACCGGCCCGCGCATGTCGGTGCGTCTGTTCGGTGGCTGGGACTTCGTTCCCGAGGACGTCAACACCCGCAGCCCGGGAGTTGAGGGCTACACCCGCGGCGTGCCGATGGGAGGCCAGCTGTCGAAGGCGCCCGAGGGCGGAGCGCCCCGCTTCCTCGTCGCCGCGCTCAGGGATCCGATCGGGGCGAATCTGGACCGCATCCAGATCGTCAAGGGCTGGATGGATGCAACCGGCGCGCTGCAGCAAAAGGTCTATGACGTGGCCTGGTCGGGCGGCCGCACGCCCGATGCCCAAGGCAAGCTGCCCGCGGTGGGCAACACGGTGGACGTGGTCAATGCCACCTGGACCAACACCATCGGCGCGCCCGAACTCATCACCGTCTGGCAGGATCCGGACTTCGATCCGGCCGAGCGCGCCTTCTACTATGCCCGCGTGATGGAAATTCCGACGCCCCGCTGGACCGCCTATGATGCCAAGTACTATGGCACCGCCAACATCCCCCCTGAGGTTCCGATGGTTCACCAGGAACGCGCCTATACGTCTCCGATCTGGTACAACCCGACGTGACGGCGCGGAAGGACGGCCGTCACGGACGCGAGCCGGAGCAGCCGATCGCGCCGGCCCGGCGGATGTCGAAAAGCGTCTCCTCCACCCCTTCCGCGCGCATCCGGGATCGAGGGCATGAGAGCGTGATGCGGATTCCTTTGCTTGCCCTGGCGATCTGCCTTGCCGCCGGCGCGGCTTGGGCCCATGACGGAGCCGCTGCCGGCGGGGGCTTTGTCACGGGCTTCCTGCACCCGGTCCTCGGCTGGGACCATGTCGCGGCGATAGTGGCCGTGGGGCTTTGAGGGGCCATCCTCGGCCATCCTGCCATCCTGGTTCTGCCGGGTCGCCTTTCCCGTCGTCATGTCGCCTGGGGACGCCTTGGGCGTTGCGGGCCTGCCCCTTCCGGGGGTCGAGACGGGCATCGCTGCATCGGCCGTTGTCTTGGGGATGGCGGTGGTGCTGGCCCGGCGGCCGCCGCTCTGGGTTGCGGCCGCCGTGGTGAGCTTCTTCGCCGTCTTCCACGGCCACGCCCACGCGACCGAGATGCCGGACGCGGCAAACCCCGTCGCTTATGCCGCAGGCTTCGTGCTGGGCACAGGGCTCCTCCATCTGGCAGGGATCGCCCTGGGCCTTTTCGTGCACAGCCCGGGCGGCCTGCTTGCGGTGCGCGCCCTGGGCGGCGTGATCGGGGCGACCGGGTTCGGCTTTCTGGCCGGCGTGCTGTGAAGCGGCAAGCGACCACCCTTGGCATCGCGATGGCATTCCTGCCCGAAGCGGTGCGCGCCCATGATGCCCTTGGCGACCTCGGGCCCTTTTACGCGAATGTCCTTCACCTTCTCGCCGATCCTGCGCAAGGCCATGTCATCGCCGCGCTGGCGGTTTTCCTGGCCCGCCAGCCTCTGGCCGCGGCGCAGGCGGGCTTTGCCGCCTTGGCGGCCTCGGTCCTGGCCGCGACGCTGGCCGTGCATCTTGGCCTGGCGGGTCCGAATGTCCTTTAGGTCAGCAGCCTGACCGCGCTGCTCCTCGCAATCCTTGCCCTTTCCGGGTTGCCCTTGGGCCGGGCGATTAGCGCCATCATGGCAGCAGCGGCAGGGCTGGCAGCGGGGTTTTTGATGGAATTGCCGACATCCACGGCCCGGGAGGCCGCACTGGCCGGGCTGGGCGGGGTCGTGGGCCTTTGTCTGGGCGCCCTGTTCATCTGGGGCGGCGTGGCATGGCTGCAGGACCGCTTGGGCCCGGATCGCGGGCGCTGTCGCGGCGGCCTGGATCGTGGCCGTCGGGCTGATGGCCCTGGCCCTGCCCGTCGCCTGAGCCGGGGCGTCAGAAGGCCGCGACCCGTCCCACGAACCAGACCGCCGCGATCCCGCCCAGAAGATAGCCGACGCTGCCGCGACCCAGGCTGCCGGGGCGGCCCAATGTCCGGATCGCCGCGGGATCAAGCCTTGCAAGCAGGTATCCGGCAAGCAGGACAGCCATGATGAAAAGCAGTTGCCCAACCTCTACCCCGAGGTTGAAGGCCAGCAGCGCCAGCGGGATGTCCCCCGACGGCAGGCCGATATCGAGCAGCGCGCGCGCAAAGCCCAACCCGTGCAACAGCCCGAAGGCGAAGGAAACGGCCCAGGGGTGTCGTTCCGACAGGCGAAGTCCGGCGCCCGCGGGGCGCACGATCTCGGCTGCGAGAAACATGATGGACAGCGCCACGACCGCTTCGACAGGGGGCGCGGGCACGACGATCCAGCCCAGGCTTGCCGCCCCCAGGGACACCGAATGGGCGGCGGTGAATGCCGTCACCGCACCGACAAGGCGCCTGCGGTCGCGGATCAGCAGGATCAGGGCGAAAACGAACATGAGGTGATCGACCCCCTTGAGGATGTGGTCGATCCCAAGCAGAAGATAGGTCCGGAAAACGCCCGCCCGGCCCATCCGCTGGGGCAGCGTGACGCCCGGCTCCAACGGCGTCAGGCGGATGCTGGCCGCCTGACCCGGGGTCGCCTCATATCGCACAAGGACGTCGGTCCGCGTGTCCTCCAGGCCGTCTATCGTGACCAGCCCGCCCGCGATCCCGCCCGCGCAGCGCGCCTGCCAGACAGAGATATAGGCATTCCCCTCGAAGCGGGCCTGGGGCGGGCGGCGGGCGTCACAGCTTTCCGGCAGGACGGCCTCGATGGCCATGGGCGCCCCTGCCACGACAGGTACCTTCCAGATGACCCTCCAGCGCTCGCCGCTTGCCGGGGTCAGTTCCAAATAGCCAGGCTGGAGGGCATGGGCGTGCGCCTCGCCCCCCGCAAGAAACAGAAGCACCAGCGCCACAGCGGTCAGCAAAGCCTGCATCATGGCGTCGCCGCGCCTTCGGGTAGAATGATATCGTATCGGGCACGCAGGCTCTGGTAATGGGCCTCGCGCTGGCGCTCGCCCTCCCGACGGCGCCAATCCTCCTCCACCAGCCTCCGTACCTCCTCGAAGGGGGGCGTTGTCGCCGGTGAAAGCGCTTCCAGCCGCACAAGGTGAAGGCCATAGGCCGACGTCACGGGGCCCGACCAATGGCCGCTCTCGAGAGCCCTGATGGCGTCGAAGAAGCCCGGCCCGAAGGTGCCGTCCACCTCCGCCGGCACAGCGCCACGCATGTGGAGCGGCAGGATCGATCCGTGGGCGAGTGCTTCCGGATCGGTCCCCGAACGGAGCTTCTCAAGCGCTGCCACGGCCTGCTCGGGGTGCGTGTCGCCCAGAAAGACTTGCGAGAACGTCATCAGGGGAGGCATGGCAAGACCTTCCTTGATCTCCTTGTAGTGAGCATGAAGCTGATCCTCGGTCACCTCGGCGGTCTCGGCTCCGACGACAGTCATGAACTCCATCTTCTGCTGCAATCTCTGGCGGATCACGACGTCGTCCCGGTCAAGTCCGAGCAGCAAGGCCTCGCGGTAGAACACCTCCTGTCGCAGATATTCGTCGAGGAGGCCCTTGCGCTCGGCCTCGGTCGGGGGCCGGGTCCAGGTCGCCGCGAACTGCGCTTCCAGCTGGGCGATGATCTCCCGGGTAATCTCGATGCGCTCGGCGGGCGGCGGCGGGGCCGGGGCAAAGACGGCATGCGCCGCGAACACCAGGGCGCCGATGAGCAGAAAATGCAGCATCGGCTCGGCAAGGAGACGCTGCAGAGACGGCCTTTGCCAGGGCCGTTCGTCTGGTCCGAGCAGAGAAACATCATCGCGTTGTGACATTGGCACCGATCTCCAGTGCTTCGCTTGTGCAGATGCACAACTCCAGATTTGCATGACTTGCAGGGCGTTCCAATATCGATCAACTCTCGTGACCACGGGATCAATTCGCTGAGCGTGATGGGGCCAGCGCGGGACCGGCGATGGTGCAGTCACCGCGCATTCGTGACCGAGCGACGCGATGGGTCGCTTGAGGCCGTGGCCGGTGGAGCTGCCTCGGAGCAGAACCGCAGGCGCAGGCCCGGACGCTCCAGCTTGCGCACGTACCTGCGGTCACGGGTCACCTGGGGAAGGACCTACGGCCTTGCAACTTGCGCTGCGGCGGCCAGTTCGGCTTCGAACCCGCGAAGCGTCCGGTCCTTCGGCACGGCAGCAAGCGCCTCCGTCAGGACCTGCCGCGCGGCCTCATCTCCACTTGTGGCGGCGGCAAGGCGCACAAGCATGATCCATGCCTCTGCCCGCTGGGGGTCCAGCCGCGTGACCTCGCGGAAGGCGCTTTCCGCTGCGGGAATGTTGCGTGTCGCAAGCGCCACGCTGCCAAGCACCATATGGGTTTCCGGAAAGTCCATGCGGGTGCCGAGGGCGGCCTGCCAGTCGCCCATGGCCCGGCGATAGGCTTTCTCCATGGCGGGCGGCAGGCGGGCGATGGGGGCGTCCACCATCTGCTTGGCCGCCTCGATGCGTACGGACAGCATCGGATCGGAGAGGAGTGGCACGAGACGCGACACGCGCTCTGTCGGCGGGGCGGCGCGCTGGACCTGGACGGCGAAGGCGCGGACGAGCGGGTCGGCGTCTTCCAGAAGCGGCGCGAGGCGCCCGGCCAGCGCCGCGTCGGCGCCCTGCGCCGCCAGCCAGAGCGCCGTCGCGCGGACGATCCCGGGGTGGGAGCTGTCGCCTGCCAGCGTACCGAGGTCGCCGCCGGCGGCGATCGGATCGGCCCGGCCCCAGGCAAGCACCTGCCCGTAATGAGGGATGCGATGGCGGCTGTCGGGAAACCAGGCTTCAAGCGTCGCGGCGGCCCAAGGGGGCGTCCTGTCCGAATGGCAGGCGGTGCAGGCATCGGGCGCGCCGGTATCGGCCGCAAGGTCAGGCCGAGGCACGCGAAACGAGTGGTCCGCCCGCCAGTCGTTGCCCATGTAGACGCGCTCCACCATGTGGCAGGACTTGCATTGCGCGGCCTTGCTGCCCTGATCGTGGAAGTGGTGCGCGGGGCTGTCATAGTCTGCGGGCGTCAGCGTGGGGAAGCGCGGATTGCCTGCGGGCGAATGGCACTGGGCGCAGACGGCGTTGCCTTCGGCCCGGAGCGTCGCCGTGTGGGCCTTGTGGCAGTCGGTGCAGCCCACTCCGGCCGCGTACATCTTCGACTGCAGGAAAGAGCCGTATTCATAGACTTCGTCGAGGATCTGCCCGTCCGCGTGGTATTGCCCCGGCCGCAGCAGCGCCAGCGTGAAGGCGTCGTGATAAGCCGTGCCGGGAAGCGGGTTGCCATCGCCCTGCGCTTCGCGGCGCGAATGGCAGGTCGCGCATTGCTGGATCGTGGCCTCGGTGTCGGCAAGGTCCACGGTAAAGCCGCCGGTGGGTGGCAGCGGCTCGCCTGTGGTCTTCCAGCGTTCTGCCCAGGCAAGGTGGTCACCCCCGGGTCCGTGGCAGGCCTCGCACCCCACGCCGATTTCGACCTGGCGGGAAGCGTAGGTGCGCGTCGCGGGGTCGTAGTTCTTCCTGTATCCGGTCGCATGGCATTCGGCGCAACGGGCGTTCCAGGTCTTGTAGGGGCCGGTCCAGTGCAGCCCGTCGTCTGGCGGGATCACGTCGTCCCCGTAAAGATGGAACCAGCCGCCCTTTTCGGTATCCCACACCACGTCGAAGCTTTGGAGCCGACCCGGCTCGGTTTCGAAAAGGTACTGCTGGAGGGGCTCGACCCCCACGACCGAATGGACCGGGTAGCTGCGCCGCGCGCCGTCGCTTTCGGTGACATCGGCGTAGTAGCGGCCGTCCTCGATGCGGAACCGAACGGACATGCCGGCGCCCTCGAACGCGGTGCCGTCGAAGTCGGTCGCCACCGTGCCGGGGCTCGGCTCTGTCCAGGCAAGCGCGTGGTGCGAACCCTTCCAGTCGGCCGCCACCGCCTCGTGGCAGCCCGTGCAGGCGGCGGAGCCCACGAAGGCGGGCGCCGTGGTTTCGGCCGCAAGGCCCGCGGCGGGCAGGAGCGCGAAGGTCGCGGCGATCAGGGTGCGTTGCAACCGCATGGCGATCCTTGCCGAAAGGCTGGCGACAGAAGCACGCCCGAACCGCGCCGCAAATGCCCGCCCCTTTGGGCGCGCGAGTCCCTGCCGGTTCATCTGCCGGGCCACACGCTTTTCCAGTCCTGCGCCATGTCCACCACCAGCCAGCCGCGTGCCGGGGCCTCGTCAAGCCCGCGGGCAAGCTGGCCGACATGGCTGTTGCGGTCATAGGCCCATTCGCGAGCCGCATCGGTGTGGTGGACGATCACCCCGAGGCGGGCGCCCTTTCCCGCGGTTGCCCATTCCAGCATCGCGAAGTCGCCGTCCGAGTTGCCCGCTACCAGGATCGGCCGCTTGCCGATGTGGGTGTCGATGCCGACGGGCTTGCCCTCCTTGTCGTCGATGAAGGCCAGCCCCGCATCCTTGAGGATCGTCGGCACATCGTCGATCACGGCATAGCGCGTCTTGCCCGCGCTGCCGATGACGTTCTCGGGCGGGATGCCATAGACCTCCTCGGCAAAGGCACGCACGAAATGGATGCCACCGCCCGAGACGATGTAGGTCTCGAATTCCTCGTCCCGGAGGTAGCTCAGAAGTTCGAGCATCGGCTGGTAGGTCATCTGTCGGTAAGGCCGCCCCGTCACCGGGTGGCGGGCGGTGTCGAGCCAGCCTGCGACGTTGTCCTGGAATTCGTCAACCGACAAGCCGGAATGCGATACGTTGACGATCTCGAGAAGCGCGGCCTCGCCGCCGGAAAGGGCGGCCTCCAGGTTCCCTTCGGCCGCCGCCTTCAGCGTATCGGAGGTCAGGATCGAGGGATCGCTTTCGGCGAGTTCGCCGATCCGTTCCATCGCGTAGAGGAACTGGAAATACACGGGCTGCTCGGCCCAGAGTGTGCCGTCGTTGTCGAAGACGGCGACACGGTCGGCCGGCGTCACGTACTCGGGGGACGCCGGATCGGTGACGCTTTCGACAAAGGTCAGGAGGGCGGCCTTCGGGTCGGTGTCGTTCCATGACGGCAAAGGGTCGGCAAGCAACGGCGAGCCGGCGATTGCCATCGCGCCTGCAAGCAGGAAACGGGCGAATATCATCAGGTGACCCCTTTTCACTCTGGCGGTGAAAATGCTGCGACGCCCACGCGTCACTGTCTTGGAGAAGGTTCCATCGCGGAAAAACGAGGGCGCCCTCGCCCGGGGGCGGGCGCCTTGCCGCAGGTGCGAGGGGTGAGGCCGCTTTCCGGCGCCCTCACCCCTCGCCTGTGATCTACTGGTTTCCGGCGGAGCCCGCCATGACCGCTTCCATCACGCGGTCGAGGTTGAAGCTTCCGGGTTTCTGACGGGGCGGGAAATCGCGGAAGCTCTGGAGCCAGTTGGCCACATAGGCACCCGCCGGAGCGATGACGAACATCCGTTCCATGAACCAGCGTTGATAGCCCATGGCGTTTTCCTCCCGGGCCCGTTCGAACGGGTCCATCCGCAGGTTCGTGATCATCGGCGCCCGAAGCTCGACAAAGGGCTCGAGCCAGACATCCAGCCCGTGCGCGTCCTGCCGCAGGAAGGTGATCTTCCAGTCGTTATAGCGCAGCGCCGCCACCGAGCCGTCATCGGTCCAGTAGAGGAATTCCTTGCGCGGCCAATCGCCCGTGCCCTGGAGCGCCGGGAGGAGGTTGTAGCCGTCGAGGTGCACCCTGTAGTCGCGCCCGATCGCCTGCACGCCGCCCAGGAGCTGCTCCTTGATGTCCGGCTGACCGGCGGCAGCGAGCAGCGTCGGAAGCATGTCCTCATGCGCGGCGATCTCGTTCGACACGGTTCCCGGCTCGATCACGCCGGGCCAGCGGATCATCGTCGGCACGCGATACCCGCCTTCCCACTGGGTGTTCTTCTCGCCGCGGAACATGGTCGTGCCGCCGTCGGGCCAGGTGAAGGTCTCGGCACCGTTGTCCGAGGAATACATCACGATGGTGTTGTCGGCGATGCCCAGTTCATCGATCTTGTCGAGAAGCTTGCCGACGTCCTGGTCGTGCTGGGCCATCCCGTCGGCATAGATGCCGTGGCCCGTGCTGTTCTCGAACTCATCGGGAAGATGCGTGAAGATGTGCATCCGGGTGGAGTTCCACCAGACGAAGAACGGATTGCCTTCGGCATGAGCCTTCTCGATGAACTCGAGCGCCGCTGCCGTAACCTCGCCGTCCACCGTCTTCATCCGCTCGCGCGTGAGAGGGCCGGTGTCGAGGATCTCGCCGCCGGCGGTCGAGCGGATGACGCCCCGCGGTCCGAAGCGCTCCTTGAAGGCCGGGTCCTCCGGATAGTCCACGTTCTCGGGCTCCTCCTCGGCGTTGAGATGGTAAAGGTTGCCGAAAAACTCGTCGAAGCCGTGGTTGGTGGGCAACATCTCGTCGCGGTCGCCCAGATGGTTCTTGCCGAACTGGCCCGTGACATAGCCCTGCTCCTTGAGGAGCCCCGCGATGGTCGGGTCCTCGATCCGCATGCCTTCCGGCGTGCCGGGCAAGCCGACCTTGGTAAGACCCGTGCGGATCGGCGACTGCCCGGTGATGAAGGCCGCGCGGCCCGCCGTGCAGCTCTGCTGGCCGTACCAGTCGGTGAAGAGCGCGCCTTCTTCAGCGATGCGGTCGATGTTGGGCGTGCGATAGCCCATCATCCCGTTGTTGTAGGCGCTTGTGTTGAACTGGCCGATATCGTCGCCCCAAATGACAAGGATGTTCGGCTTCTGGTCCTGCGCCAGCGCGATGCTGGCCGAACAAGCGAACGCCGCGATTGCAATGACGGCGGTCAATCCCCCCGGTCGCTCAGTCATGATAATCTCCCTTCACGGCATGCGAACGCCGTGCCACTTTTGACAAGCAAGGGGCCGCAAGGGCCGCCATCAGAGGACAATGCCGGCGGGGATCGCGATTCGATGGCTCAAATGAACCAATTCGTTCAGAATCAGATCTCCCGCCTCGGCGTTCTCGCCCAGACAGGCTGGCTTTCGCGGCAGCCCCTCGACTTTCAGGCCCGGATTTCGCGGCTCGGGCACTGGCGCGAGGCAAAGGCGGGTGAAATCCTCTACCTCGCGGGGGACGATGCAGACTGGATGGTCGGTCTGGCCGAAGGCGCCGTCGAGATCACCTTCCCGCTGGTAGGCGACGAACCGGTGGTGATCCACCGCGCCGAGCCGGGGTTCTGGACCGGAGAGGCCTCCGTGCTGGCGGACCAGAGGCGGCTGATTTCGATCGCTGCCGCCACCAGGGCGCGCGTCTTCGTTCTTTCCGCCCCGGGTATCCGCCGCATGCTGGAGGAAGAGCCACGCCATTGGAAACCCTTCTTCGAACTGAGCCTTACAAGCTCGTTGACGGCCGTCACCCTCCTGGCCGAGGCGCTCTCTCTTTCTCCCCGTGCGCGGGTCGCGAGAATTCTTCTCCGCCTCGCGCAGGCCGACGGGTCGGTGACCTGCAGCAAGGAGGATCTCGGCCGTCTCCTCGGCATGACGCGGTCAAGCGCCCGCCGGGCGCTGACAAGCCTCACCGAGATGGGCGCGGTCCAGAGCGGCTATGGCATCCTGTCCATCCGCGATCGCGGAAAGCTCGAGCGACTGACGGGCGAGGCTTGGCCCGGGGCCGACGCGTGCCAGCTTGGGAGCTGAGACGAGCGCGCAAGCATGGTCGCAACCGCAATGCCGTTCCGGATGTGCCCATCTCGTCTGGCGCGGCGGATGTGGTGTGGCAACAGTCCTGAACACGGCTCCATCGCAACCGCAGCCCTGGAAGACGTCGAAGGCCTGCGGTCAGCCAGGGGCGAGTTGGCGGACACGGCGCTCCGGGCCAGGCAGTAACCAGGAAAAATCCTGCAACCGGGTCGGCGCCGCGGGATCAGCAAGCTTGCGATCATGCCCGTCATGCGACCCAAAGGCGCGTCCTGCTGGTTGCCGCCTGGAGCGCCGGGACGGGTGACGAAGCGTCATCATGGAACGCTTGGCGGCGCGTCTTGTTGTTCTTGTCCCAATACCTCGATCACAGAAAGAACGTGAGAATGGCACAGAACCCCGCAGCTGAACTGGAGCAGGACACCAAGGGAACTTCCGAAGGGGTCCTCAACGATCTCAAGGCAGGCGCTTTCCATGTGGCCGAGCGGGCCGCCGCGACCGTGAACGATACGCTGGATGCGGGCCGCGAGCATGTCGGCCGCATCCGGGATGCAGGCCAGGGCTATGCCGAACGCGTGTATGAAACGGGACACAGGAAGGCCGAGGAAGCGGCGTTCTATGCAGAACTGGGCTATGAAGAGGCCCGTGACTGGACCCGCGGCCATCCGGCTCAAGCCCTGGGGCTCGCGGCGGGGATCGGCCTTCTGGTCGGTCTGCTGGTCGCGCGTCGCTGAGATGCGGCTTCGGGCGTAAGGGGACAATCTTGCGCGGAGTGCCGTGGCTCATCGGAATGGCCCGTAAGGCAACGAATGTCCCCGACGGCCACATGGCCGGCAGAGCCACGGCCTCTTCGACGCAGCCCTAATTCCTAGGGGCTACGATCTTCGCGCACGTCCCCGGCACCCTCGCGTTCTCGCACCAACCAGTACGGATCACATGGCAAGACACTCCTCCGAAGCCTCTGCAGACACCAAACCTCTCCGTTCCCATCAGGGACGGCGCAAGTGGGCCGTCGGACTTGCCGGCGTGGGCGTTCTCGCCGCGTCGGCTGTGGTCAACCACCGGCTTGCAAGGCAGGCGGAACGGCGCAATCCGCCTGCGGGGCGCTTCGTCGAGGTTGACGGAGTTCGCCTCCATTATCTGGAGCGTGGCGAGGGTCCTGCGCTGGTTCTGCTGCACGGCAACGGCAGCATGATCCAGGACTTTGCCTCCAGCGGTCTCATTGACCTGGCGGCACGGCGGCACCGGGTCATCGTGTTCGACCGTCCCGGCTATGGGCACAGCACGCGGCCGCGCGGTAGGGTCTGGAGCCCGGACGCCCAAGCCGAGCTTTTCCAGGCGGCACTTGAAAGGCTGGGCGTATCCCAGGCCGTGGTCCTGGGGCATTCCTGGGGGGCCTCGGTGGCGCTGGCACTGGCGTTGAAACATCCGCAGACAGTCCGGGCTCTGGTTCTGGCTTCGGGTTACTACTATCCGACGGCAAGGGTGGATATGGCGCTCCTGTCCGGTCCAGCGGTGCCTTTGCTGGGTGACGTCGCGCGCTACACCATTGCCCCGATTGCCAGCAGGCTCATCTGGCCCCTTCTTATGCGCAAGATCTTCGGCCCGGCACCGGTCCCGGCAAAGTTCAAGGCATTCCCGAGGGAGATGGCCGTGCGCCCGTCGCAAATCCATGCCGAGGCCGCGGAGTCGGCGCTCCTGATCCCGTCGGCTGCCGCGATGTGCAAGGACTATGCCAGCCTGACGATGCCGGTCGCCATCATCGCCGGGGCCGAGGATCGGCTGATCGATCCCGCCGCGCAATCGCTCCGGCTTCATCAAGCGATCGCCCAGAGCAGCCTTCACCTTGTTCCTGGCAGCGGCCACATGGTTCACCAGACCGATCCGGAGGCCGTCATGGGGGCGATACACGCGGCCTCTGATGGCGGGCGTTGACGCATTTCCGACAACCGATCGTCCGCGCTGAAGCGGCATTCCCTGCCAGGCAATTTCGGCGATGCCGCCCGAGTTCACCTGCGCGTGGCTGCACTGCAGCCTCTCCAATTTCGTCGCCGTTGTGAGTGGCGCAGGCAGCCTCGTGCTACACCTGCCGGAACACGGCGACAGCAGGTAACCGGCCTCGTCCCTGCGCGTCAGGATCCCTTGCAAAACTCTCCGGGAACATGCCTCGTGGCCGCCTCGTTGAGAACAGCGTGAAGCTTGAGAAAGGCAGACGAATTGACCGCAAGGGCTGATGGTGCGCGAGGGGCGCCCTCCAACCGGGAATATGCCATTGATCTGATGCGTGCCTTCGGCGGCGCGGTTATCTTCGCATTCCCCCTCCTGATGACGATGGAGATGTGGTGGCTCGGCTTCTACATCGACCCTCTGCGGCTCCTTGTGTTCCTCGCCCTGAACCTCGCGATCCTGTTCGGGCTGTCCTGTTTTGCAGGCTTTCGGGAGACATTTCATCTCAAGGAAGATGCGCTTGACGCCTTTGCAGCCTATGGCGTGGGCACGATCTCCTCGGCCGTGCTTCTGACGCTGTTCGGCATCATCACCTGGGACATGCCGCCGGGCGAAATCGCCGGCAAGATCGCAGTCCAGTCCGTTCCCGCCAGCATCGGCGCCATGGCCGCGCGCAGTCAGCTTGGCGACAACGAGGATGACGAAAAAGGCACGGAAGGCTATGCGGGTCAGTTGTTCCTCATGCTGGCAGGCGCGCTGTTCCTGGCCTTCAACGTCGCACCGACCGAGGAGATGATCGTGATTTCGTTCCTGATGACGCCCTGGCATGGGCTGGCGCTGGTCGTCGTCTCGCTCCTGGTGCTGCATGCCTTCGTTTATTCGCTGGACTTCTCCGGGCAGGAGGAACTGCCGGGTGATGGCGGCTTCTGGCGCACCTTTTTCGGCTACAGCATCGCTGGCTACGGAATCGCGCTGCTGGTCAGCCTTTACGTGCTCTGGACGTTCGGACGCCTCGACGGTCTGGGCGTGGGGCAGATCGCCATGATGACGGCAGTGCTGGGCTTCCCGTCGGCGCTCGGCGCCGCGCTGGCCCGACTGGTCGTGTGAGGCAACGGGAATGGAGCATCAGCACGTGCCGGGTCGGCAAGACAAGCGGCAGGACAGCAGAACGCCGATCCTCGAATGGATCGCGGCGGCCATCGGGCTGCTCCTGACGCTTGCAATGCTTGGGTTCATCAGTTGGCAGGCCTGGAGGAGCACGGGAGAAGAGCTCCCGGCCATCAAGGTACAGGTCCAGCGGATCGTGCCGGCCGCCGATGGCTGGGTCGTGGAAATCGCAGCCCTGAACCTGTCGGCTGCCACGGGCGCCGCGGTCCAGATCGAGGGAGAGTTGAAGCAAGGCGAGCGTGTGGTCGCGACAAGCCAGGTCACCCTCGACTATGTTCCCGGCAACTCGGAGCAGAGGGGCGGCTTGTTCTTTCGCGAGGATCCACGGGCGCATGTCCTGGAGGTGCGCGCCTTGGGCTATGCCAAACCTTGAACCCTCCGGGCACCCGACACCCTTGCCGCCCCAGCTGACGAGAGCCGCTGCCGTTTCGGCACGGCCTGCCGCGGCGGCAGGGGCCTTGATGTCTTCATCGCCATCAGCGCGGGCCCTTGGCCGCCGATTGCGACGGATTCCTTCAGGGAACCGTCACCACAATCGCCAGGCAATCGCCCTCATCATTTCCATGATAGCTGTGCAGCACACTGGAATCGAATGACATGGCGTCCCCCTCGGACAGTCTGGTCATCTCGTCATCGACGACCACCCCAAGGCTGCCGTTGATCACGTAGATGATTTCCTCGACCCCGTGCTGGTGCGGTTCCGACGGCGGGCTACCCTTGGGGAAGAACGCGAGGAAGGCCTCCATCCTTCGCTCGGCCAAAGGATAATCGAGGCTCTCGAACAGGTATGACGCAGGAGAAGCTCCTCCAGGGCTCTCCAGGCGAACGCGCTCACCCCTGCGCGTCACCGCGAACTTCATCTCGCTCTTCTTGAAGAAGTAGTCGAGATCGACCCTGAACACCAAGGCGATCCGAAGCAGGGTCGGCAATGTGGGGAAGACCTGCCCCCGCTCGATCTTTGACAGCATCGCCGGGGAAAGGCCGGTATGTTCGCTCAACTGGACCAGGCCGAGCTTCTTCCTGAGACGCAGTTCCCTCAGCCGCGGCCCGATGCGATATTTTTCCAGCTCTGCGGCCAGCGTGTCGGACATTATGCACCCCGGTTTATTTCACAGCAGGATAATGGCGCAACAGCGTTTTTCGTTTCAAGAAAACAATAAATAACCTCATGAAAATTTGATTGAGCGGAAAACGGGTTTTCGCGTTATGAACATGTCGCGGACCTCCGTGATCGATATGCAACCCGAGGAGCCCAACATGAAAAAGATGCCCGCCCTTGCTGCCGCCATGGCCGCCACCATGATCGGCTTTGCCCCCCTGCCGGTCCTTGCCGCAGACAAGGACATCGTCGACACGGCCGTGGCGGCCGGTGACTTCAGCACGCTTGCCGCGGCGCTGGAGGCGGCTGATCTGGTATCCACGCTGAAGGGAGAAGGCCCCTTCACCGTCTTTGCACCCACTGACGAAGCCTTTGCCAAGCTTCCCGCCGGCACTGTCGAAAATCTTCTCAAGCCCGAAAACAAGCAGCAGCTTGTGGATATCCTGACCTATCACGTCGTGCCGGGAAAGGTGATGGCAGCCGACGTGGTCGGCCTTGACGAGGCCAAGACCGTCAATGGCAAGATGATCGACGTCCAGGTCGAAGGCAACGCGGTCAAGGTTGACGGGGCAAATGTCACCGCGACCGATGTGGCGGCAAGCAACGGGGTCATCCATGTCATCGACCAGGTGATCCTGCCGCCGGAAAGCTGATCGTGGCGCCTTTTGCTCCAACGACTTGAGGGCAGGCCGTCAGTTCCTGCCTGAAAGACGCTCGGACAACCATGTGAGGGGGGCAAGTCTTGCCCTCCCCGTTTTCCTCCAGAAGGGCTCCGGTGCGCGAATGGCCTGATGGGACTCATCCCATGACTCCAGCGTGACAGCCGCTCTCCTACCCTCATGGGACAGCATCCGGAGGAAGAGAACGATTGACTTGCGGCAATTCCTGACAGAAGTACTTGAACCGTTGGCGCAGCTGCGTTGCGCGCTGCCTTCAGTTGAAAGCTTTGTCGGAATGCCCCTCGTCATGCGCAGCCTGCCACTTCTTGCCCTGTTCTTCTCTCCCTCCCTTGCAGCCGCTCAGCCCGAACCTTCACCGGCGGATGTGGTCGGCACCTATGCCGACATGGCGCTGGCGGTCTATGAGGACAGCGTGACCACCGCCGAGGCCCTGAAGACTGCCGTCGATGCGATGGTCGCGGCGCCTTCCCCGGACACGCTTGGCGCGGCGCGCGCGGCCTGGACCGCGGCCCGCGTTCCTTATCAGCAGTCGGAGGTCTTCCGGTTCGGCAACCCGATCGTGGACGACTGGGAGGGGCGGGTGAATGCCTGGCCCCTGGACGAAGGGCTGATCGACTATGTGGCCGAAGGCACGCCCTCGGCCGAGGACAATGATCTGGCGCAGCTCAACGTGATCGCGAACCCGGTGCTGGATCTGTCAGGCGAGACGCTGGACGCCACGACCATCACGCCCGATACGATCCGCACCCTGCACGAGGCTGGCGGGATCGAGGCGAATGTCGCCTCAGGCTATCACGCCATCGAATTCCTGCTCTGGGGACAGGACCTGAACGGCACCGGCCCCGGCGCGGGGAACCGCCCCTTCACGGATTTCGTGACGGGCGAGGGCTGCACGGGCGGCAATTGCGAGCGCCGCGCCCAGTATCTGGTCGCCGCGACCGAGTTGCTGGTCGAGGACCTGCAGGAGATGGTCGGCAACTGGGGACCGGACGGCGAGGCGCGCAAGGCCGTCACCGCCGATCCACAGGCCGGTCTTCATGCCATGCTGACCGGGATGGGCAGCCTGTCCTATGGCGAGCAGGCGGGCGAGCGCATGAAGCTGGGCCTGATGCTGAACGATCCGGAGGAGGAGCATGACTGCTTTTCCGACCAGACGCATCTGAGCCACTACTACGACGGCCTGGGCATCCGGAACGTCTATCTGGGCCGCTACACGCGCATCGGCGGCACCGAGGTCTCGGGTCCGTCGCTGTCGGAACTGGTGGCGAAGTCCGAGCTGGCCGTTGACGAGGCGCTGCGGGCGGACCTGGACGCGACCATGGCCGCGCTGACCGGACTGCGGGGAAAGGCCGAGCGTGGCATGGCCTATGACCAGATGCTGGCGCCCGGCAATGCCGAGGGCGCGGCGGCGATCCAGGCCGGGGTCGATGGCCTGGTGAAGCAGACGAAATCCATCGAGCGGGCGGTTGCAGTGCTTGGCCTGAACCAGATCGCGGTCGAGGGATCCGACAGCCTCGACAACCCCGATGCGGTCTTCCAATAGGGTCGAGCACCCATGACCCGGCCTGTGCTGGCCAGGGATTTCTTCCCGGCCTCTGCCTCCATGCGCTCCCTTGCCCTTCTTCTTGCATGTGGCTTGGCGCTGACCGTCAGCGGATCTGCGGCCTTTGCCGAAACCGCCTCTGACGCCGTGCGCGCGGTCCCCGTCGCGCCAGAGACCAGCGACACGGCGGAGTGGAGGGCCGAGCCGCATCTGGACATTGTCCCGCGCACCAAGGCCGAAGCGGGCCGGATCTCGGCGGTGCTGGCACCTCCGGTCGAATTCAGCGCCCCCGAGCCTTTCGAGGGCAAGCCCGCCGGGGCGGCCACGACGCGCTTCATTCCGACCGCCGAGGCCTTTTCGCAGTTTTCGCCCAACATGCCGGTCGAACGCGAGATGGACTTCAAGATCGGCAATGCCATCTTCCGCAAGCTGTGGGTCGGTGCGCCCTCCTCGACCAGGGGAAGCGACGGGCTTGGCCCGCTTTATAATGCGCGGGCCTGCCAGAACTGCCATGTCAAGGACGGCCGCGGCCATCTGCCCGAGGGGCCGGACGACAGCCGCGTCTCGGCCTTGCTGCGCCTGTCGGTTCCCGGTGGACCGGACCGACCCGAGATCCCCGACTACATCCCGACCAGCCCCGATCCGGTCTATGGCGGGCAGCTTCAGGATCTGGCGCTTGCGGGTTTTCTGGCCGAGGCGCGGATGGGGGTGACCTGGACCGAGGAGCCGGTGACGCTGGCTGGTGGCGAGGTCGTCCACCTGCGCCGCCCCACCTATGCGGTCGAAAACCCGGCCCATGGCGCCCCGCACCCCTACCTGCAGATATCCCCGCGTGTGGCGCCGCAGATGATCGGCCTGGGCCTGCTGGAGGCGGTCCCGGCTGCCGACATTCTTGCACTGGCCGATCCCGGGGACAGCGATGGCGACGGCATATCCGGCCGGCCTCAGATCGTCTGGTCCAGCGAGTTCGACCGCCCGATGCTGGGCCGCTTCGGCCTCAAGGCAGGCAATGCGACCATCCGCGAACAGGCTGCCAGCGCGTTTCTGGGGGACATGGGCCTGTCGAACCCCCTGTTTCCCTTCGCCTTCGGGGAATGCAGCGAAGCCCAGGCCGATTGCCGCGCCGCGCCCGAGGGTCAGGAAACAGGCGTCCGGGACGGGCTGGAGGTGGACCGGGAGAGCCTCGACCTGGTGAGCTTCTACAGCCGCAACCTGGCCGTTCCGGCGCGACGTGACCTAGACGATCCGCAGGTGCTGCGCGGCAAGGAAATCGCTTATGGCATCGGCTGCACCGCGTGCCACAACCCGAAATTCGTGACGCACCGCCTGCAGGACCAGCCGGAGCAAAGCTTCCAGTTGATCTGGCCTTACACCGACATGCTGCTGCACGACATGGGCGAAGGGCTTGCCGACAACCGCCCCGAAAGCCGCGCCGACGGGCGGGAATGGCGCACGGCGCCGCTGTGGGGCGTATCGCTGAACGGGCAGGTGACCGGGGTGGAAAGCTATCTGCACGACGGGCGCGCCCGGTCGCTGATGGAGGCCATCCTGTGGCATGGTGGCGAAGCGCAGGCGGCCCGCGACTCTGTCGTGGACCTGCCTGCCCCGGACCGAAAGGCATTGGTCGCATGGCTGCAATCGCTCTGATCCGCGCGGCCGCCCTGGTCGCGCTTATGTCCGGCCCCGCCGCAGCCGACGTGGCCGAGGCGATCGACGACGTGATCACCCCCGCCTATGCCCGGCTGGCCGACGCCGCATCGTCGCTGGACGCGGCGGCGCAACATGACTGCTCGGCCCCTGCGATGCAGGCCCCTTTCCAGAAGGTCTGGGATGCCTGGGCCTATATAGACTTCCTGCGGATCGGGCCCGTGGAGGAAGACGGCCGCGCTTTGGCGATGGCCTTCTGGCCCGATCCAAAGTTCTCTGGCCTGCGCACGCAGCAGGCGCTGATTGCGGGCGATCCCGGTGTCATCGCCGATCCCTCGCGCTTTGCCGAAGTCTCGGTCGCCGCCCGTGGCCTGGCGGGGTTGGAACGTCTGCTTTACCCGTCCCAGGTGGCGGGGGACGAGACAGCCTTTTGTGCCCTGCGGCGGGCAACCGCCGCCGACCTTGACCGGATGACCCTGGCCATCGCGGCTGAATGGCCGGCGCATGCGGTGCTTTTGCAGGCGCCCGGCGACGCCAATCCCAGCTATCTCAGCCGGGACGAGGCTCGGCAGGCGCTGTTCACGCAGGTCGTGACGGGGCTGACCTCGCTGGCCGATACCCGGCTGGGGCGCCCGCTTGGCACCTTCCAGAAACCCCGGCCCGAACGCGCCGAAGCCATCGCCTCGGGCCGGAGCCTGCGCAACATCACCCTGTCGCTGACCGGCATGCGCGATCTTGCGCTAGCGCTGCATCCCGATGCGCCGCAGACGCGCGCAGCCTTCGATCGGGCACTGTCGCTGTCCATCGACCTGGACGATCCTGTCCTGGCAGGGGTGGCCAATCCGCAGGGTCGGCTCAAGGTCGAGATCCTGCAACAGGCTGTCGAGGCGGCCCGTGCCGCCGTCGAGGCCGAGATCGGCACCGCCCTTGGCATCTCGACGGGGTTCAATTCCAAGGATGGCGACTGATGACTGACCGCCGCACGCTGCTCAAGGGTCTTGCCGCCGCCGCGATCCTGCCAGGACGGGGCTGGGCTGCCGCGGGGTCGCCCGAATGGCTCGCCGCCGCGCGGGCGGCGGACGGCAGCTACGCGCTTTACGGTCTGGATACGGGCGGAGGGTTGGTCTTCGCCGTTCCCCTGCCCTCCCGCGGGCATGCCGCTGCCGCCCATCCGGCGCGGGCCGAGGCCGTGGCCTTCGCCCGCCGCCCCGGCACCTATGCCTTGATCCTCGATTGCCGCACGGGCGCCGTGTCGGGGCGCCTCGCCCCGCCCCGGGGGCTTCAGTTCAATGGCCACGGCGCCTTCTCGCCGGATGGCGCGCGGCTTTACACCTCCGAGGTCGTGGCAAAGGGATCGGCTGGCCGCATCGGCATCTGGGACGCCACGCGCGGTTATGCACGCCTAGGGGACATGGACAGCCATGGCATCGGCCCGCACGAACTGCGCACGCGCGCGGATGGCGCGGTCGTCGTCGCCAACGGCGGGATCGAGACCGATCCGCAGGACAGGACGCCGCTGAACCTGGACCGGATGCGCCCGAACCTTGCCGTGCTCTCGGCCGGAGGCAGCCTGCTATCGCGAAGCGAGCTGGCGCCGGAACTGCACCAGAACTCCATCCGCCATCTGGCGCTGCTGCCCGCCGGGGTGGCCTTTGCGATGCAATGGCAGGGCGATCCGGCCGAGCCGATCCCGCTGCTGGGGATCATGGGGCAGGAGATGCGTCTGGCCGATGCGCCCGAGGAAGAGGCGATGGCGATGCAGGGTTATGCGGGCTCCATCGCTGTCAGCGGCGGGCTGATCGCGGTGACCTCGCCCCGGGGCGGCGTGGTCATGATCCATGGCGTGGACGGCACCCACCGGGCGACGCTGCGCCGCGCCGATATCTGCGGCGTGGCCGCCGCGTCCGATGCGCCATTCGCGCTGACGGACGGCGGCGGCGCGGTCTGGGCTGCGGACGGGACGGCACTGCGCCTGCGGGCGCGTCACGACCTTGCTTGGGACAATCATCTCGTCAGGATCGGCTGAGCAGCTCCTGCGGCAGGGACCGGAGCGCAGGCTCGCGCGGTGTGCGTGATGCCGCAGTTGCCGCATCCGCCACGATCCGGAGTGGCGGGGGTGCGGCGTATCGTCGCGCCTGCCGGTTTCTTGCGGCGAGCGCGCCAGCCAGACGTGCTTCCCCATCTCCCGTTTAGATGGCGATGCCAGGTTCAGGACAGATGTGGCGACATCCTCCTGAACTCATCAATCTTGCTGCAATCATTACCTTTTTGCTTCGACATCTTGAGGATGAAGCGAAGGGTATCCTTGGCACAAGGATGCAATGCAGGCTGGAGTAAATTTATTTACAGGATGAGACATCCTTTGGTGAATAGATTTACAATATTATCGTTTTTTCAAAAAGGCTTAACACTTATTTCCAAATGTGTTTTACATCTTCCTACACACTCGTGTGGCGCCTGATCTGAACGACGGGGTGGCCGGGCGCAGGCCGAGGAACCGGCGCTATAGCCAGGAGGGAAGATGAGCCAGGAACTGATTGAAAAGCATCCCATTCCGGCGGGGTTCGAGAAGGCCCTGTGCGGT
>NZ_JAPTYD010000160.1 GCF_026913015.1 Paracoccus benzoatiresistens
TTCAGGAAGCCTGTTTCATCCACCACCAGCACCCCGTCCGGATCGCCAAGCGCCTCGATTGCATAGCATCTCACCAGGCGGCAAAGCTCATCGGCCGACCAGGATGATCGCCCCAGAAGAGACTGGATGCGGTAGGGACGCTCGAGGCCAGCCTCTTCCGCCAGCATCCACCCGGTCTTGCGTTCGGCTCCCGAAAGCACGCCATCAATGAAGGCGTTTGCCGACTGGTGTTGCTCGCGTCGTCCAAAGGCCGGCGCGATGATCTCTCTCAATTCCTGGAGCGCGGCTTGCCAGTTGATCAGGGTTCCCGTCCAGTCCGCAACAGACATGCCATCCCACTCCCGGCGAGCGATATGGCCGCATTGGATCACGAAGTAGCAGAATACGCAACTGTAGTACTAGGTGTCTGGTTGCGGGACATCATTGGGACGAGGTAAGCTGGGCTATTGCTGAACATGCCTGGCGCTTTGAACCCGTTCCTGCCGAGGTGACGTGATGATGCAGATCCATCCCCAAGCTCGGACCACGCCGGCTGTGCGGGCTGAAATCGCCCGCTCAACCGAACCCACCAGGATCCTGGCCAAGCGCTACGGCATCAGCGAGGAAACGGTGCGCAAATGGCGCAAGCGGCGAACAGGCCTGCCAGGATCGGTCAAGCCGGCCAAACCGCCTGCCGTGGCGTGTGACAGAGGAGGAGCGTGCGATCATCTGCGCCGTGCGACGCGCAACGGGCTTTCCCCTGGATGACCTGACCTTTGTGCTGCGTCACTTCCTGCCGCATCTCAACCGCGACAACATCTATCGTGTCCTGAAGGCTGAAGGCCTGAACCGCCGTCCTCCCAAGCCATCAACCCTGCCTGCCAAGGGACAAGGGCGTTTCCGGGACTATGATCTCGGCTATGTCCATATCGACGTCAAACACCTGCCAAAGCTGCGGACGGCGGACGGTGACGTGCGCAAGCGCTACCTCTACGTCGCCATCGATCGCTGCTCCCGCTTCGTGCATCTCGCCGTCTACGACGCCGAGACCGCCGCCAATGCAGTCGCCTTTCTCGCTGAGGCACAAAAAGCCTTTCCGTTCCGGATCACGCATGTGCTGACGGATCGCGGCTCCTGCTTTACCGCCGAGGATTTCGAACGCGCCTGCGCTCGCCTCACAGTCATTCGCCGCACCACCAGACCCTATACCCCCCAAACCAATGGCATGGTGGAACGCTTCAACGGCCGTGTCGCAAGCGAAGTTCTCGGCATCACTGTCTCCAGCTGCGCGCACCACGGTGATCCGACCACACATTCCATAAACATCCGACCGGCCATTCCACGACCATCCGACCACCCGCTCCAGCCGCATCCGACCAGGCTGATCTGAGCGGACGC
>NZ_JAPTYD010000161.1 GCF_026913015.1 Paracoccus benzoatiresistens
ATCGACCTTGCGCATGGCGCGGCGGAAATCCAAGGCTTCCAGGATCGACTCCTCGACCAGGGCCGTGCCGCCCGGCGGCTCCATCATTGCGGCGGCTACGTCGCAACTTGCAATGATCGAATACTGCGGACTGGTCGACGTGTGCATCAAGTAGGATTCATTGAAGAGGTGCCGATCCAGTTTTGTTTCCTCGGAATCCTGGACCAGGACGTGGCTGGCTTGGCTTATCCCTGCCAGGAGCTTGTGGATCGACTGCGTCGCATAGGTCACAGCGTGCCTGGTGCGGTCGCGCTTGCGGCCCATGGCGTGATAGGTACCGTAGAAGGGATGGAAGGCCGCATGCGGGATCCAGGCTTCGTCGAAATGCAGGTTCTCGACATAGCCATCAAGCATCCGCTTGATTTCCTCGGTGTTGTAGAGGACCCCGTCATAAGTGGACTGGGTCAGCGTCATCATGCGGGGCCTGACCGCATCTGCATCGACACCCTCCAGCAAGGGGTTGGCGCGGATCTTGGCGCGGATGGATTCGGGTTCGAATTCGGCGTGGGCGATGGGGCCGATGATGCCCCAATGGTTGCGGGTGGGTCGCAGGAAGACAGGGATGGCGCCGGTCATGATGATCGCGTGCAGGATCGACTTGTGACAGTTGCGATCCACCACGACGATATCGCCGGGTGCGACCGTGTGGTGCCAGACCATCTTGTTCGAGGTCGAGGTACCGTTGGTCACGAAAAAGCAGTGGTCCGCATTGAAGATCCGCGCGGCATTGCGTTCGGATGCGCCGATGGCGCCGTTATGGTCCAGAAGCTGGCCCAGTTCTTCAACCGCGTTGCAGACATCGGCCCGCAGCATGTTCTCGCCGTAGAACTGGTGATACATCTGTCCGATGGGAGATTTCAGGAAGGCCACACCGCCTGAATGGCCCGGACAGTGCCACGAATAGGAACCGTCCTCGGCATAATCCAGAAGCGCTTTGAAGAAGGGCGGCTGAATGCCTTCCAAATAACTCTTGGCCTCGCGAATGATGTGCTTGGCCACAAATTCAGACGTATCTTCGAACATGTGGATGAAGCCGTGCAACTCGCGCAGAATGTCATTGGGCAGATGCCGGCTTGTTTTCGTTTCGCCATGCAGAAAGATCGGCACGTCGGCGTTCTTCCATCGCACCTCCTCGATGAACGACCGCAGGTTCACCACAGCAGGGTCAAGGTCGGGGCCGGGGCTGAACTCCTCATCGTCGATTGACAACACGAAGGCGCTTGCGCGGCTTTGCTGCTGGGCAAATTTTGACAGGTCGCCATAGCTGGTCGCACCCAATACCTCGAAACCCTCAGCCTCGATGGCCTGGGCCAGACCGCGGATGCCCAG
>NZ_JAPTYD010000162.1 GCF_026913015.1 Paracoccus benzoatiresistens
AGAGAGTGTCCGATCTTTTGTGTATGACTGATCCGGTCCATGCTTCACCGAAAGGAAGCATGCATGACAATCTCCAAGGAACTTCTGGATGAACTGTTGAAGGGTGTTGAGCGCCCTGAGGACCTGCTCGGCGATGCCGGGCTGATGAAGGAACTGAAGATCCGGCTCATGGAGCGGATGCTTGGGGCCGAGCTGACCGCGCATCTGGGCTATGAGGAAGGCAAGGAAGCACCTCCGGGCCAGGCGAACCGGCGCAACGGCTCGTCGACAAAGGTGCTGAAGGGCCAGGACGGCGAACTGCCGGTGGCTGTGCCCCGTGACCGCGACAGCAGCTTTGAGCCGGAGCTGGTGAAGAAGGGCCAGACACGGATCGACGGCATGGATGACAAGATCATCGGGCTCTATGCCGCCGGGCTAACGGTGCGCGATATCCAGGCGCATCTGCTCGATCTTTACGGCCTGAAGGTCTCCCCCGACCTGATCAGCCGCGTCACCGATGCCGTTCTGGACGAGGTGCGGGAATGGCAGAGCCGGGCCTTGGACCGGATGTATCCGATTGTGATCTTCGACGCCTTGCGGGTGAAGATCCGCGATGCCGACAGCCGGATGGTCAAGAACAAGGCCGTCTACATCGCCCTTGGCGTGACCCGTGACGGCCTGCGCGAGGTCCTGGGCCTGTGGATCGCCGAAAACGAGGGCGCCAAGTTCTGGCTGGCGGTGATGAACGAGCTGAAGAACCGAGGGCTGCAGGACATCCTGATCGCGGTCGTCGACGGGCTGAAGGGCTTTCCTGAGGCGATCACTGCCGCCTTTCCCGAGGCCATGGTCCAGACCTGCATCGTGCATCTGGTCCGCCATAGCCTGAGCTTCTGCTCCTGGAAGGACCGCAAGGTTGTGGCTGCCGACCTGCGCCGGATTTACAGCGCCCCAACCGCCGCAATGGCCGAGGCCGAACTCAATGCCTTCGAGGAAAAATGGGCCGGGAAATACGCGTCCATCGCCCCAGCCTGGCGACGCGCGTGGGCCGAGGTGATCCCGTTCTTTGCCTTCGATCCGGCGATCCGCAAGATCATCTACACCACCAATGCCATAGAAAGTTTGAACCGGGTCATCCGCAAGTCGATCAAGACCCGAGGGTCATTCCCGACAGACGAGGCGGCGACAAAGCTGATCTACCTGGCCATCCGCAGCTTCGAGAAAGACGGCCGAAACGTCCGGGAATGGTTTGCGGCCCGCAACCAGTTCGCCATAATGTTCGGCGAGCGCTTCGACGCTTGAGTATCTGAAACCGCATGGACCGGGCCAGATACACAAAGTTCAGGACACTCCC
>NZ_JAPTYD010000163.1 GCF_026913015.1 Paracoccus benzoatiresistens
CCGGTGCAATCACAGATTGTCGAGAAGACGAACCGGATAATCCCAAGTTGCGATTCGCGTCAACGGAAGAGATCAGACGGTCATGGTTCCGTCGCTCCCCAGGTCTGAGTTCTTGGCACCGACTGACTTGATGGAACCCAGCCATATGCTCAGAGTCTCGTTCTTCGTTGCCGTCGTCTGTGGGTTAAGCTGTTCCGCCGAGATCATCCTTCTGCCCCGGACCTAGTTGCCAGGCATCCTGTTTGAACTTGGCTGATTGGGCATCTTCTCGGAAATCTCCCACGTCTCCTTGGACAGGCCGAACGCAGGCCAACAGTGATCGCTTCACGGCAACAGAAAATCGCCACCTTCCGGAACCCTTCTTCTGCCAGGCGCTAATAACCGCCTAACGATGACCCGCGTTAGCAATTTGATCGGGGAGGATTGGAATTGATCTGCTAAAAATGGCGGGCAGCCTAATGACCATGAGGATGCCATGATCGATGCCGAAGCTGCCCTGCGCCAAGCGCTTCTTGATGCCCTGGTCAAATACCCTCGCCATATGCACAAAAGCAAGGAGGATCTGACCGATGCCGCGTGGGAATACCTGCAGGCTGCCGACCGCGCCCACCCGGCGGTGGCCGCCGTGTTGCGGGAGGCGGCCGAAAAGTTGGCGGGATGATGGAGCCTGAACTCTCGAGCTATATGCCGGAAGACCTGCCTGTGGAGATGATTGGGCATCCCCCTGGTGTCCAAACTTGCTGATCCGACCGAATTCATTGCCGTTCTGAAGACATTCGTCTCGGACATCGACTAACCCTGCAACCAATCTTCCGCGCTGCCAGTTTACAGGAGCGCTTCTGAGGTTCGGCAGGCGTTGCCCGCACCAGCACCGGGCCAGACCATAACTGATTGGATCACCTCATGCCTGAAAGCCGGTCTATGTGTTCTGTTAAAGATTGCGAGAAGCCCAAGCACGCGCGCGGTTTGTGCCAGATGCACAACCGGCGCCGGCAAATGCCGGGCACCCCTCTGGTCAAGAGGTTGCACTCCGAGACCGATTTCCGGGTCAAATGGATTGATGAACACGCCCGTCATCACGGCAATGAGTGCCTCATATGGCCTTTTGCGGCGGGCGACAGGAAACGGGGAGTCCTGACCTATGGCGGAAAGGTCATGAGCGCCCCCAAGGCCATGTGCCTTGCCGCGCATGGTGAGCCCCCAACCGCCAAGCACGAGTCGGCCCACTCCTGCGGAAAAGGCCATCTCGGCTGCGTGCATCCCGGCCATCTATCCTGGAAGACGCGCAAGGAGAACCGGGCGGACCTGGTGAA
>NZ_JAPTYD010000164.1 GCF_026913015.1 Paracoccus benzoatiresistens
CCGAACCGCTCCGGCAGGTCGCGCCATGGACTGCCCGTGCGCACGATCCACAGCACCGCCTCCAGAAACAGCCGGTTATCTTTCCCGCTGCGGCCAGGGTCGCTTGGCTTACCCAGACAGTGCGGCTCGATCTTCGCCCATTGGGCATCCGTCAGAACATTGCGATCCATCCAGACTATGAATCACATCAGCCCCCGGGTGTGAATCCCCAGAGACCCTAGTGTTCACCACCTGACGAATGGTTCCCAATCTGTCGCGGGGTTGCCCTCGATCTAGCGACTTAGGTTTTAAGAGGCAGCAATGCGAACCTAGCTGCCGTTCGCTGCTGCAGCACGCGGATCAGGCCCGTCGCTCTGATGCTATCCCGCAGGGGCCGCGGGCAGACCTTGGCAATGCACCTATCGGGCCGTCAGCAAAGTGCCGGTTACCGGATGCTTGCTCCAACAACGACGACGGCCGCCAGGAAGGGGAGCCAAGAGCCGCCTGAGACACAGCTTTCAGAGGAAGGCATGGATGGTCAGTTCTCCTACGCTTGTAGCTCCAAGCCAACTATCCTTGAACCAGCCCCGAATAAGTTCAGCATCATCTGGATAAACAATCTTCACCAACAGCTGCATGCCTGTCTGCGGATGTCCAAGAGACTTCAAAAACAGGATGAATCCTTCAGTATCAAGCTTACTAACAACAACACTGTCGACAATTACCAACCGTGGTTACCTCAACTTAACTGCCATGCAAAGACGAGTGACCAGCGCTAGAATAATGTGAATTTGCTCCCCGGTACTGAGATTCATGAGCGGCAGGTAAAAGGGCCTCCCGGGCAATGCGATCTCAACCTCACGCAACGAAACTCGCTTGAATCGGCATGGGTAAAATTTCGACGCAAAAAAAGTCATCTTGCAATGCATTCCAAACAAAGTCTTCTGTTACTCTGAATTGAGCCGCGATTCTTTTCAGCGAGGCCTCAAAGGATAAGCTATGCTGTATATCTCGTAACTATTCGTGCAGATAAACAATCGGGAACTTATCCAAGGGCCATCCTGGTGTGACGGCGTCATTAACGGTCACGAGAAGGCGCCGAGCACTATCGTCTTGCTTAAGCGATATAGTGTCAGCCCAAGAGCTTGGAGGTCGAACAGCGTTAGAGCTCGTCGATTTTGATCTCTTCTCTGGCCTATGCCAGAGCCAACCTGTTAAAGCCTCGTCTGCAGAGCGGCTAGTGTTCTGAATCTGACGCTTGCTACCTGTTCCCGCGGATACCATCGAGTGCATCGAGCGCTCGCCGTTCACG
>NZ_JAPTYD010000165.1 GCF_026913015.1 Paracoccus benzoatiresistens
TCAAGGTTGCCTCCCATTTGGCAGCCTTGAATCAGCCAGCGATCAGTTTGGAAACCCTCAAACGTCAACACGCCCTAATTGGATACCCTATGCGGGCGCTTTTCTTTTCCAGGCTCCCCAACATGCCCCTTCGCATCCTCTCAGTTGGAACGATGATTCTGTTGCTGTAGTCATAGAAGCCTGCAAGAAGCATTCCCATCCAGCTGCTTAGCTCAGGTGTCCTTGAAGGATCATCTGACAGACCAGAGGAGTTGCTTAGACATGATGATTGATGGACGTCCGGTTATCGCGAGCGGAAGCTTGGTTATCACGGCCGGAACTCAGGCGACGCTGGGCCTGCCGATGGGCGATTTCGCGTTAGTATTCAACACTAATGGCCCCGCCGATGTTAAGCTAACGACGCAACCCATGCAGATCCGTTTTGACGGGATGGATAGCCCCTTGGTACCTCCACAAGGTTTCAGATCCCTGTGAACGGCGGCATGAACCTAGATATTGCCCTACATGCAGTCGGGGAGCGTGCAGAGACGACGCGGATCATGCATTACACCCTCACCTGATTGTTCCCTGCATTCAGCCGCTACGGGCAGAGCGTCAGATTTGTAGTCTGACAAAAACCGCTTAGATTCAGGCCGTGTTGATACGGCCCGGGTCGCAGTTTAGCGTTCCGGTCCGTTTTTGCATGCAAGGCAACTACATCCAAGGCAACTAAAGGACGTCTCCACGAATCCAATCTTTCCTGAACTGTGACGGACTTGTGCTTGGCCTTCGGTGTTATTTCGGCCAGAAGCATAAAACGTGATACAGGCTGGCAGGACAGTCAGTCAGAAGAGGATAGTAATGGCTGCGTCAAACCGCTTGGGTGAGAAGATCCGGGCTTTCTGCTTATCCTGCGAGGGTGAGAGAAATTGCGAGATTAAAGGCTATCATCCGGAGCGCGGCAGCGAAGCGGACGGAATGTACCAGTGGGCGGTAGACTGGTTTCTGCTTAGTTGCTGTGGATGTGACCATGTTTTTGCTCAGACGGTCAGCAGCAACTCCGAGGACATTAATTACTACTATGATCGCGACGGCCAAGAGGCGACCGAGCATATCGAGAGTATTGACACTTGGCCGGCTAGGTCCAAACGCGATGCCCCAGAGTGGTTTAAGCACGACTCTGTTGAGACAGACTTGCAGGACACTCGCGCGCTAGATGCATCGGTCGTGTCTCGGAAGTGGTAGAAATTGGATGGCGGCGTAATCTCCGGGTGAACTGACACCCACCCAGCCGGCGG
>NZ_JAPTYD010000166.1 GCF_026913015.1 Paracoccus benzoatiresistens
GGGGTTCGAATCCTTCCTTTCTTATTTAACTTTTACGTAGGAAGGTTCTTCGAATGTGTGGTAGGGTGGGGGGCATCCATGCAGTCATTCTAGGTTAGTTGAGGAGTAGGAAATTGAGAGTACTTCTCGTTTTGATGCGAAGGCTTCTCAAATCATGAAGATCATTACAAGGACGGCCGTAAGTGAGATGAATGAGCCTATAGAGGAGACTGTATTTCATGTGGTATAAGCATCTGGATAATCAGAGTAACGACGAGGTATCCCTGCTAATCCTAGGAAGTGTTGAGGAAAAAATGTTATGTTTACACCTACAAATATAATGGCAAAGTGGGCTTTTGCTCATGTGTCATTTAGGGTATAGCCTGAGAATAGTGGGAATCAGTGGACGAAGCCAGCTATGATGGCGAATACTGCTCCTATAGATAAGACATAGTGGAAGTGAGCTACTACATAGTATGTATCATGAAGTACAATGTCAAGGGATGAGTTAGATAGTACGATCCCTGTTAGGCCCCCTACTGTGAATAAGAAGATAAACCCTAAGGCTCATAATATGGCGGGGGATCATTTGATATTCCCTCCATGTAGTGTAGCGAGTCAGCTGAATACTTTTACGCCTGTAGGAATTGCGATAATTATAGTGGCAGATGTAAAGTAGGCTCGGGTGTCTACATCTAGGCCTACTGTGAATATGTGATGTGCTCATACAATAAACCCTAGGAAGCCAATAGATATTATGGCTCATACCATACCTATATATCCGAAGGGTTCTTTTTTTCCAGAGTAATAGGTAACTACATGTGAAATAATTCCAAATCCTGGGAGGATAAGAATATAAACTTCTGGGTGCCCAAAGAATCAGAACAGATGCTGGTAGAGAATTGGGTCCCCTCCTCCAGCGGGATCAAAGAAAGTTGTGTTTAGGTTGCGGTCTGTTAGTAGTATAGTAATGCCTGCGGCTAGCACTGGTAGTGATAATAGGAGCAGTACGGCTGTAATAAGTACGGATCAGACAAATAGTGGAGTTTGATACTGTGTTATGGCTGGGGGTTTCATGTTGATAATAGTGGTAATAAAATTAATTGCACCTAAAATAGATGACACTCCAGCTAAATGAAGGGAGAAAATTGTTAGGTCTACTGATGCTCCTGCATGGGCTAGATTTCCGGCTAGAGGTGGGTAGACTGTTCATCCTGTTCCTGCTCCTGCTTCTACTATTGATGATGCTAGGAGAAGGAGAAATGATGGTGGTAGGAGTCAAAAACTTATA
>NZ_JAPTYD010000167.1 GCF_026913015.1 Paracoccus benzoatiresistens
CAGGGCAATCGCATTTGGCTCATGTCGCTAAGTTGTTGAGAACGCTGCGGAGGAAGTCGTCGTCCCAGCCGGCTCGCTTGAGCTTGATGGAGAGGGAGCCGTTCGAGGTGTCGCTGCGCATGACGTCGAGGGCACGGCGGCGCAGGACGGCGATGTTGCCGGGGCTGTTATCCTTGCGGTTGCGCGCGGCGTCCTCGCGGAAAGAGACGTCAAGCTGCCAGTGCAAGGCGTTCTCGATGGCCCAGTGGGCGCGCACGGTGGCCAGCAGGACGTCCGGCGTCGGCATCCACGACAGCGCGAAGTATCGTGTCTCCGAGCTTGTGCCCGCGGCCGTTTCTCGCGTCGCCTCGACCCGACCGAAGGCCTTGAGAGCGGGGAAATCATGATGCTCTGCCAGCTCCTTGGCCCCGACCACGACTGCCGTTCGGACCTCCGTCCGACCGTGACCGGCATCTTTGGTGACGGCGGTGGCGTGGCCGTCCTTCACCCTGCCGAAACAGGCCCGTGCATCAGACAGGAGCGAGTCCTGGTTGGCCTTGAGCGCCAGGCACCAGTCGCCGCCGCCGGCGTTGATCGCCGCAACCGTGCGGCGATTGCAGTGGAGCGCATCCGCCGTCACCACCTTGCCCTTGAGCGCGATCAGCCCGAGCGCCTCGATCGCGGCTTCCAGTTCCGTGCCCCGATCGGCCGGCACGCTGGTCAGGGTCAGGCGCAGCCGCGCCGCGTAGGCCGAGACCATCATCCGCGTCCGCGCGCTCTCGCCCGCGTGCCGGGCGCCACGCAGAGCCTTGCCGTCGATGGCGATCACATCGCCCTCGCGCAAGAGCGCCGCAACATCGGCCAGCACCCGGCCAAAGGCGGCGTCGAGCGCCTTTGGATCGATCATCCGGAAAACGGCCGAGAAGGTGTCGTGCGACGGAACCGCATGCCTGAGCTTTAGGAAGTCTCTGAAAACGCGTTCCTTCGCACGACCGAAGGCGGCCATTTCGGCACAGGATGACGCACCGCACAGCACCGACACGAAGGCGATGACGAGCAACTCGCCAAGGTCATGCCGGGTGTTCCCGGCGCGGGGATCGGGAACATCTTCGAAGGCGGTCAGGAACAGATGCATGGCGGCGGGAGGCTCCGAGGGATGGGTCCACTCCCAGAATCCATCAAGCCCTCAGCCGCAAGGGGCGCCGCTCAGACCGCCAAGTTCATATGCGATTCCCCTG
>NZ_JAPTYD010000168.1 GCF_026913015.1 Paracoccus benzoatiresistens
CTAGTGTTCACCGCCTAACAGAAGATTCCTTCCTGTGGTCGAATGTGACATGTTCGGCGGATGAGACGAGACGACATCAGCCTTTACCTTGGCGCTGCCGATCGAGCGCGGCTTGAAACCGTGCTCACCGACCGAAACACCCCACGCAAGGTGGTCTGGCGGGCCGAGATTATCTTGGCGACCGCCGATGGCTACGGCACCAACGAGATTATGCGGCGTGCAAGGACTTCAAAGCCCACTGTCTGGCGTTGGCAAACCCGCTATCTCGACGAGGGTGTGGCAGGGCTGCTGCGGGACAAGACCCGGCCTTCGCGGGTGCCGCCGCTGCCCATGGAGACACGGCTGATGGTGATCGCGAAGACCGTGCAGGAGGCTCCTCCCAACGCCACCCACTGGAGCCGCTCGATGATGGCCGAAGCGGTGGGGATCTCTCCTTCGAGCGTGGGACGCATCTGGGCAGAGGCGGGGTTGAAGCCGCATGTCTCGCGCGGGTTCAAGGTGTCGAACGACCCGCTGTTTGAGGAGAAAGTCACCGAGATCGTCGGTCTGTATCTGAACCCGCCGGACCGCGCCGTCGTGCTGTGTGTTGATGAAAAGTCACAGATCCAGGCCTTGGATCGGACCCAGCCTGGCTTGCCGCTCAAGAAGGGGCGTGCCGCCACGATGACCCACGATTACAAGCGCCACGGCACGACCACCCTGTTCGCCGCGCTTGATGTCAAATCCGGTCTGGTCATCGGTGATTGCATGCCGCGTCATCGGGCACGGGAGTTTCTGACCTTCCTGCGCCGCATCGACCGCGCCGTCCGCAAACCTCGTGACATCCATCTCGTGCTTGACAACTACGCCACCCACAAGACGCCCGAGGTGCAGGCCTGGCTGGAGAAACATCCACGGTTCAAGCTGCATTTCACACCAACCAGCGCTTCCTGGCTCAACCTTGTCGAGCGCTTCTTCGCAGAGATCACCGTCAAGCGAATTCGCAAAGGCAGTTACACCAGCGTGAGCGACTTGGAGGATGCGATCTACGACTATCTGGCGCAGCACAACATCCGACCGAAGCCCTTTGTTTGGACCAAGTCAGCCGACGATATCCTCACCCGTGAACGGCGAGCGCTCGATGCACTCGATGGTATCCGCGGGAACAGGTAGCAAGCGTCAGATTCAGAACACTAG
>NZ_JAPTYD010000169.1 GCF_026913015.1 Paracoccus benzoatiresistens
GCGCAGGCAGTGCCTGTTCCGGACAAGGCGGAAACGCTCGTCCAGGCACTCCGGCGCCTGGCGCAGCCTTTGCCCGACCCCGACGATGCCGGCTTTGCCGAGGCCTTTGATCGCTATGGTTCCGCCCGCGTGGTCCTGCTGGGCGAAGCCTCGCACGGGACCTCGGAATTCTACCGCGCCCGCGCCGCCATCACCCGGCGGCTGATCGAAAAGCATGGCTTCACCATCGTCGCTGTCGAGGCGGACTGGCCCGACGCCGCCGCGATCGACCGCCTTGTCGGCGGCCGACCCGGCACGGCCCCGCAGCGCAGCCAACCCTTCAGCCGGTTTCCCACATGGATGTGGCGCAACCGCGATGTCGATGATTTCATAACCTCGCTTCGCCGGCACAACGGCAATGTCCCGGCCGAACGCCGCGTGCGTTTCTATGGCCTTGACCTTTACAGCATGACCGCCTCGATCAGCGCCGTGCTGGCTTATCTCGATAAGGTCGATCCGGTGGCGGCCCGCGAAGCCCGCGCGCGATATGCCTGCTTCAACCCCTGGTCCCGAGAGCTTGCGGCATATGGACGCGCCTCGCTCAGCAAAGGCTACGCGATCTGCGAGCTGCCAGTGACCCGCAACCTCGTTGACCTGCTGCGGAAGGAACTTTCCTATTCCGCGCGCGACGGCGACGACTTCTTTGATGCAGTTCAAAACGCGCGCCTGGTCGCGGATGCAGAACGCTACTATCGGCTCATGTACTTTGGCGCCCACGAGTCCTGGAACCTGCGCGACCGGCACATGTTCGGCACGCTGCGGCGCATCCTCGAGCGCGCCGGCCCCCAGGCAAAGGCGGTGATCTGGGCGCACAACTCGCATATCGGCGATGCCCGCTTCACGGACATGGGCAGCAAGCGGGGCGAGTTGAACATCGGCCAACTCTGCCGCGAGAGCTTCGGCGACAGTGCGGCGCTGATCGGCTTTGGCACGCATTCGGGCAACGTTGCGGCGGCATCGGAGTGGGACGCGCCGATGGAGATCAAGACGGTCCGCCCGTCGCGGCCCGACAGCTACGAGGGGCTTTGCCATGAAGTCGGCCTGCCGCGCTTTCTGCTTCCGATGGGTCGTCAGCTTGACCCCGCCGTCCACCGCGCGCTGTCGACCC
>NZ_JAPTYD010000016.1 GCF_026913015.1 Paracoccus benzoatiresistens
TGGATTTCGTCTTCAGTTCCACCTGCGCGACCTATGGCGACCGCGACGGCGAGGTTCTGGACGAGAGCACGCCGCAGGCGCCCCTGAACGCCTATGGCGCCAGCAAGCGCGCGATCGAGGACATGCTGGCCGATTTCGGCGCCTCGCACGGGCTGCGCTCGGTGATCTTCCGCTATTTCAACGTGGCGGGCGCCGATCCTGACGGAGAGGTGGGCGAGCATCACCGCCCCGAGACGCATCTGATCCCGCTGATCCTGGATGCGGTGGACGGCAAGCGGGCGGCGCTGACGGTGAACGGGACCGACTATCCGACCGCCGACGGCACCTGCATTCGCGACTATGTCCATGTGATGGATCTGGTGGACGCGCATGTGAAGGGCCTGGAATGGCTGCGCGCAGGGCGCGGCAGCCGGGTCTTCTGCCTGGGCACGGGGACGGGTTTTTCCGTGCGCGAGGTCGTGGAGGCCACCCGCCATGTGACCAATCGTCCGGTGCCGATGGTCGACGGCCCGCGCCGGGGCGGCGATGCGGTCAAGCTGGTTTGCGGCAGCACGCGCGCCAAGGCGGAGCTTGGCTGGCAGCCCCACCGATCCACGATGAAGCAGATGATCGCGGATGCCTGGCGCTGGCATCAGAACGGCGCCTATCAGGCGTGAAGGGCGACCGGGCAGCGGCCCTGCGGCGGGCATGGTCGGCCTGGCGCCAGCGCTGGAAGCGGCGGAAGCTGCTGTGGCGCTGCCTGCGGGCGGGCCGCGCCCTGATGCCGATGGCGGATCGCACCGCGGCGATCCGGCCGGGCGACATCCTGGCCTTTGCCACCGTCCGGAACGAAATGCTGCGCCTGCCGCAGTTCCTGGACCATTATCGCCAGCTGGGCGTCCGGATGAGTAGACATGGCGGTAGATGGTCTCGTGGCACACACGGAGCCGACCACATTCAAGACGCAAGCGTCCGGCAATCTGTTGGGGTGACCAGCCGCCTTGAGCCCGGCGATCACGCCGTCGCGCAACTTATCATCCTGGAGCAGCTTGGCCCGCCTTCTGCAGCAACTGGCGAGGTGCTGGGCATTCATGTGCCAGTAACCAGTCGCCATCGGCACTTCGTTGTCGTGCCAGAAGTTGCGCCGGATCTCGCGATGGATAGTGGAGCAATGTCAGCCGAGTTGGACGGCGATCTGCGCCACGCTGATCTTGCGCTGCAGCATGGCCTTGACAATGCGACGCTCAGGAAGGGTCACGTGCGATGCCAAAGGGAGGTTCCTCGAACTGCAAGAAGCCAACAAATCATGGCTTGTCGCATCTCGAAATAGAACCCACCCGCTTACATAGCCAAAATGCAATAGTTCCTATTATGGAACAGTCAGGTAGTTGTGGTTAATTTGCGCGCTTGTCGGGGCTTCAGTTGAGCAGCCATTCCAGGGCCGGAGCGAAATGCTCGGACTGCACCCATCTCATCACGACAATCCCGAGGATGCCTACGCCGGTGCCAAATGCGGCCGTGGTGCGGGTAGCATGTGAAACACGCCGCCAACAGTGCCCAGCAGCATCAAGAGAAGATACAGACCAAGCGAAAATGTCTGAACAACGCCCATGGTTTCTCCCACGATGGTTTCTGACGAGCGATCGGGCCTCGCCATATTACCCCGCGCTTCGGAAAAGCCCAAAGCGAGGTGGCCGATCGGAGCGGCGATCACCTGGCCCTGCCTACAGCAGCCTCATGGCTCGGAACGAGGCTTCCCGCTCCTTGCCCACGACGATGTGGTCGTGGACCGTCACGCCGATAGCCTCGCAGGCGGCTACCACGCGGGCGGTCATGGCGATGTCCTCAGGGCTTGGCGTCGGATCGCCGGAAGGATGGTTGTGGACCAGGATGACGGCACTGGCGTAGTTCGAGTGCGCGCTTTGCTACCTCGCGCGGAAAGACCGGAACATGGCTGACCGTGCCGTGGCTCAGCGCCTCGTCGGCGATCACGGTGTTCTTGCGGTCCAGAAAGATCACCCGGAACTGCTCGATCTCGCGGTGCGCCATGCAGGTCCGGCAATAGCTGATCAGCGCGTCCCAGGAGGCGATGACGTCGCGCTGCAGCATTCGGGCCTGCGCCATGCGTTGCGCAAAGGCGTCGACGATCCGCAGTTGCAGATAAACCCAGCGGTCGGCCCCTTCGACCTGCAGGATGCGGTGCTCGGAGGCCGCGATGACGCCGTTCAGGTCGCCGAACGTCGCCAACAGGCGGTTGGCCAGCGGCTTCACATCAATCTTCGCGATGGCATTGAACAGGAGCAGTTCCAGCAGTTCGTAATCGGGCATGGCCGCAGGACCGCCCTCCAGGAACCGCGTGCGGAGCCGGTCGCGATGGCCCCAGTAGTGCGGGCGTGCCGTTCCGCGCTCGTCGCGAAGCAATCTACCCCCGGCCGCAGCCTCCGGCTTGAGACGATCCATGCCCGACATCACCAACCGGACGACCAGCGCCTCCAGCAGTGCCGCCTCGCCCCCATGCAGATGATCGGCGCCGGTCGAGTCGATCACCAACCCGTCCGGCGGATCCACGGCGACAACGGGCGAGACCCGCTGCAAGACCCAGAGGGCCAGCCGCTCCAAGGACGCCGCGTCAGTTGCGGGATCATGGGGCAGCACCTGCAACCCCGGCACCAGCGCCTGCGCCTTGCTCACTGGCATGCCGACGGACATGCCCAGCTCCTGCGCCAACTCGCAGGCGGCGGTCACGAGCCGCCGGTTGCCGACCCGTCCCGCCAGGACCAGCGGCGCCTCAGGCGAAGGCGCTGCCTCGCCTGCTTGCCGCCTCAGCCGGTCGATCCGCCAGAGTGGCAGGTAGACCGAGATGACCCGTGCCATCGCATGCCTCCAGTTCCAGATCGAAGCTTTCGCCCGCCCGCGCCCGGATCAGCTCCACAAGCCAGCAGGACCGGCCGACGCCGGGGACCGGCAAGGGCGCGGACGGCAGCACCGAGACCCGCCAGCGGGTCATCGCCGCCGTGGGCTGTCCGAAGTCGTAGGCATCCTGTTGCCGTCGTCAGCGGCGCAGCGCGATGCCGGTGGTCCCCGATCCCTTGGCGGCCAGGTGCAACCGGCGCGTGGCAGTCATCGACAGCCGCGCCACCTCGGCCACCACGGCTGCCAGGCCGCCATGGCGAAGCCCTTCCTCCATGCAGGCCAGCACCGAGACATCGTCTCCCGCCTCGACATGGATCACCCGATCGGGGCCCAGGTCCGCCTGTTCCAGGCTTGGGGCGAACAGATCGGCCTCGGTCACGCACCACAGCACCTGTCCCGGCAGCCGCGCGGCGATGCCGGCCGCGAAACAGGAGGCTGCGGCGCCATCCACCGCGCCATTGCCGCCGCCCGCCACCTCGTGCAGGCAGCCAAGCGCCAGGCCCCCGCCCGGCAGGCACCGGTCCAGCTCCGGCAGCCCGAAGGGCAGCACGCCACGGTTCGGCCCCCTATCGCCTTCCATCGCCGCTACCTGCGCGCGCAGGGCGGCCAAGGCTGGATTCAAGGACCAAGCAGGCATGACAGGAAGGGCTCAGAAGGGTTGAAGATGAACCAATATGTTCCTGTTTTGTTCCGATGAATGTCGGCTTGTCAACCGAGGGGCAGACGAATATCTGGGGAAAATGTCACGATCCTACCGCGTCACGCTGGCTGTGGAGGTGCCTGCATGGCCCAAGTCTCACGTCGCGGTTGAGGCTGGTCGCGGAACTGGACTGCAGCGTTGGAACTTGGTAATACGATAGAGCACCAGAGGGGAATGACCATGGGCGTTCACAAACAGTCGGTCAGCTTCACGGATGCCGCCTTTGCTTATGCCAAGGAACTCGTGGACCGCGGGGATTATCCGAACATGAGCGCTGCCGTCTCGGGAGAACTCGCCCGCGCCCGGCAGCTTCGGGAGCAAGAGCAGGCCTTGCTGCAGGCCGAATTGCAAAGGAGGCTTGCCCTCCCTCTGGATCAGTGGGAGCCGGTCGGCAGTGTCGAGGCCCTGACCTCGGGTGCCTTCGCACGGATAGATGATCTGGAGCTCCGTGCCCGTCACGGTGCCTGATGCAGGTTCTTGCCCATCCGCTTCTCCGGCGCGACATCGAAGGTCTGGCGGAGCATGTCCATGCCGTGAGCGGGAGTGCCGATGCCGCCCGACGGAGGCTCCGGGAAGTTCATGATCTGATCGAGCAGGTGATTGAGAATCCGTCCCTGGGCACGTCGGTTGGGGAGGCTCTTCCCGGATGGCGCGTCAGGCATGGAGGCAGGGGCCGCCGGATAACGCTCGTCTTCCGTCATGACGCGGAGGCAGACGAAATCCATCTCGCCCTGGTGTCCTTCGGCGGGGAGGATTGGGCCAACCGCTCACCGGGTCGAACAACGCATTTTCCTGATCGCTGACGCATGCCATGCCGTTCGCGTCGAAGACGCCGCGGCCGGGCGAGTATCAGTTCTTCGCCTTCCTGACCTACGAGCCGAATGCGGTCGTCATGCCCATCCATTCCACGGCCATGCCGGTGATCCTTATGGCCGCCGACGAAATCGAGACATGAATGAGGGCAGGCTGGACCTAGGCGCAGGCGCTGCAACGGCCCCTGACTGATCAGGCATTGATGGTCCTGCTGGCATTTATACCGGAAGAAGCGCAAGGGCGGCTACTCTGACACCCAAGACAGGCTCCCTCAGGATTGCAACCTGCAACTTCAATGGTCGCTTAGACACGCTGCTGGCCTAGCCGTGTAGACCTGGCCCCGCCCCTCGGTCCGCGACGTCTTCCTCAGTCCAGCCCTAGCTTGGCTTTCAGTGCATCGATGCGCTTGGAGGCCTCCGCCTTGCTGATGGTGTCGTCAAAGGCGTCGGTATCGTCGGCCTGTTCGCTCAGCGTCTTGAGATAGGATGCCTGCGCACCGGTCATGGGGTCTTCGCCGCTGACCCAGGCATCGGGATTCTTCTCGGCATTGTCGGTTGGGTGGGATTTCGGGTTTTCATCGGCCATGAGGAACTGCCTTCTTGAGATTACCGCAGTGTAACACGCGTTCCATGTTCCGGTTCCGTTCACGTCGCCCGGAAACACCTTGAGACAGGACGGCAAAGCGTGGCGGACTGCGGTGGCTCGGACGAAACTGTCTTCGAAGACGGGCAGGAATCGATCACGTGATGAGGACGAGACGATCTCTCTTTGACGGACGACGAGCGTGTTGGCCAGTCCACGGCGCCGCGCCACGTTCGGTGTTCGACATGAAAAGCGGCGGCGCCAGGGAGGAGGAGGGCGCCGCCCGCATAGTGCTGGCCCAGGGAGGAGGGAGGGGCCGCGTATGGGGTGCGGGTTCAGCCCGGCCAGCCGGCATCAGCGGTTCCGGCAGGTGCGGGCGTTCGAGGTGACTTATCTGCGGGAGGGCTGAGATGAACCAAGGTGGTGGCGCGGCAGAACATCGAGGAGCGGCCCATAAAGAGGCGGAAGCCACAGTTTAAAAATCTTCGTCGAAGTCGTGTGCATATCCCCTGAGATCGCGAACCTTCCTCGCAAGGATTTTGATTTCCTCCTGATATTCCAGGACTTTGTTGCGTAGCTCGTCAAGCTCGGGCTTATGCTGTGCTGTGGCTGCATCCCAGCCGGCCTTCCATGCTTGCTGGAGCAAAGTTGAGGCCTTCTTCTGGAGAGCTTGAGATGGTCCTGATGTTTCATCCTGCCCCAACGAGTCATCTCTAGGCTGTTTTGTGGCGTCGGCAGCGACCTCATCCGGTGCTTTGGGCGATCCGGAGGTTTTCTTGCGCGTCTCCCATGCCACTTGCCGAGGGCTCTTCATCTCGGGCCGGCTTTCGAGGGCTTCGTCGTACCGTTTCTTCAGATCCACATAGGGGACTGGGTCTGGTCCCACAGCGTCCGCTAGAGCCTTCAGACCCTCTTGCGGGTCAAGTCGATGCAGTCGTTCAGCAACCTCGACGGACGAGATTTTCGGCGCTTCTGCGCTACTCTGTTCGACATATCCTTGAGCATGTGCATGTAGGAACGCATATGCCCGTCTGACTTTGTAAAGGTGCCCCGCTGAGATGGGTGCGCCAAGCTCCGTCAGCTTTTCCCTGAGCACATCTTGCCAAGGACGCCCCGATGCATCGCCCCGGGAGTGAGCTTCCAGTTCAAACAAGAGCCGACCGACTGTGACCCAGTTTTTGGCCTGCTCCTGGGTCAAGTCACGAAGGGAGTTCTCCGGCAGTTCTGGCAGCATGGCACAGCTCTATTTTGGATGAGTTATCCATCTACGGCTCTGGTGATATCTCGACAACCGCAAACCTTGTGGGAGTTTGTCGTCAGCGGTTCGAACCGTAGAAAAAACCAAGAAGATAAATTGGATACTTGATCCAACCAAATTTCAATGTTAGATAATTCATCCAGATGTGGCTTGATGAGCTGAGGGACGCCCTTCAGGACCTTCGTGATGCATCCACCCAGGCTTACAAAAGGAGAAGGCCTTTGAACATTATCGTCGACAGCATGGCTGTCATCATCCCTCAGTGCGAAGCCGGTGCTCTGGGGATTGGTGAAGTGCGTGCGACGCTCGAGCTTCGCATCGAGGAAGACGGAGCTTCGACCTTGGGTGCGGAAGACCAGCGTGTTGATCAACTCCTCACGATCAGCGAAGCACATCATCTCACCCTGGTGGCGAGAACCCGGCTTCGCCAGGACCAAGCCGTCATCGCCGATCTTGACAAGATCTCTGATTTGGCCAGGCAGTTCGAGCCTCTCGTTGCGCGTGTCCTGCTTGGCCGGAGCCGCGACTGGAATGGCTCGAACTGGATCGGCCGTCTTGATGATGCTGCTTTGGAAGCCTGGATGGAGATCAAGGCTCTGTTCGAAGATCTCGAGACCGAGCGCTGGACCACTGACACGGTAGTCTGGGATGCGGCTGAATTCGTCTATCCTGGGCATGACGTCACCTCCGTGACGACGGATGCGGAGTTGACGCAGTTCGCGGAAGCCTATGTCGCGGAAGCTGAAAGAGAGAATATCCACCTTCACTATGGGTCGCGTGGTGAGGGGGCGAGCGCTATGCGTGAACTCCTCTTCGAGATCCGTGAAAACCTCAGGGCCGACGACGAAGAGGACTGGGCCGAGGAGTATCAGGAACTTAAGGGCGCCATCAGTAATGCCGCACAGGATTTCCTTGCGTCTGACGAGGACGCTGAAGGGGACATCGTCTTCTATGCGCAGAAGAGCCACGACGAAGGTTGGCAGGCGGCGTTCACCCGTGGTTCGGGCCTTGAACTGACCCGCTTCGCGACTGGAGCGCAGGCTGAAGAGCTTCTCCGTGACCCTTCCACTGCGACCCACATTGTCTTCAATCGCGGGGACGAAGACTGGATCAAGTAGCCACCCAAAACCATTCGGGGGTGTGGTTTGGCTTGTGAGCTCCCCACCCTCGGAGACTTTTCTCCAGCTTCACTCCGCTCCGCCCGGGGGAACCTAGGCCTGACATTCGAAAGGAAAGCACCATGTCATACCTGACCAACAGCGCTTCCAACCTCGCCGCCCTGCGTCTCGCCGTCTATAAAGCGCGCACGGTCGTCAACGAATACTCAGACGAGTATGAGTGGAAGGGCCTTTCCGCGACCCGACAGGTCTCTGGGGCCAGAGATTTCGCGTGGCATGTCAGTTTCGGACTCGCCGACTTCATGACGCATATTTCGGACAGCGACATGCGGGATAGGTCGGATGACGAGATCGCCGAAGAAATCTGGTCCTGCTGGGACACCGAATGGGATGACCTTCAGGTCGAGGTTGCGGTCGGTGACTTCCGGGTTGGATCTTCGGATTTCCAGCAGCGCGACAGCGAATACTGGGGGTCGTGAGGGCCAACGGAGGAGCCCCTTCTCCGGCGTCACTTTCACTCCCTGCGGGTCGCGATGATCTGTGGGCCGTCTTCAGCTGTTAAGCAACAGCCTCAGGATCGACCGCATCGACCGGCTCTACCAACACCGGGTCGACCCAGTATTGGTAGAGCCGGTCGAGAATGTTGCGGGCACGGCCCGGGATCTGGTCGACGCGGGCACCTACTGAAGCGAGCTCGAAGCTCATCGAATATATCGCCCTGCCCACACCTTCGTGAAGCTATGGCTGAAACCGGATGATGGGTCTGAGAAGGCGGGGTATCGTGGCGGGTGTCGATGCCTGCCAGAACCTCCCGAAAGCCGCGATCGCGAGGTCGTCGAAGGGAGCCGCGTCCCGCTTGTCCGACCTGATGGCAGGCGCCGGCACCACGGCATTCGTGCTCGCCGGTGGCGGCAGCCTCGGCGTGGTCCAGGTCGGGATGCTGCCGGCGATGACGAAAGCCGGGCTGCGGCCGGACTTCGTCATCATGCGCCTTATCGGCGCGGTGCTGTTCGAGCAGAATGACGAATGGCAGACCTCGAGCCGCTACATGATGGCCGAGGCCTCTGCTCAGGTCGACAAGGAGGAGATCGACCCCATTTTCAGCATTACCATAAAAGCCGTCTGATCATGACCTCAGGCCATCTGGGAAGTCACACCAGCTTGACGGAGGTGACCGCTTTGTCACCGGTCGTATTCAGGCACAAGAAGTACCCGAACCGTGACGCTTTGCGCTCTAGGCAGTGCGACAGCCCATATCTCGGAAGTTGGTTGCCGAGAAGGATCCCATATATCTGCTGACAGGGCGTCAAGGACGCGGCAGGATCCCAGATGAGCCAGCCCAGGCAACGTCTGCGAGGACGACAAGGCGCAATGCGAGGGACGTAACCTGTGGTCCGGGAATGTCACGCTGTTGTTGACGAGGAATGTGGATGGCGCCGGTGCTGTCTCCAGAGGCCCAAAATCCCACTGAGGTTCTCGCCGGCCTGGTCGAGCGGGTCACGTTCCACAGCCCCGAGAGCGGCTTCTGTGTGCTGCGGGTCAAGGCGCGCGGGCACCGGGACCTTGTCACGGTCGTCGGCCATGCCGCGATGATCTCGGCGGGGGAATGGATCACGGCCTCGGGTTTGTGGCTCAACGACCGCACCCATGGCCTGCAGTTCAAGGCGCAGTTCCTGAAGACCTCCGCTCCATCATCCATCGAGGGCATCGAGAAGTATCTCGGCTCCGGCATGATCCGCGGGATCGGGCCGGTCTATGCCCGCCGGCTGGTGAAGGCCTTCGGCAAGGACGTCTTCGACATCATCGAGGAGACGCCGGAACGCCTGCGCGAGGTGGGCGGCATCGGTCCGGTTCGTGCAGCCAAGATCACCGCCGGCTGGGCGGACCAGAAGGTCATCCGCGAGATCATGGTCTTCCTGCATGGGCATGGCGTGGGCACGGCGCGCGCGGTGCGGATCTTCAAGACCTACGGCACGGACGCCGTGCAGGTGATGAGCGAGAACCCGTATCGCCTGGCCCGGGACATCCGCGGCATCGGCTTTCGCACCGCGGATCTGATTGCCGGCAAGCTCGGCATCGAGAAGACGGCTTCCATCCGCGTCCGTGCGGGCGTGTCCTTTGCGCTGAGCGAGGCCATGGGCGATGGTCATTGCGGGCTACCACGCGCAGAACTGACGGGACTTGCCGAGAAGCTCCTTGAGGTGTCATCCGCTCTGATCGAGAGCGCCATCGGCGACGAGCTTGCCGAGGGCACCGTCACGGCGGACCGGGTCGGCGAGGCAGAATGCATCTTTCTCACCGGGCTTTATCAGGCCGAGCGCGCCATTGCCGGGCACCTCCAGCGGCTCCGGGTAGGACCCCTGCCCTGGCCGGAGATCGATACCCATCGCGCCCTGCCCTGGATCGAGGGCAAGATCGGCCTCAGCCTTGCCCCCAGCCAGGCCGAGGCCATCCGGCTGGCGCTCAGGTCCAAGGTCACGGTGATCACCGGCGGTCCTGGCGTGGGCAAGACCACGATCGTGAACGCCATCCTGCGCATCCTGGCAGCAAAGGGGGTCAAGCTCCTGCTCGCGGCCCCCACCGGCCGCGCTGCCAAGCGCATGACGGAAACGACCGGCATGGAAGCGCGGACCATCCACCGTCTGCTGGAGTTCGACCCCAAAGCCTTCGGCTTCAAGCGCAACGAGGAAAGCCCGCTCGACTGCGACCTGCTGGTGGTGGATGAAAGCTCCATGGTCGACGTGCCCCTGATGCAGTCGCTGATGAAGGCGCTGCCGACTGCGGCCGCGCTTCTGATGGTGGGCGACATCGACCAGCTGCCTTCGGTCGGGCCGGGCCAGGTGCTGGCCGACATCATCGGCTCGGGGGCGGTGCCGGTGGTGCGCCTGACCGAGGTGTTCCGCCAGGCCGCGCAGAGCAAGATCATCACCAGCGCGCATGCCATCAATACCGGGCGGATGCCGGACCTGGCGCCCCCGGACGGCACGACGGACTTCTACTTCGTGCCGGCCCGCGATCCCGAGGAGGCCGTGCCACGCATCGTCGAGCTGGTGAGCCGGCGCATTCCCCGCCGCTTCGGCCTCGATCCGATCCGGGACATCCAGGTCCTCTGCCCGATGAACCGCGGCGGTGTCGGGGCCCGGTCCCTCAACATCGAGTTGCAGAAGGCGCTGAACCCGGCCGGCGAGAGACGGGTCGAGCGGTTCGGCTGGACCTTCGCGCCGGGCGACAAGGTCATGCAGATCGAGAACGACTACGACAAGGACGTCTATAACGGCGACATCGGCACCATCGAGGACGTCGATGTGGACGAGGGCGAGGTCGCCGTCGACTTCGACAGCCGCACGGTTGTCTTCGCCTTTGGCGAACTCGACACGCTGGTGCCGGCCTATGCCGCGACCATCCACAAGAGCCAGGGCTCTGAATATCCGGCCGTGGTCATCCCGGTGATGAGCCAGCACTACACCATGCTGATGCGCAACCTCCTCTACACCGGCGTGACCCGGGGCCGGAAGCTGGTGGTGCTGGTGGGCCAGAAAAAGGCCGTGGCAATCGCTGTCAAAAACGTCTCGGGACGCCGCCGCTGGTCAAAGCTCGACGAGTGGCTCGCAGGAGGACGGTCCCGTTGAACGGGCAAGGTCTTGGCGCTGAAAACGCCGCCCCTAGACCGGAGCAGGCCTTCTTCACGAGCAGGCCGTCAGGCAACTGACTCTGTCGCACTGAGGCCGAGGGACGCTGTAGCGCTGGTTCCCGCCGCATTCAATCGCGTGCACAGCCGTGGGGATCGATCAGCCAGCCGGAGGCGGCATGGATGATGGCCGCCTCGTGGCCATATTGTTCGATGAACTGCCGGTCGGCCTCGGCCTGGCGGGCCTTATGCAGAGAGCCGGTGAACTGGCCGTTCAGTTGACGGCACCAAAGGCCCGGGTCCGTGCCACAGATGGGGCAGGATACGGCCAGGGCCGGGTGACGGTGGACGATGAAGTCCGGCATGAAGGTTTCCTCCCCGTGGAACGCAAGCGGGATGCGGGTGCGGCATGGGCCAAGGCCGAGGGACAGGCCGCCGAAGTGCAAGGCTCCGGCGCAAGGACGCCTCCGAGGCATCGGTCGATGCCCTGGCACGCACGGCCGCGGGACGGATGGATGCGGTCTAGCTCGGCTATCATGACAAGGATACTGCGCCTCGGCCACGCACAGGTCCAATGACAAATGGGAATCAATCCGGGTGAATGGATTCGCATCGCTGATGGCTTGTGACGCGTATCGCGGCTTGTTCCCTTGGGAGCCACCTTCTGGGCAGCGGCAGCCCGTCTGAAACCCGCCGATACCGAGGATGCTGCGCGCGGCACCCACGACGCAGCCGCCTGATCCGCCCAAGAGTGCAGCGCCGACCTCGCGAAGGCACATCAAGAGAGCGCTTCCACAACCTGCCGACTGCCGGAGCGCGTGCCGACAGACGACAGCAAGATCACATGGAGCCTTACACCTTCAACCGACCCGGTGACGATCAGCTTGGATCGGTGCAAGGTGGCCGTGGCGCCCGGCTTAGCGAGAGCCAGTGTTGGTGGAACCATCCCGTTGGGCTGGATGTGGAAATTCGGCAGCCTTGTCTTCCTTAGCTGTCAGCCGGTCGAGCGGATCACCTTCCCAAAGCCGCAGTTCTTCCTCCGACATCGGTTCAAGAAAATCGGGCACGCGGCTGACTAGGCCGGCCAGACTGCCAAAACGGACTTTCTTTTTCATTGCTGAGCTTCCCGATATCAACCATGCTGCCTCAACCGCTGCCACGTCGCGAGCAGTCAGCATGGGCAGTATGCGCGCACGGCAGGTTTCCGGCAACATCCCCTCGAGAAAAGCCCGCACCAGCTTCAAGGGGCGAACATGCCCGCGACACCGTCATCTCAGACCTTTCCGTCGTAGCGGTTCAGCACCTTCAGTGTATGGTCACAGCACCCTCTGATCGCCCCCTGGAATTCGCCCAGCATTGCGTGCTCACCGGCCGGCATATCCCGAACGAGTGCAACGGCCTCATCAAGGTTGCTCAGGATCCTTCTTGCCATGTTCCCGGCGCTTTCCGGGCCAAAGCGCGCCGCAAACCCGCAGGCTCTCGCCTCCCGCGCCCAGTGGCGACCTTCGATATCGCGCCACTTGCGCTGACTATCCACATCAAACGCCAGGTATGGGGTGATCCCCGGCCAGGCCTCTGCACACATCACGTCATAGATCGGCGTCATCTCGTATGCGTCGCCAAAGATGTGGATGGAATAGTTCTTGGCATGAGCATCCGTGTTGCAGCACAACACGTTGAAGACCATGCGATCCCACAGCGTCTCAGCCTCGCTCGGGTTCAGGGCCCTGAGACGATCCATCATGTCCCTGAACTTGACCTTCTTGCCCTTGTAGCCCGCTCCATGCTGGTATTTGGCGCTTGGCGGATAACCCAGGGCCTGGCAGAAATCCTCCTGGTGAGTTCGTCGCAAGTCTTTGCCGCTCATGACGCGATCGTAGCGCGTGACCAGCAGATATGTCCTTTCACCCGCGCGCCCCGTCGTCACCTCCGGCGCCTCGATGCCGCACAGGCGCGCAAGGGTCAGACACAGCGCCTCATTCTGCACGCCCCCCGCCAGCCGTGGTGAGTCCGGCTTCAGGATATGGCTTGAGGCTGCCCCATTGATCGGGATGCCAAGGCAGCCATCCTCGGAAACGCGCACCGCGAGTTTGGTCTGCACGCCGGCAAGGGACATTGACACCCCCTCGTCGCCCGCCAGGAAGGGCTTCGCCGGCAGTTCCTCAATGATCCGAACGAGATCGCCTTCCCCATTGACGGGAATCACGTCCGCGCCACGCTCGCCCCGCTGAGCAAACGAAATCGCGCCGGATGTATCTCGCCCCACCCTTTCAAGGAGTGCGAGCACGTCTTCTGAAGGAACATCCAGGTTGCGAGCGATTGCTTTGAGATCGTCGCTGTTTTCTGGCAGCAGGTTGATCAACCACGGAGCAAGCGTCCGCCACCCGTGTCGTTTCTCAGACTTCGGCATCGTCGACGACAGCGGGAATGCATCCACATCCGCCAGCCAGGCATCTGCATACTCGAAGTATGGCGCCTCCCCATCAGGGGTTTCAATCTCCCCCACCTCGAGATCTTCAAAGTATAGCTTCATCGGCTCTCACATCCCGCCCGGGAGGCGCCGTGCCGATTTTTGCACGACAGGCTCTTCCCCGAGCGGAGGAAACCCGAGGGCATCCGCCACGGAAAGGGCCAGGCCCAGGTAGCTTTTGCCTTTGCCATTCTCCAACTCGCCGATCGCCCTGCGATTGGCGCCGACCAGCATCGCGAGTTTGTCTTGCGTGTAGCCGAGCTCCATCCTGCGCTTTCGAATGCGCTCGCCGAACTGAACTGCCAGACGCTTGTCCGACGTTGTCATCTCCCTCATGTCGTGTCTCCCGGACCAGACATGTTACGACTAGGTAACATAACGGTAGTCTGGATTGCTTTGCTACGTTGTCGTAACATAACAGTCGCTGCTTAACAATGCTACGTTATCGTAGCACAATCTGGACCGGCGTGATCTGCGACGCGTCGGCAAGCATGCCAAAGCCCTGAAAGGTACGCTACGAGTTCGTAACACATGGCATTGCTTCGGCGCGATGCTACGCAGTTGTAACATTGGCGCAATGGCAGAACCTGGCTTCCAGTTCAGAACGCCTCGGCATGCTTCCTCTTTTCCAGGATCATTTCCCCTCTGCCTCGATCATCCTGCGATCGAACCGATACACCCGTGGCCGGCTCGCCACCTTGGTGGCGGGCAGCTTGTATTGCCTCGAGCGCGCTTCGCCGCCGGGCTTCAAGGCACCGCAATCCGACAAGGTTTCCAGGAACGCGTGGGGGTCGTCGTCCAGGTCACGAGCTTGATCGCTGCGCAGGTAGACATGGTCTTCATCACGCCACCCCAAGGTATCGTCCCTCATCCCCGCCGTTCTATCAGCCTCCAGATCGATAATCCGGTCGGCATTGCGGTCGAGATAGCTGCGAAGCGAGCGCAGAAGGGGCGTCACGCCCGTGTCACGGGTCTGCGCGGGATGACGGGCAAGGCGCGCCATGTGTCGTGCAGCGCTGCGCGCGGTGCCGGCAGGCCAGGGCAGCAGGCCAAAAGCGGTGGCCATTTCACCGGCATAGCCGATGAGGGCGAAGCGTTCGGCGATCAAGTGAAGGGTGGGCCCAGCACTTGCCGGGTCCTCGAAGGAGGGCGGCAACTCAGTTGCGATCCTGGGTGCCAAGGTCCGCAGGGCCTCGCGGAGGTCCGTGGTGACCTGACCGAGATCGGCAACAAGGTGATCCAGGAATGCTGGCAGCAGGTGGCCGTGACGGCGCCGCATCGCAGCCTCCAGGGCGCGCGCGAAGGTCAGGCTGTCGGAATGCTCGTGAAGATCGTCCAGCAAGCCATGCCGTCCCTGTGTCGCGGGAATGTCGATCATCCGCAGGGCCAGGGCCGCTGGCGAACTTTTCTTCTTGCGCTGCAGCAGGGCGGAAACGGGGAGCTCGGACGTCGATAGCACGATCCGTCGAAAGCGGCGGCTGCCATCGGGATCGCGGGACGCATCGACGCGCCCTGCCCCGCCATCGTCGCCCAGGGCCAGCAGGGCCTTGAGCAGCTTCGCACCGGGATCGCGGGGAAGGGCGTCGAGAGCCAGAAGCCCATCCTGGGCCTCCGTGCTCTGCCGGTGGAGACCGGTTTCCGCGGCACTCCAGGGGATCAAGGACGCCGGATCACCGGCGGCGCTGATCGCCAGGCGCAACAGCAATGATTTGCCCGTCGCCGAAGGCCCGAACAGGTTGACGCCCACGGTCTCGATGCCCGCGATGCGCAGCAGCGGCCCTGCAAGGGCTGTGGAAATGGCAAAGATCAGTGCGGGATTGCCAACGGCCTGAGCGGCCACTTCTTCCTGCCATCCCTGCAGGGAGCCGGCTGCCTGCCCGCCCTTGGCACGCGGTCCCACCAGCACGACGCGCTCCGCAGTGGTCCTGTCCGCGTAATGCACAGCGCCGTCGGCGCGCACAAAGCTCATGCCGTCTTCCGGGCTCCGGAACCATCCAGCCTGATCCGCCCGCCAGCCATACCTGCGTCCGTCCCACGCCATCAGATAGCGCGCCACGTGCGGAGCGGCCATGTAGCTGGCCAGACCATGATCCACCAGATCCGCGAGGAACGAGCCTCGGGTCAGGTCACCCTGCGAAACCGTGGCCCGATGCAGCCGTCCGTCCCGGGCCAGGAACTCGACCTCGACGGCATAGCCGCTGCCGTCCGGACGACGGGGAAAGCTGATCACGCGCATCAGACCGCAGACGCTATACCCTTCGGCATCCAGGATGACCTTGTCATCCATGTCGATCCCGTAACCCCGCGGCAGGCCGTGATGCAGTTCTTCCAGAAAAGCCTCGATTTCGGGGGAAACCGGATCTCTCCCCGCTCCTCTTTCGTGCGGACCGTCAACCTGGCTGTCACGCGTGACACCGTCGGCATCCACCTGGTCCGACATAGCCGCGAGGGGATCGATGTCGTTCATTGCTGTGATGTCTGCTGGACCGTTGGACCGTCGGACCGCCTCTCCGGGCACGGACGGGCAATCGGCAGGGCACATCGCAGGGTCACCGTCGACTGTGCCGTGGCTGACCGCGTCATGATCTTCGAACAGGTGGGATGCGTCGGCGTTGGTCTTGAGAGGCATGGGCAGAACTTTCTGGGTCGTGGGCGGAGATCGCTGCAGATGTGTCGATTGGTCCGTCCAGACGAAAAATCGTTTCGAATGATGGGCATCATAACCATCCCGGCACGCAAGAGGAGTGGGTTGGCCGTCGAAACCTGTGGATTGCGGCGCGCTATGGGGCAGGATGGCCGAACTGATCGAAGCCTGGAGCAAGGCCGAGCGTGAAGGGTGCCTTGCTGAACGGATCCGCTTTCATGTCCATGCCTCCTGCTGATCATCGACCAGATCGGCTTTCTGCCCCTTTTCAGCGGGGGCACAAAGTATCGGTGACCGCATCGTCATCCGTGGTATCGGGCATGCCAGTCGCTGCATCTCCATACGCTGGATCGACAGCCTCTTGAACTCCGGGCTCTTCGGATACGGGCGTCGTCGCCATGTCCATAAGCGCTGCATCCCAGGTCTTGACGACAGGATGAACCGCTATGGCGCCGCCCAGCGGTGGGAGCAGGTCGATGCTGTCACTGTCAGGTTCAAATCCGAGGTCACGGCCTATTGCCTCCAGGGTTCGCACCAAGCGGCGCTGTGCTCTTGTCGGCATCGGTGCAGCCTGGCGCAGAATGATCCCGTAGCGCGACAGGTCCAGACGAAGCCCGGCCGAGACATAGCTGAACCCGCTCGGGATGACGCGCAACCGTGCCTCGGTCGATCCCAGCTGCTCCAGCAGCGCTTGCCCCGCCCGCAGCAGATCGATGCGGCGCGGCAGCCTTTCTACGCCTGCAGCAGATCGAGGAGTTCCTGGATCCGGCCGTCCAGCCGGGCGCGCCCGTGGTTCTCCTGGGCGAGATGCCGCTTCAGATCCTGCACCTGACCCGACAAAACCGCCAAGGTTTTCTCCTGCGCCGCCATCCGGGATGCGAGCGTTTCGAACTGTGTGGTCGTGCCCTCCAGCGCGGTCGCGATCCGCTCCATCACCCCCGTCATTCGGTCGATCCGCCTGTCGGCTTCCCGGTCGGTGTTCTGCAGCATCGTCAGAGTAGTGGTCAGCATCGGCTGCAGATGGCGCATGGCCAGCATCAGGTCGTGGGACAGCTCCTCCGAGGTCCTGGGTGCGGTCGACATTGAGGCTCTCCAGGTCGGTTGCAAGGCGGTCAAGGCGGTCAAGGCGGTCCAGGACGGGGGCGGTCAAGGCTGCTGCCAGCTGCGCTGTGGCCCGCAGGGGTGCAAGGCGCGACGCGACGGGCGCCAGCCAGGCAGCCAATTGGTTCAGACGGGCGGCAAGGCCGGCGGGGCCAGAAAGCGTTCGAGCAACCCGGACAAAGCGTCCAGCCCCTGCTGCTGGACCTCGACCCTTGCTTCCAGATTGGCGGTCTGCTTTTCCAATCCGCTGTTCTTCTGTTCCAGATCGCGGAGGCGTGACTCGAGCGACGCGATCTCCGTCGCCTGCTGCCGCTCGATCCGCGCCAGCACGTCGAGGATATGGCGGTCTATCAAACCTGGGCTGGCTGTCGGCATATGCATTCTCCAGAAGGCGGGGAGTAGAAGGAACAAGGTGGTGGCGGGCCGGGATCAGCCGCCGTGCTGTCAGCGGGTCGTCGGCAAACCAGAGAGCGAGGTCCCAGTCAGGCCGTGGCCAGGTTCCTTGTCCATAGCGGTCCTGATTGTAAGCAAGCCTTCGGTTCCACCCGGCCATGAACCGCGCGGGGGCGGCAGCCAGCTCGGCCGCCCGCTCCGCATGCTCGGCCGGGCTCGGGTCCCGCAGGACAAAGCCATCGGAGAAAAGGCGACCCCTGAGCCGAAGGTGTTCGCTGCTTAGCGCGCCTGGCACGCCCATGGTCAGAATTCCTCGAGCTTTGCTCAGGATCGCCATTCCCTCATTCGCCAGCAGCGGCGCGAGCAGGTCGAGCGCCTCCCGGTTGGTTCGGACAGTGCCGGCGACAAGCGCAGTGATGAGTGTGTCCGTCAGGCGCAACTGCGGGTCGGCGGCGGGATCAAGCCCGGCGCGCTCCAGTTCCGCCGCCCTTTTGCTGAAGAGGGTCGGCGGCGCGACGAGCCGGCGACGTGCCGGATCGCATGGATCTGCCCAGCCGAAGCGATGGTTCACGATATCCTGGAGCGCCGACCAGTCCTGACGCGAGCGCCCCGCATCTCCCGGCGGGTGCGGGTTATGGCTCATGATCCGGCCGTCGGAGCGAAAGACCGCTCGCGGTATTACCAGATTGACCTCGAGGCGGCTGGTATGAGTATGAGTGGTGACATAGACGGGCGGCCGGGCAATCTGGGGAATGCCTGCCCAAGCCAGTTGGAAGACCAGTTGAAGGGTCAGGTCCACCTGCCCCCGCAACAGCGGATCGCCAGCATTGAAGCGCGCGACATCAACGTCGCGCGGGGCGAAGGACAACACCAGGCTGGTGTATTTGCGCTGGAACGGCAGGATGGACAACTGCTGGCGCAGCCGGTCGCCGCGGCCGACAAGGATCTCCGGCCGAGGGTCACGCAGAACCGGCTCGCGCTGCGGCCCGATCGCCTTCATCACCACCGGCGCGTCCAGATAGCTGGTCAGCGGCAGATAGCGATCTGCTCCCCGTTGCCCGCCGTTGTTGTCATAGTGCCTGGCAAACGAGATGAGCATCAGACGGTGCTCTCCATGGCCTTACCGCCGCCCTCAGGGCCATCTTTGTCGGCTCCCAGGGCGTCGGCGGACAGGACATCCTCAATGCGGCGCAGTATCAGAAGGAGTTCGGCGGCTTGCAGCCCTGAAAAAGGAGCGGCCATCACACGCCCGGCGATCTCTGCAAGATGGCTGTCGATCCGGGCGAGCAGGCGCACGGCGCCCTCGCGATCCCCGCGCCGGACCAGGCGCGTCTGGCGGCGGCAGGTCAGAAGATAAGCACTGATGCCGAGCCCCGCCTCCCGGGCCTCAGCCGTGATTTCAGCCCGTTCCGCCGAGGTGACGTTCAACACGTCCCATTTCTTGCGTTTCTCCTCCGCGCACTTTCTCGGGCGTGCCATGTCCATGTCCTCACCGGTTGCGACAGCAGCGGGGCTGTCGAGAGGATCATCCGGGCAAGCCGTGAAAAAACCAAACGGTCGCGATGCGTTTTTCGGGGGCCATCGGGGGAGACTTGCTGACGGGCCTGATCATGGGGCGATGCAGGGCCCGGCACGGGACCCGATGCCGGGTCAGGAGTCCAGGCCGGTGAAAGAGGATATCCGGGACATTGAGGCCTCCAAGAACATCAGGCTCTCCACAGCCGTCGTATCGTGCCGCCGGTGATTTTTTCAGGGCCGCGGACCATATTTGAGGTCAACGTCATCCTCATGGACTGTCCAGCCCGATATGACCCGCCCCCCGAAGTCCAGAGCTCGTCCCCTGCTGCGCGAGGCCGATTTCGCGGCGCGGGGCAGACGGCTGGCGGAGCGGAAAGCCCGAGACCATCTGCGCGCCTGCGCCGACCGGGAAGCGCGGGGTGAGGTGCAGATCTGGTCATGGGTGCCGGCGGTCCATGCTGAGCTGATCCGCAGTCTCGTGCCGGCCCTGGGCGCGGCACTGGATGCAGGATGCCCGCCGCGGCAGATCCTGTCCTGGCCGGAGAATTCCAATGCCAAGGCCAAGGCCAGTGACACAACCCAGGCTCATGCCGGTGCCCGTGTCGCGCCGGATGTGACGGGCATGCCCTCTGACGGGTCCGGCGAGAGCGCAGGTCCCGACGATCCCGCTGCCTGGCAGGGAGCAGGTCTCAAGGCGCGGCGCCGCGCCCAGTCCCGCCGCGCGGCAGCGCGCAAGAAAAACCTGGGCCTGAAGCGGGTCTCATTTGTCGTGTCCAAAGCCCACAAGGCGACACTCACCATTCTCATTGGCAAGATCATCGAGGGGTTGCAGGACGGGCTGGTGCCGAGGGTCGAGAGCAGCGCGGCGGCGGGCATCGTGCCGGCGGGCATCGTGCCGGCGGAGCCTTGGCTAGAGCGAACCCGGGCCGACACTCGCGCCGACGGGTCCGGCACCAGATCATCGGCCGATCACCAGCGCCAGCAGATCGGCAAACAGCACGAACACGACACACGTGAGGGCCAGGAGCCAGGCAAGCGGGTCGAAGATCGTTCCACGGCAACGGGTGTAGCAAGCCGGTCCTCGTTCGCGGGGCTGTCGGATGACTGGCATGGCGCGAGAACAGTGTGGGCAGATGAGGCCCTGCCTCGGACCGTCACCGAAAGACAAAGCTCCCCTCTCTTCGACGATATTCAAGCGCTCGACCGGCGCGGCTGGCTGAGGAAGGAGGCTGTGAGCAAGGCCGTCGACCAGGAACGAAGACGTGAGCCTCGTAGCATGGGGATCGATGAGGGAATGTAGCAGGTCGTTCAGCAAAGCCATCCGATAGGCGTTGCGGCGGCCATCCACGACTCGTTCGCAGCCGCGCCGAATGGCCATTGCTGCAAGGCTGAACAGTGCCGGCATGGTGACCGGAGGCCATTTCCAAGAATTGATGCTGAAGATTATCACCCCCCGGAAGAGAGCTTACAATCCCGCGTCACCCTCCGACCTGGACGCTTCAAGTGCAATCTCGATCAGACGTCGAATGGCCTCATTTTCCGACTGCAGCCTTTGATCGAATCTGAAATCGGAGATCCGCTTAGCCTGTTCCTCTGTAAGGTTTACAAGCTTCTTGACAGGATATGCTGGTTCTCTGGCCATGAAAGTAAATTAGTCGCCATAAAGCATGTTGACAATCAACATATACCGCATATGCTGTATATGCAGATCAAGGGAGTGCTTCCGACACTCCCCCGATCCTAACCACGACCTTCTCGGTAAAGGAACCTCATGGCTACCCCGTTCCATACACCCCGGCCGTCGTATATTGAAGCACCGATCTCTTCGGAGCCGCTTACTTTCGAGCACAGGTTCGTCGGGCTTCTCAACGCACTCGCGCATCACATCTACAGCGAGCAGTTCCTGTTCTCGAGCGACCATTCAGACCTCGACCATGAGCGCCTTCGCGACAGCGCCGAGGCGGCGCGGGTCACGCTCGGCAAGGTGTTTGTCCAGATCGCCGCCGTGAAGGGCGTTTCCGGCACGGATGTGCCGCTCTACAAGATGTCGCTCGTCATTGAGGACTTGGTGCGCAATCGCACGGCTCCGGCCTTCCTTCGCCAGGCCGAGGAAAGCATGGCGCTGGACCTGAAGGTTCCTGGAGACGATGCCGCAGAGGCTCGGGCTCGCAGAATGCTGGCCGCAGCCCGCAAGCGAATCCTGCTCATGGCGCAACTGCCGCTTTATCAAAGCAACCGCAAAGGAACTGATGCGGCTGCGGATGTCCCTGCCCCCCAGGCAGCCTGACGCCGCTCCTGCCTGATCCTTCCTTGATCCCTAACAGCCCCGATGGGCTGACCTGGCTCTGATCGGCCAGCCCTTCTGCGCCCTGTCCGATCCCTCTGTGCCAAGGATCATCGCCCCGCGTCCGTGCGGGCCGCACGCGGCCATCTATCCACTTCTTTTTCAGGAGACATCCTATGACCGACCATATCCTTGACTTCCTCGACGCAACGTTCCCGTTCGGTGATCTGGACCTTGTCTCTTTCGACGCCCCCATCCCCGACCATTGGCACGAATTTGCCGAGGCGAAGGGCTTCGAACTCCTGCGCCGGGTCCGAGACAGGAACCATTTGGAACTGCGCTGCAACCAGTGCGATGGCACCATGATCTGCAAGATCTATACCTTGCGCACCGCCCAGCCGATCTGCCCGCACTGCCAAAAGGCACGCTGGCAGGCACTCTGTGAGGAGGCTGGGGTGCGCTTTCTGGGGCGTGGCGATCGCGCCAATTATCTGCGGGTCCAACTCCCCTGCGGTCACGAGACGAGCCGGCAGCAGGAACTGCTCGAGCGTGTCCGGCGCCGCACGACCGCCATCCGCTGCGAGGCTTGCCTCGAGGCACGGATGCAGGCCGAGGCGCGGGCGCGCGGCTGGGAACTGATCGGTGACGATCCTGACGGCCATCTGAGCTACCGCCTTTATCGGCACGCCTGCCGCTATATCCAGCGGGTCGCCGTGGCGAACATGACGACCGGCCGGTTTACCTGCCGGAACTGCAGCGAAGGTTGGCTCAATGACCGTAGCTATATCTACATGATGCGGTTTGTCCTGAAGTCCGGACGAGACGCCATCAAGGTTGGTTTTTCGCGCGATCCGGCGTCCCGGCTGCGTCATCAGCTGGTTACCGAGCGCGATCAGGATGCGCTGCTGATCCGCAGCATCGAGGTGCCCACCGGTCGCGAGGCAATCGAACTTGAGAAAGCCCTGCATACGACACTTCGCCGGCAGCACCCCGACGCAGAGCTCGATCGCATGGAGTTTGCGGCTGAAGTAAATGTCGTCTCCGAACTCTATGACGCGAAGATCGAAGCCGAGATCACGGCGCTTCTGGACCGGATCGAGATCCGGCTCAAGAGACGGGCAAGGCGCCGCGAAAAGCGCCGCCTCAAACGCCTGCGGCGACGCCTCGAGCAGAGCCAGGCGCCTGCCTGCCCTGCGGCGACGGACAAGCTATCGCCCCCTGACCAGGAATAAGAACCCGCCGGCCTGGTCGGCAGCTCCTGGATGAGACCGGCACAGCCCACCCGATCCCACCCCATGTCACCCATCCTTCTGCCGCCCGAGCCGCTCGCGCCCGCGCCCCTGCCGCATCCCGGACCGCATCCGGGATGCCCCAATCAATCTCGCCGGAGACACCCGATGCCCCCTGCCTCGCCCCCCTCCCCGACCCCTTCCCGCCCCGCCTGGTGGAAATTGGCCGAGATCGCTGTGACCCGCCTTCTCGACGAAGACTCCGACCGGCGTGTCGTGGCTGACGCAGCCGACGGCACGTGGCCGCAAGCCTGGGCCGAGGACCACGAGCCAGAAGAGATGGACCCGCCCCGGGCCAATCTGCCGGAGGAGGGCAACGGCAGCACGCCCGACGCATCCGAGATCGGCAGAGCCGTCCCGCTGTCGCCGGGGCCAGTGTCCGCTCCCCGTCACCGCCTCCTGCTTCTCATCCGCCTCGCCGCGAGCCTGGGCAGCCTGGACGCCGTTGACCGGCTACTGTCGCCCGGTGCCCTAACTCTCCTCGAAGGTGTTCCCAACGAAGATTTGGACAGCATCCGCGACCTGCTGGAATTCATCCTGCCCGCATCCTGCACGGTGTCCTCGAAGCCAAGGATCGCGGTCCATGTGCCGGATCTCATGGTGATCCGGCCCAGTTTGGTTGACGGCAGGATCAGCGACTATGCCCTGCGCGAGTATCGCCGCGACGTCGTGGCGGCGCTGCACCTTCCCGCGCCGGTCCTGATCCTGCACCCTCAAGTGGCCGCCCTGCCGGAGGGCCTGCCGGCAGTCGGAATGACCCGCATCCCCTACGCACCCTTGGACCAGGATATACTCCTCGCCGTCCTGCGCCTCAGCCACTCGGAAGCGGGCGGCCTCGACGAGGCAGCGCTCAGGGCGGCCCTGCCGCCTGACGCGGCCCTGGAAGGGCTGGACCCTCTGCCTCTGGCGCTCGCACTGCGCGCACCGACAGCTCAAGCGGTGGCAACGCGCCTTGCAGCCCTCGCGGATCCTGCGGCCGCCCATGCCGTTTCGACGCCAGGACTTGAGAGCTTTGCGAGCGACGCCCCTGCCCTGCGCACGGCCCGCCAGATGGTGGCGGACCTGCAGACCTGGCGGGCGGGCCAGATCGGCTGGAGTGAGCTCTCGCGATCCCTTTTGCTTTACGGGCCTCCCGGCAGCGGCAAGACCTGGCTGGCGCGGGCGATCGGCACCAGTGCCGGCGTAACGGTCATCTCCGCGACCTTCGGCCAGTGGCAGGCCGCGGGGCATCTCGGCGACATGCTGCGCGAGATGCGCAGAAGCTTTGCCGAGGCGCGCGCCAAGAGCCCTGCTGTTCTTGTCATCGACGAGATGGACTCAGTCGGCTCGAGGGAAGACCGAACCTCTCAGAACCCTTCATACCGCCGCCAAGTCGTCAACGCCTTTCTGACCGAGCTGGATGGCATCGCGCAGCACGAGGGGGTGATCGTCATCGGCACCTGCAACGACCGCAGCGGGATCGATCCGGCGGTTCTGCGGCCGGGCCGGATCGACCAAAAGGTAGAGATGCCGCTGCCCGACGCCACTGCGTTGCAGGGGATCCTGCGCCATCATTTGCCCGGTTGGAGCGGGACAGACCTTTCCGATCTCGCCCGTTGCGCCGTGGGGCTCAGCGCGGCCGAGGTGGATGCCGCCATCCGTCGTGCCCGCACAGAAGCCCGTATTCAAGCGCGGGCTCTCATGCCCGACGATCTGCGTGTCGTCTTGGCCCCGACGCTTGATGACCGCGACGCTTACCGGGTGGCTCTGCATGAATGTGGCCATGCTGTTGTCTGCGCGGCGCTGCGTCTCGGCCCGGTGCATCGCATTGCGCTCGGACGAAAGGGCGGCGGCATGACCCATGTCGATCACATCCCGGGATCGGTCCCCCTGTCCCGCCTGCAGGACGACCTTGTGCAGCTTCTCGCCGGACGGGCTGCGGAGGCCGTAGTGCTGGGTGCGGTCTCGACCGGCGCGGGCGGCGACAGAACATCCGACCTGGCCCGGGCCACCGCACTCGCCGTCGGGATCCATGCGCGCTTTGGCTTGGGCGTCCTCGGACCCCTCTGGCTCGGCAATACAGACACGGCGCTGCTTTCCAATCCGGACACCGGCAGCCTGATCCGCCAAGACCTTGAGGCCGCCGAGGTGCGGGCCCGCACCATCCTTACCACCAACAGGGATATCCTGGAGGACATGGCACGAACGCTCCTTGCCGTCCGCGAGATGAACGCAGAGGCCGCGCGCCTCTGGCTCAATCAGGTGCGCCGCTGGCCGACGGAGGGTGAAAACGATCCCGGACATTCCGAAGGTCCCAAGGCTGCCGACGATATCGCGCCCGGCTGAAGGTCTGGGTGACAGATCCCTGACGAACGAGGCAGCCCCACCGTCGCGGCTGTCTCCGATCCCCCCCTTTTTCTGCCTTCTTTCAGAGATATGCCATGACAGCCGACGACCTTCACTGGCTCGAGCAGAGCCTTGCCGCCATCGACGAGGCCCAGGCCGGCCCGACACCCGAGGACCTGGCCACGGCGCCGATGCTGAGCCCTTGGCACCCGATCCTCACCCTTGAGGCCGAGCCGCTGCTGTGGGGCCACGTCAACCGCCACCCCATCCTTGGCGCGAGTTGGATCACCACGTCGCGCCTCATCGCCCTGGATCCCGGCAACCGCTGGGCAAGGACAATCAGCCGCTGGTATCGGCTCGGTCGCCCGATCGGACAGCCTGTCACCAATCCCGAAAGCACGGGAAGGAGGGCGCCGACGCGCGGCGACATGGCTCGGCTTGCGCTCGACGCCGCCCGCCTGGGCTGCCTACCTGTTAGCAATCGAGCCTTGCTCGATCGGCTGATGGCGTCCTCCCTCGCCCAGCTGCGTGCGCACCGTGACAAGATCGCGGCTGCACGCACGGCGAGACACTGATCCGAGGACGGCGCTGAGGGAGGATAAGAGCCTGCCCCACCCGCGCTTCCCGCGAAGACAGGACCGCTATCCACAGCGTCGTGACCTGCGGCCGGATGTCGCCGCAGGGCGGCCGCTGAGGAGCGGCCCCAAAGCTGCCTGCTCCACACGCACCAAATCCGTAAAGGAAGCCTTCTTTGATCCTAGTCATTGCTGACCTGCACCTGGACGCCTGGCTGCGCGACGGGCGCGATCCGCTAGCTAGCATTGCCCCGGTCCTGTCGCACCTGGATGCACTGATCATCGCGGGCGATCTCAGCGATAACCCGGCCTTTCAATGGCCACGCTGCCTCGCGCGCATCGGCCGGCTGATCGACCCGTTCCGCGTCTGGATCGTGCCGGGTAACCATGATTACTGGTCATGGCAGATCGACGGCGACGACCGCTTGGCGGAAATCGCCGAAAGGGCGGGTGCCCATCTGGCGCAGCAGCGGATCATCGACATCGGGACTGTCCGGCTGCTCTGCGCCACCTTGTGGACAGATTTTCAGCTGACCGACGACGCGCCAGAGGCCATGCGCCGGGCCCGAATGGTCATGCCGGACTATGTCCGCATCCGCAAAAGCGCCAACCTCGCGCAGGGTCCGATCCGCCCCGAGGACACCGCAGCCCTCCATCGCGATCATCTGGACTGGCTCACACGCGCGATGGCAGAGCCGTCGGCGGGACAGCGCATCATCGTCACGCACCACGCCCCAAGCCCCGCGGTCGCCGGGCCGATCAACGGGCTTTCACCCGCCTTTGCCTCCAATCTCGACGCTTGGCTCAAGCAGCACCGGCCCAATGGCTGGTTGTTCGGCCACACACACCGGCTCCTGGACGCAACCGTTCACGGTGTGCCGGTGATCAACACGTCGCTCGGCTATCCCGACGAAGTCGAGCCGGGTCAGGAGGCCGAGCGTCTGCTCCGCGGCCTGATCGGCCGCGACGGCATGCGACTGGAAAACTGACCCGCCTCGTTAGCGCAGGTCAGGGCCACTCACTGATCCTTCTCGGCGTCCTGTCCCTTACGGACAACCGGCCAAATCTGCCAAAACTTTCCTTGATAACACCATTCAAGGGCCAAAAATGAGCCATCTGGGGGTCGCGATGAAGCCCTCTTAAGTCGCTGTAACAGAAATACCATTTCAAATCAGTATGTTACACCCGTTACAGCCCGTAACAGAAAGCGTAACAGGTCAAGTCATTGATTTCATTGAAGAATAGGGCAAGTGTTTCATTGTTACGTATTCTGGAAGATATATATACTATACACACGCGCACCCACGCGCACACACACACACACGCGCACACACCAATACACTCGGGCCGTTTTTTTGGCGTAACGCTGTAACATCGTTTCAATTCAATGGCTTATCTGTTACGCAGCCGTAATGAGGGCTGTAACAGCGTAACAAGCGCGGTCTTGTGAGATGGGCAGCCCTGCCCCCACCAACGCCACCGCACCCCGGTTGAACCATGCGAAGAAATGTCCTCAACCACAGCATCATCGCTGCGGCGCACCGTCTCGAAATCCGTTATCCAGCTTCGGCGCTCTGCTCGAAGTTGCACGTGTGGCGATTTTCACGGTCCCATCTTATCTTCATCCCTAACGGCGCGAACACCGCGCGATCAGAAAACACCGAAGATGCGCGATTTCAGAACGATGAACTTCACCGCACCCCACCAGATGGCCTTGGCCAAGTTCTATACGATGGAGGCCAAGGCCTGCGTCGGCATGGTGTGCCACGAATGCCGGTTCCAGGCCGACGACCCCTTCATCGAGGCCGTCGCCGGCGCCGGAGCGATCGCGCGCTTTCGGCCCCGTGATCGGCTGACCGCGGATGACATCGCCCTTGATGCGGTCGGGGTCGAGGAACGGGATTTCCTCATCTTTCCCGCACTCTGCCACGGCGGCAGCATCATCATGCTGGGCAATCCCGCGTTCGGGCGTGGCGGCTCTCTCGCAATACGCGTTATCCAGCATGCCGCCGCGTTTGCCGATGTCATCGCCCTCATCCTGCCGGCTTCGTTTGCCAAGACCTCCATGCAGCGCGGCATCAATCCCCCCTTCCATCTGCAGCTCCAGGTCGATCTGCCCCGTGAACCCTTCGAGATCGGGGACGAGGTGCACCGGGTCCACTGCGTCTTTCAGATCCGGGAACGCTGCCCCGAGGCACGCGGCACGCCCGACGTCCAACCTGACTTCGCATTCGTAACCGATCTGGCGCAGGCCAACCTGGTCATCCACCGGGTGAGCAGCCGTGCTGGCGTGATCCTCCCCTGCCTCGATGCGGCGGCCATCGCATGCGGGCGTATGCCGCAAGACTAATCCGCCAACTCGACCTATTCCATCCAGGCCAAGAGCTGCAGCCCGGAGGGAATGCGTGCACGGCTGGACAGGCTGCCCTTGGCGGCGGCCGCTGGCGGAGCAGTCCAGCCATCACTCACCCGCCGTAAGCTAGGGGCGCTTCACGCCGCCGCGGAAGGGATCCGTCACAAGGCAGAACAGGACGAACCCGTCCATCGGTCACGGGAGCTGCTCCCCACCGCAATGAGCAAGGTGCACCGGGTTGGTATTGTCGTAATGACCATGGCCGAGCCCACAGGACCGATTGCCAACATGAGCGTTCCGCCCTGGGATGCCCCTCGGCGCGCTGGCGTAAACCGCTTTTGGCATTCTATGGCAGACCGATGGTCGCGGCCTGCGCGACACCAGCCTCCCGGAGGCCGAAGACTGCTGTCGAGCGGAGCCCTTGCGATGAGGCATTACGAGAGCCGCTCTAGCGCCACAGGATGGACGGCGACGTCGACAGTGGTGCGGGTTCTCGAAACGCCAACGATGGTGCGTATCCGACTGCGTCTGATGCGCTCATCCCGCTTGTTTTCGGCCGGCACCCTGCTCACGGCGCCCGCTGGATCGAGACCATGGCCGCGGCGACACGCAGCATAGTCCAGCGCCTTGATGGTGGAAACCGACACGGCTGCTAGGGGAGGGCGCTTCATCTGATCAGCCAAGACATTCCGATGCCTGGATCCTCCTCCCAGCTGCCGACGGATCTCGGTGACGTGCGACCACAAGATCAGTCAGCAGGCTGATCCCCTGCCGCCAGGCTCAAGGCCGGGAGCGGATGGCTGCGCATCCAGTCCCGCGCCTCTCGGGATCCTTGTGTCAACCGGTGCCTTGCCGAGGGCATCAGACCTAAGCCTGACGTGCACTGAGCCCTCCCCGTGGCCCACCCCTCGTCGAACTTTGACGAGCAACAACGCCGTGAGATGTTCTGACCGCAAGGATAACGGTCGTTCTCTCAGCCACCGACACGATCAACGTCCTGCCGCGGCTGACACCGGGGTGTAGCAAGTTCTGCTGCGCCACGGCGCCCTGCAGGGTCATGGCGGGCGGGTATGGCAGCAGCAGAGCACAAGAACGATCACCGTTCCAAACCTGTGGATTACGGAAAACCGGTTGTATCGCGCCGCAGAAATGTCGTTAATGTAAGGGTCGGCTTGATTTAACAGGATACCGCCGACATGACGCCTTTCGATGCCATGGAAATCCAGGGGAGCATCGTCTCCTCCACCCTTTCCGCATTCCCCTGCCCCGCCGCGCCGACAACCGCCATTGATCATGCGGTGATCTGCGGCGATGCCCTTGCGGGCATGGCGGCCCTGCCGGCCGGCAGCATTGACGTTGTAGTGACCTCGCCGCCCTACAACATCGGCCTGTCCTATCGCAGCTATGACGATCGCCTGCCGCACCAGGCCTATCTCGACTGGATGGGGGAGACCGCGGCGCAAATCGCAAGGGTGCTTGCCCCCAACGGCGCCGCCTTCATCAATCTGGGCGCCGGCGCCGATCCCTGGCAGGCCATGGACGTCGCAGGTCAGTTCCGCCAGCATCTGGCGCTCCAGAACACCATTACTTGGGTCAAGTCCGTGACCGTTGATGGCGTGACGCGGGGGCATGTCCGGCCGGTCAACAGCCGCCGCTTTCTCAACCGGTCACACGAGTGCATCTTCCACCTCACAAAAAGCGGCGACGTCCCGATCGACCGGCTGGCGATCGGTGTGCCCTATACCGACAAGACGAACCTGCGGCGCTGGAAGGCGGCGCGACAGGACCTGCGCTGCGGCGGCAACACCTGGTTCATCCCCTACGAGACGGTCAGGACGTCTGCGGGAGAGATCCGCCATCCGGCCGCCTTTCCGCTCGAACTGCCGCGCCGCTGCCTCCGCATGCATGGTGGGCAGGGCGTGGTGCTTGATCCTTTCCTGGGCTCAGGGACCACGCTCGTCGCCGCGCGGGAGCTCGGATGGCGGGGCATCGGGATCGAACTCGATCCGGACTATGCGGCCATGGCACGGGCTCGGATCGCGGCAGCCGACGTTCCGGACAGGGGCTGAGGACAGCTTCGGCAAATGGCGGGGCGGGACGAACCGCAAATCGGTCACAGGAATTGTGGGGCAACTGTCCTGTTTCTCGTCGAGAAACTTTACAGCACCGATCCCGACGCTCCCACTGATTGCGGGGAACTCGACGGGAGTTATTCCGTCTATGCCTGCCAACTGCCGGATGGCCGATCGTGGCGGCAGGTCTCCGTGAACCCTGCGACCGAATGCCTGATCCATGGCCTGCTGCCAGCAGGCGAGGGACACTGAACGCCGCTTACTGCATGGCGGCAGAGCAAAGAACTACAGCGTAAACCATGGAATTCAACGACATGATCAGCAAGGACCAACATCCTCCCCGCGACGAGCATCCAGGCTCGTTCATCCGGGAGCTCAGGAAGGCAAATCCCGCCGGTGCGGAGCTGCTGAACCGGAACAGAGCCAGGGCCAACATTGCACGGTCTTTGCGCAAAATGCGCAAGGCGCAGGGAATGACACAGGGGCAGGTCAGCGAGGCCTCCGGCATGACCCAGCCGATGATTTCCAGACTGGAGTCTCCTCTTGGGTCCATGCCGACACTGGACAGTGTCATGCGCTATGTGACCGCCTGCAATGGCCATCTCAGCATGGACTTCCGGCTCGAACAGGAGGCCGGTGGTAAGGAGGACGCACCCCAATACAGCACCGCCAGCCTGGTCTGATGCTCTGGTGGCTGAACCTGGTTACGGCACGTGACACGACGATCCTTGCCGTTCCGGTCTGGCCTTTGAACTGGAACAAGACGTGATCCGCCCCGAATTTACCGGAGAGTTTTGATTTCACCGATTGGCTGCTTTTCGAGAGCGTTCAAGCGTGCATAGGAGGCCTTTGAACCGCCCCGGGTTTGCCGGAGGCTGGTTACCTTTAGTTACGCGGCGATGTCTTCAGTTTCCAGCGCCGCGTAGAAGTTTGCCTCCGCCTCGGCTGGCGGGATGTTCCCGATGGGCTACGAGTCGGCTTGGCCGATCGCCATGTCCGAGATCGACCGCTTCCTGGAGGAGCATGGGCTTTGAGGCCGGGCAGGCCGCGCCAGCGACGAGGCGGTCAGGACCGGCGAGTGTCGTCCTACCGCGAGCCTCTCATCCGCTCGATCCGGTCGAACAGCGGGGCAAGCCTGCCCCGATGATAGGTCAGCCCCTCATAGACTGCATAGGCCCGCCGCGCCCAGCCCACATAGACCTGCGAGCGGCCGGTTACGGATGCCAGCCGCGCCATCCGGTGCGAGCCGCGGCTGATCGCGGCGCGGGTTCGATAGACGAGCTTCCGGCGCCAGCCGATCCCCCCCGCCTGCGGCGCCACGCGCTTGACGGGCCGGAGGCCTCGCCTGGCCCAGGTCAGGCGATAGGCCAGCCCCTCGCGCCGCTGGCGGAAGCCCGCCGCCTGCGTGTCGGCCACGAAATCGGCATCGACCTCTTTCAGATCCAGCCGGCCCTGGGCCACGCCCTCGTCGATCAGGCGCTGGATCAGGGGGGCGCGGACCACCACCACATTGGTGCCCCGCCCGTCCGAGGAATAGGGCTCCACCCACGCATCGCCGAAGCTGACATCGGCCGTTTCCGCCACCACATCGTCGCAGAAGTTGCAGGCCGAGTTCTGTAAATAGCCCGCGCCCCAATCGCCGTCGGCCAGGTGGAACCACTCGTTCTGCACGGTGCTGCCATCGTCCAGCGTCAGATGCGCGGTATACCAGTTCGCCGGGCGGTTCGCGTCCTTCAGCCGGTATTCCACGGCCCGCACCCGGTCGTGGTCCGCGCCGAGCTGCCAAGCGAAGCTTTCGACGAAGCGCGCGCTTTTCATATGGCCGCAGAACAGGCCCAGCATATGCGTGATCCGTTCCGCCAACAGCGGATCCTGTGCTCGGGCCAGGTGCACGGCCTTGATGAAACAAGGGATGCCCACCACCGCATAGCGGCCCGGCGTGGCGCGGACCTCCTCCAGCACATCGGCCAGGTGGATCGGGTGATAGCGGGATCGGGCGCCGGCCAGCAGTTCCTCTTCCGTCCGGCTGATGCGATAGCCGAAGAAGGGCTGGCCTGGCGCACCTGGATGGACATGCAGCACGCCATCGATGTTTCCGCGGCGCATCAGTTCGGCCGCGACCCAGCTGACCATTCCGCCGGAGCTGCCGCGCTCGCGGAAGGGCGGCTCGGCCACCGCACCGACATGGCAGCTGATGTGGCGGCCGAGGCGCGCGTCGAGGTGCGGCGCGTCGAGAAAGCGGGCGGCGGCGATGGCGTCCTCGTTCTCGGCCGAAGGCGAGAAGGGGCAGAGCCTGGCGAACTCCTCGCTGCGCCGGTGCGTGGCAGGGCCGGTGGGCTTCAACTGGCGGTAGGGGTCCCATTCCATCCTGGCCCCCGTCCCGGACGCGCAAGACCCGCAGCCGATGCACAGGCCCGACCGGACGATCTGCGCGGGGCTGAGGGCCCGGCTCATGCCGGCCCCGCCAGCGCCGCGTCGAGCCAGGCTGCAGATTGTGCCCGCAACTCCGCGATCCGTGTCCGGACGGCATCCGAAACGGGTTCCGCCAACAGCGCGCCCACGTCACCGGGGTCGCGGTCCTCAAGGGTCAGGTGGCGTTCGGCCCCGAGCAGCGCGGTCAGGTCGCGGACCTTGGTCCAACGGTAATCCGAGGGCGCGCAGGCCAGCGGCTTGTTATTCACCAGCGCAAAGCAGCAGCCGTGGAAATAGGTCGTGGCCACGGCTCCAGCGCCCGTGACCAGCGCCGCGAAGTCCTGCGGCCCGGCATCCAGGCGTTGCTCGTCGGCCCAGTCGTTGCGATAGCCGACACTGATCGTGCGCAAGCCACGGCCGCGTGCGGCCGCCTGCACGCGCTCGGCGAACCAGGCGGGGATGTGGTGGCCATAGACCAGCACGTAAGGATCTCCCCCGGCCGGGATTACCTGCGGCGGGTTCAGCAGGACCGGATCGAGCACCATGGCGGGTTCCCGCCCCGTGGCGCCCGCCACGAGCCCCCGACTGTTGTCGTCGCGGACCGAGATCGCGTGGAGATCGCGCAACCGCGCCGACCACTGGGGTTCGACGAAGGGTGCCGCATAGTTGCCGAAGCTTGCGGCATAGGTGACGGTGCGGAGCGCGGCGAGCCCTTCGCCCCAGAAGATCGGCTTGCCGCCATACCAGGGATGGGACAGGTTCAGCACCTCGTCGCTGCCGATCACCGCCAGATCGACCGGCGGCATTGCCCGGGGGTTGTCCAGGTCGAAGGGCGCGGACAAGGGCAGCGCATCAAAGGCCTGCACGAACTTGCGCAGCTTGCGGCCATATTGCGCCACATCGGCGCGGGACGAGCGGTCGGGCGTCAGTGGCTGGAAGGCATAGCGCCATTCGCGCGAGGTCACGTCGCGCGAGTGATGGTCCAGCAGGACGGCGTCATGGCCGCGCGCGGCGATTGCTTCGGTCAGGCAGCGAGCCTGCCAGTAGCTGCCATAGTTGATGCAGCGGTGGAAAGTCAGGACCCCGACGCGCATTTATCGCCCATAGATCTGGTCGATCACCCGCGCGACCGTCACCAGGTGCCGCGTGTCGTCATCATGGCGCGCCCCCGATGCCAGCCGCGCCAGCCAGTCCACCGCCGCGCGCCCGCCCCAGTCATCGGGCGGCTCGGCCAGGGATTCGGCGCGGATATGGTGATGCCGCTCGGCCCGCAGGTCGTAGAATGAGCCGTTCACGTTGCGCAGGGACGCGCCCCCCTCGGTGCCGAAGAACTCGGCCGCGATCACCGCCTCGCGCCCCGCCTGCAGGCCCCAGGAACAGGCGAGCCGCACCACCGTGCCGCCCGCCAGATCCAGGGTGGCGACGGTGTAATCCTCGACCTGGGCCGCAGGATCGGCCAAGGGGGCACCCTTGGCGTAAAGGCGGCTTTCGACGCCGGTCACCTCGGGCCAGCCCAGCGACCACAGCGCGAGGTCGATCAGATGAACGCCCAGGTCCACGACGCAGCCGCCGCCTGAGAGCCGCGGATCGTAGAACCAGGGCTTGTCCGGTCCCCAGGCGTTGTGAAAGGTCACGTCCAGGCCAAAGACATGGCCCAAGGCGCCCCCGTCCAGCAGCGGGCGGATCGCGGCCATCCCGGCGGTGTGGCGATAGGACAGATCCACGCCTAGCAGCCGGTCTGCACGGCGGGCCGCCTCGACGACCTCCGCCACCTCCGGCCCGGTGCGGCCCAGCGGCTTCTGACAGAAGACCGCCTTGCCCGCCTCCAGCGCGGCGATGGACTGCCGGGCATGGGCGGCGCTCGGGGTAGCGATCACCACGGCGTCGATCTCGGTGGCCAGCAGCGCCTCCAGCCCGTCTACCCGCCGGGCGCCGGGCGCGAGCGTCAAGGCCTCGGCGGCGCTGGTGTCGTCAGGCTCGGCGACCGCGACAATCTCGGCCAGCCCGGTCGCGGCTAGGGCCGCCATCCGGTGCCGCCCGATCCAACCAGTGCCGAGGAACCCGAGGCGCGGCGTCACAGCGCCACCCAGGCCTTAACAAAGCTGCCGGGCTTGTCGCGGGTGGCGGCCAGCGCCTCGCCCAGCCGGTCCAGCGGGTAAGTGCCGGTCAAAAGCGGCGACAGGTCCAGCCGGCCCGAGGCAAGCGCATCCACCGCCGCGCGCAGACCCGCCACGCGGACCCCCGCATCGCGTTCATGCGCGCTGGCGATGTCGATACCCTTCCAGTTCCACATCTGCATGTTCACCTGCCGCGGCCCGTCCTGGTGATATCCCGCGATCACCAGACGCCCGCCCTCGGCCACCAGTTCCCCGGCCAGATCCAGGGGCCACTGCTTGCCCACGCATTCGATCACCCGTTCGGCCATGCGGTCCCCGGTCAGGCGCTTCACGTCCTCGATGATGCGCGAGTGATCGTCCATGGGGATGGTTTCCGCCGCTCCCATCCCGCGCGCCAGATCCAGCGTTTCGGCCCGGCGCGAAACCGCGATCACCTTTGCCCCCGCCTCCGTCGCCAGCCGCGTCAGGATCGCGCCCAGAAAGCCGATGCCGACGATCACCACCGTCTGGCCCGGGCGGACGTCCGACCGCGCAAAAATGTTCATGGCGCAGGCTACCGGCTCGCCCGGGACCGGCATCCCGACCAGCGAAGCGGGCAGCGGCACCACCATCGCGGCAGGCGCCAGGTCGTATTCGGCATAGGACCGTTCGGTCAGCGCGGTCACGCGTTGGCCCACCGACAGCCCCCCGACACCCGCGCCCAGGGCCGCGATGCTGCCCCAGCCTTCATGCCCCATGCCGCCCGGCGTGCCCGGCCAGGTGGACCAGGGCTGGCCTTCCCAAGGCTCGACGTTGGACGCGCAGACGCCGCAGCCTTCCAGCCGGATCAGCACCTCGCCGGGGCCGGGTTGGGGAACGGGCACTTCGGCCAGGGAAAACCGCTGCGGTCCTTCAAGGATCGCGGCGCGCATGAGGGAAGGTGTCGTCATTTGGGCCTTTTCGGAACCGGATGGGGGGTGCTGCGGCTTTCGCTGCCACGGCCGCACTGAGAAGGAGGGAGCGCATGACCCGAAACGCTGTGGGCAACCAGATGAGCGAACGGCTTGCCACCAATATCGAAGCGCTGGCCCAGCGGCGCCGGCGTGAGGCCGAGGACGCGCCGCTTGGCGCGCGGATCGCGGCCCGGATCACGGCCTTCACCGGCTCGATGAGCTTCGTGGTCCTGCATCTGGTGATCTATGGCTTCTGGATCACTGCCAACCTGGGCTGGATCCCGGCCGTGACGCCGTGGGATCCGACCTTTGTCGTGCTGGCGATGGAAGCCTCGGTCGAGGCGATCTTTCTGTCCACCTTTGTCCTGATCAACCAGAACAGGCAGGCCGAGGCGGCCGACCGACGCGCCGATCTGGACCTGCATGTCGGGCTTCTGACCGAGGACGAACTGACCAAGCTGGCCGAGGTCATCCACCGCATCGCAGAGAAGCTGGACGTGCCGCTGGACCAGGGCCTGTTGGCCGAGGTCGAAAAGAACGTCGACCCCGAGCAGGTGCTGGACGCCCTGGGCTCGCAGACAGGCGATCACGAGGCGGGTGCCGCGAGGGCCAAGCCTTCCGCGATAAAGGCCTCGACCGCCTCGTAGGCCTCGTCGTCGGTCATCTGCTCGGGTGGGTGCTTGCAGAACCAGGCGGCGGGCGCGAGGATCGGACCGGCAAGCCCGCGGTCGCGCGCAATGGCGGCGCAGCGGATCATGTCGATGGCGACACCCGCGGAATTCGGGCTGTCCTCGACCGACAGGCGCAGCTCCAGGTTCATGGGCACGCCGCCGAACAGCTCGCCCTCCATCCGCAGGAAGCAGACCTTGTTGTCGTTCTGCCAGGCGACGTAGTCCGACGGGCCGACATGGATGTTGTCCTCGGTCAGGCGTTCGGCGGCGACCGACTGCACGGCCTCGGTCTTGGAGATCTTCTTCTTCTCCAGGCGCTTGTGGTTCGCCATGTTCAGGAAGTCGGTATTGCCGCCAGTGTTCAGCTGGTATGTCCGGCACAGCTTGACGCCGCGCTTGTGGAACAGGTCGGTCAGGACGCGGTGGACGATGGTGGCCCCAAGCTGCGCCTTGATGTCGTCGCCGATGATCGGCACGCCCGCGGCCTGGAACCGCTCGGCCCAGACGGGATCCGACGCAATGAAGACAGGAATGTTGTTGACGAAGGCCACGCCCGCTTCCAGCGCGCATTCGGCATAGAATTCGGTCGCCTTCTGGCTGCCGACGGGCAGGTAGTTCATCAGCACGTCCACCTGTGCATCCCGGAGCGCCGCCACGACCTCCTCGCGCGTGGGCTCGGGGGCATCGGCGGGAACAAAGGTCCGCTCGGCCGGGTAATCGGCCATGTGCTCGGCCACGCCGTCCAGGATGCAGCCCATGCGGACCACGGCGCCCGTGTCCGGCACCTCGGGGGCAAAGACGGCGGTGCAGTTCGGAAGCGCGAAGATCGCCTGCGCCACGTCGCGTCCGACCTTGCGGGCGTCGATGTCCCAGGCCGCGACCACGCGGATGTCGTCGGGACGATAGCCCGCCAGCGTGTGATGCATCAGCCCCGTGGCATCGTTCTTTCCGGCATAATGCGTCAGTCCCTGCACGAGGGAACTTGCGCAGTTGCCGACCCCGATGATGGCAATATTGATCGGCATGTGGACGTCTTTCATGTGGGGGCCTTCAGGTCAGGGCCGACATTGTCGCCGGCGATGTGGCCTCAACCCGCCGGGGGGCATATCGTTCGATCATGGCGGCGCAGAAATCGGCGAACTGCTGCGGATCATGCGGCGGGCTGGTGTGGTGGGCGCCGGGGCCAAGATGTTCCGGCGTGAAGCAGAAGGTGACGGTCGTGTCGAAATCGGCCAGGGCCTCCATCTGCCGGTCAAACCAGCCCAAGGCATCGGGACGGAAGCTGTCGGCCCAGGACAGGCCCGTGCGCAGGTGCCTGACGCCCAGTCGTTTCATCCAGGCCACCGCGTCGTCCAGGCGCGGGTCCTGGTAATGGAACCATTGCATCAGCCCCATATCGGCGGCGTGCGGCGCATAGGCCTCCAGCCCGGGCTTGGGCGTGCCGTCGGCGCGGATCAGGCCCATGTAGAAATGGCGGTAATAGGACGATCCCTCGGCCTCGCGGTGGCGGGTCGTGGCGCCCCATTCCTGCGGCAGGTCGAACAGCGAATACCAGAAGACGCGCGGCACCCGGCCGACCAGCAGCTCGGCGGTCTTCTTGACACCGAAGACCTGCACTTCTTCCGCGCCGAAACTGCCCACGCCGACCTCGGTCACCCAGACCGGCTTGTGGGTCACGGCCTCGATCTCGGCCACCTTGGCGGGCCATTCGTGGATCTGCCATAGGTTCCAGTCCAGCGGGAAGCCATGGACCGCGACCACGTCCACATGGTCCAGCGCGCCATGGCCCTGCATGCGCTGGACCCAGAGGGGATCAATGGGCGACATGCCGCCGAGGACCCGGGTGATGTCCGGGTTCACCGCCTGGATCGCCTGGCCGGCCAGCGTGACGCATTGGCCGAACCGCGACCAATCCGGGTCCAGTTCGGGATCCCAGTGGGACTTGTTGTTTGGCTCGTTCCAGATCATCGCGGCTTCGATCATCGGGCAGGCTCCTCGGGTCGGGCAGGATAGACCACGTGGGGTCCGTATTGGGCGAAGGGCACCGGGGCGGTCCGGCACAGGTAGACCTCGTCGGCGGGACCGGTGAGGGTTTCAAAGCCCGAGGCGCGCAGCATCGCCTCGACACCGGCGCGGTTCGGGACCCACCAGTTGGTCCAGTCATTGGCCCACTGGCGCTCAATGAAGGCCATGCGCGGCCAGTCAGGCTGCTGGAAATGGGCGTCTTCCGAGAAATCGTAATCCTCGGCCGGCGTGGCGACCATGTCGGGACCGCGGGTCAGGGTCTGGAACAGCATCAGGTCGTCTGCCACATGCTCGCGGATCAGGTCCAGCGCCAGAAGCGGGTGGCGCAGGTGGTAAAGCACGCCCATGAAGATCACGAGGTCGAAGCGTTCTCCCAGAGCCGCCACGTCATAGACGCCCATCTGGCGGAACTCGACGCCCGCCACGTCCAGCACCTGCGCCGCAAAGCGCGCCTGCGCCAGATAACGGGAGTCGGTGTCGATGCCCAGCACCCGCGCGGCCCCCCGGCGGCACATCTCGAAGCTGTAGAAGCCCGCGTTGCAGCCGATGTCCAGGACTGACTTTCCGGTCAGAGCCTCGGGGACTAGATGCGAGAAACGGGAGAACTTGTCAGAGGGATAATCGCCCAGGAAATGCGCAGGCGCAGTTCGAATGCCCTGCAGGTCGAGGTTCTGGAACCACGGGCCAAGTCGTTCTGCTTTCTCTGCGATCTGCGCTGCGTTCATCGTCCGTTCCATCACTCGGTGCCGTTGATGGTTAGGACATGGGCCCTTCCTTGTCCATGCGTCATGACCCAGCTGACCGATGCGGGGGCGATCTCGAAGCGCAGGATATTGTCCAGGGACAAGCCCAGGACATGGGCGATCATCCCCCGGATGACATCGCAGTGGCTGACGCAGAGGACCGGCCCGCCACCCCGTTCGGCCAACCCGTCCAGATGGGCCATGGCTCGCGCGACGGCAGCACCCATGGTCTCGCCCCCCGGCGTGGGAGCGGTCCCGCGCGCGGCGTTCCAGTGCTGCCAGGCGGGGTCGCCATTCAGATCGGCGAAGCGGGCACCGGACCAGGCGCCGAAGTCGATCTCGTCCAAAGCATCGGAAGGCACCGGCGTCAGATCCAGTCCTTGCCCCAGGATCGCAGCCGTTTCGGCCGTGCGTCGGCGGGGGCTGGTGGTGATGGTGGTGACGCCTCGCTCCGCCAGCCGTTGCGCCAGCGCCACGGTCCCGTCCCGCCCCGCCGTGTTCAGCGCAATGTCGCGCGTCCTTCCGCTCAGCCAGGTGCCCAGATCGTCATGCGCGCCGTGGCGGACCAGCCCGACCAGCACGCTCATGCCGCGCCCCGGACCGGGCCCGCGACCGACCATGTGCCTGCCAAGCAACAAAGATGAAGAAGAAGATGGAACAAAACTTGCATGGAGGCTTTTACATCATAACACTGAAACCGATACAATTTCTTAAATAGAGGCCAGGGGGACAAGTTGGAAAAGGTTCTGATCACCGGCGGCGCAGGGTTCATCGGCCGCTTCGTCACGGACGAGTTGCTGAAGCGAGGCCACGAGGTCCGCGTCCTGGATGCGTTGATTCCGCAGGTGCACGGAGAGGGAGCGGGTCGCCCTGAAGCGCTGAACACGGAAGCCGAGTTCATCCAGGGTGACGTGCGCGACGCCGAGGCGGTCAGCCGTGCGCTGAAAGGCGCCGACAGCGTGATCCATCTGGCCGCCGAGGTCGGCGTGGGCCAGTCCATGTACGAGGTCGAGCGGTATACGTCCACGAATGACGTGGGCACCGCCGTGCTGTTCGAGAAGCTGATCGACAACCCGGTGCGCCGCGTGGTCACGGCCTCCTCGATGTCGATCTATGGCGAGGGTCTTTACAAGGATGCCGACGGCCAGCTGGTGGAAGACGCCGAGCGGGTAGGCATCCGGGACGGGCTGAAGCAGTGGGATCCGACCGACGCCCAGGGCCGCCCGCTGACCCCGGTCGCCACGCCGGAATGGAAGCGCCCGAACCTCGCCTCCATCTATGCGCTGAACAAGTTCGTGCAGGAGCGCACCACCCATATCATGACCGCTCCCTACGGGATCGAGGGCGTGTGCCTGCGGCTGTTCAACGTCTTCGGCCCCGGCCAGGCGCTGTCGAACCCCTATACGGGCGTTCTGGCGATCTTCGCCTCGCGTTACCTCAACGGCCAGGCGCCGATGATCTTCGAGGACGGCGAACAGCGTCGCGATTTCGTCCATGTGTCCGACGTGGCCCGCGCCTTTGCCGAGGCGCTGTCCCTGCCGCAGGCGGCGGGCGGAACCTTCAACATCGGCTCGGGACATGACCGTTCCGTGACCGAGGTCGCCCAGGAACTGGGCCGGGCCATGGGGCGCAACGCCCTGGAGCCTCAGATCGTCGGCAAGGCCCGGATCGGCGACATCCGCCATTGCTTCTGCGACACGACGCTTGCGGCCGAGAAGCTGGGCTTCACCGCGCAGACGGACTTCCGCGAAGGTCTGGGGGAACTGGCCGAATGGGTCGCCAGCCAGACGGCGGTGGATAACGTAGAAAAGATGCGGGCGGAACTGGACAAGCGCGGGCTGGTGGCGTGATGGCACGGACCGACGCATCCGCCGATCCGCGCCCGGTGCTGGTCACAGGCGGCGCGGGCTTCATCGGCTCGAACCTCGCCGACCGCCTTGCGGCCGAGGGGCACCGGGTCATCGTCTATGACGCGATGAGCCGCCCCGGCGTGGAGCGCAACCTTGCCTGGCTGCAGGCCCGCCACGGCGACCGGATCGAGCACATCCTCGCCGACATCCGCGACACCGCCCGCATGGCGGCTGCCGTGCAGCGGGCCAAGGTGGTCTTCCACCTGGCTGCCCAGGTCGCCGTGACCACCAGCATGGTCGAGCCGGTCGAGGACATGACGATCAACCTGATCGGCACGATGAACCTGCTGGAGGCGCTGCGCGCCAAGGCCGACAACACGCCGCTGGTCTTCGCCTCGACCAACAAGGTTTATGGCGACTTGGCCGACCTCGACTTCGCGCTGGAGGGCGAGGCCTATCGCCCGACGGAGCCGCAGGTCCGCGCCCATGGCATCGGAGAGGCCCGCCCGCTGGATTTCCACACGCCTTACGGCTGTTCGAAGGGCGCGGCGGACCAGTATGTGCTGGACTATGCCCGCAGCTTCGACGTGCCCACCTGCGTCTTGCGGATGTCCTGCATCTATGGCCAGCGCCAGATGGGGACCGAGGACCAGGGCTGGGTCGCCCATTTCCTGATCCGCGCGCTGAAGGGCCAGCAGATCACCCTGTTCGGTGATGGTTGCCAGGTCCGCGACATCCTGGACGTGTCAAACGCGGTGGAAGCCTATCTGGCGGCATGGGAGCGGATCGACGAGGTTTCGGGCCGGGTCTTCAACCTGGGCGGCGGGCCGCGGAACGCGGTCAGCCTGCGCCAGCTTCTGGACTTCGTGGGCCGGATCATCGACCGGCCCGTGGACATCGCCTTTTCGGACTGGCGGGCGGGCGACCAGCGCTATTTCGTGGCCGATACCCGCGCGGCGGAACAGGCGCTGGACCTGTCGCCGAAGGTCGACTGGCAGGACGGGGTGACCCGGCTTGCCCAGTGGCTGGCGGCCGAGAGCGGAATCAACCTGCCCGTGGGCCTGCCCCCCCTGGCGCAGTCCGCATGATGCGGGTTCTGATGACCTCCGACGCGGTTGGAGGTGTCTGGCACTATTCGCTGGAGCTTGCCGCCGCGCTGCAGGCCGAGGTGGTGCTGGCCGTGCTTGGCCCCGCGCCCGACGCCGACCAGCGCGCGGCGGCGCAGGCTGCCGGCCTGCGGCTGGTGGAGACCGACCTGCCGCTCGACTGGCTGAGCGACGGGCCCGGGCCGGTGCTGGCGGCGGGTGAGGCCATCGCTCGGCTCGCCCGCGATCTGGGCGCGGATCTGGTGCATCTGAATGCGCCGGCGTTGGCCGTCGCACGCTTCGACCGGCCGGTCGTGGCGGTCAACCACGGCTGCCTGGGGACCTGGTGGGACGCGGCGCGCGGCGGGGCGGTGAACCCGACCCTGGCTTGGCTGCCGGACCTGGTGGGCCAGGGCCTGCGCGCGGCGGATCTCGTGGTGGCACCCACCCGCGCCTATGCCGAGGCCACCGCCCGCCGCTATGGCCTGCCGGTGATGCCCCTGCCGGTCCATAACGGTCGCACGCCGATGCCCTTGCCGGATGCGCGACCGTTTCCCGGCGCGCTGACCGTCGGGCGGCTCTGGGACGAGGCGAAGGACACAGCCACCCTGGACGCGGCCGCCGCGCGCCTGGACGCCCCCTTTGTCGCCATCGGGTCCACCCGCGCCCCGCATGGTGCGACGGTGACGCCCGCACATCTGCAGGCCACCGGCCCGCTTCCGGCCGAGATCATCGCGCACTGGCTGGCCCGCCGCCCGGTCTTCGCCAGCGCCGCGCGGTTTGAGCCCTTCGGCCTTGCCGTTCTGGAAGCGGCACAAGCCGGCTGCCCGCTGGTGCTGTCGGACATTCCCACGTTCCGAGAACTCTGGGACGGCGCCGCCCGCTTTGTCGAGCCCGGCGATGCGCAGGGCTTTGCCGATACCATTGCCGCGACCCTGACAGACCCCGCGCGCCACGCCGCGCAGGGCGAGGCCGCCCGGAGCCGCGCAGCCCATTACACCCCCGCCGCGACGGCCGCCCGGATGGCCGAGATCTATCGCGACGCGCTTTTGAGACGGATCCAAGCCGCATGAAGATCGTCTATTTCACCCATTCGCTGCAAAGCTGCTGGAACCACGGCAACGCGCATTTCTTGCGCGGCGTGCTGCGGGATCTGTCGGCCCGCGGCCATGCTGTCCGCGCGCTGGAACCGCAGGGCGCCTGGAGTCTGGAAAACCTGCTGCGCGACCACGGGCAGGCGGGGCTTGACCCTTTCCGCCAGAACTATCCCGATCTGTCGGTCGAGACCTACGACCCTGCCGCCGATCCGGCGGATCTGGCGGGCGATGCCGACCTGGTGATCGTCCACGAATGGAACGACCCGACGCTGGCCGCGACCCTTAGCCGGGCCCGCAAGACCGGCGCCCGTTTCAAGCTGCTGTTCCACGACACGCACCACCGCGCCGTCAGCGACCCCGAGGCCATCCGCGCCTTCGACCTGTCGGGCTTCGACGGCGTGCTGGCCTTTGGCGAGACGCTGTCCGAGGTTTATCGCCGCTGGGGCTGGGGCGACCGCGTCTGGACGTGGCACGAGGCCGCCGACACAAGGCTGTTCCACCCGCCCGCGCAGGAAAGCGCGCGCGAGGGCCTTGTCTGGATCGGCAACTGGGGGGACGGCGAGCGGACCGAGGAGTTGGAGTCTTTCCTGTTCCGGCCGGCACAGGATGCGGGCCTGCCGCTCGACATCTACGGCGTGCGCTACCCGGCCGAGGCGCTGGCGACTCTGGACCGCTATGGCGTACGCTATCACGGCTGGGCGCCCAATGCCGCCGCGCCGGGGATCTTCGCCCGCCATCGGGCGACCGTCCACGTGCCGCGCCGCTTCTATACCACGATGCTGCCCGGCATCCCGACCATCCGCGTCTTCGAGGCCCTGGCCTGCGGCATCCCGCTGGTTTCGGCCCCCTGGGAGGACAGCGAGAACCTGTTCCGCCCCGGCCGGGACTTCCTGTTCGCCCGCGGCGGCGCGGAAATGACCGCCCATCTGCGCGACCTCGCGCATGACCCCGACCTGCGCGCCTCGCTGGTGGCGCACGGGCTGGAAACCATCCGCGCCCGCCACACCTGCGCCCATCGCGCGCAGGAACTGCTGTCCATCGCCGCCCAGCTCGGCCTCAACCAAGGAGCCTCCGCGGCATGAAGATCGCCTTCTACGGATCCAGCCTTCTGTCGTCCTACTGGAATGGTGCTGCCACCTATTACCGCGGTGTGCTGGGGGAACTGGCCAAGCGCGGCTACGACATCACCTTCTACGAACCGGACGCCTTCGACCGCCAGAAGCACCGCGACATCGACCCGCCCGACTGGTGCCGCTCGGTCGTCTATCCCGCGACGGAAGCTGCCATGCGTGGCGTCCTGGCCGAGGCGGCGCAAGCCGACATCGTGGTGAAGGCCAACGGCGTCGGCGTCTTCGACCGCGAGTTGCTGGAAGGCGTGGTCGCGGGGGCCAGGCCCGGCGCGCTGAAGATCTTCTGGGACGTGGACGCGGCGGCGACCCTGGACGAGATGCGCGCCGATGACAGCCATCCCGTGCGGCAGGCGTTGCCCGGCCTCGACATGGTGCTGACCTATGGCGGCGGTCCCCCGGTGCTCGATGCCTATAAAGGCTTCAGCGCGAAGCTGTGCGAGCCGGTCTACAACGCGCTGGATCCGGCGACGCATCACCCCGCGCCTGCCAATCCCAAGTTCGCCTCGGACCTCGCCTTCCTGGGCAACCGCCTGCCCGACCGCGAGGCGCGGGTCGAGGAGTTCTTCCTGAAACCCGCCGCGCTGCTTGCGGACCGCAGCTTCCTGATTGGTGGCAACGGCTGGGACAGCAAGCCCATGCCGGGCAACGTCCGCCATCTGGGCCATGTCTACACGCATGAACACAACGCCTTCAACTGCACGCCGCTGGCCGTCCTGAACGTCGCCCGCGACAGCATGGCGAATGTGGGCTTTTCCCCTGCCACCCGCGTCTTCGAGGCCGCCGGCGCCGCCGCCTGCCTCATCACCGACGCCTGGGAGGGGATCGAGCAGTTCCTGACCCCGGACCGTGAGGTTCTGGTCGCCCGCGACGGGCAGGACGTGGCCGACCACCTGGCGGCGCTGACACCGGAACGGGCGCGCGAGATCGGTCAGGCGGCGCTGGCACGGGTCAAGGCGGAACACACCTATGCCCTGCGGGGCGCACAGGTGGACGCGCTGTTCAAGGCGCAGGCGAAGGGGATGGCGGCATGAAGCTGGTCGTCTTGGGCCTGTCGCTGTCGTCGTCCTGGGGCAATGGCCACGCGACGACCTTCCGCGCGCTGCTGAAATCCTTTGCCGGGCGCGGGCACGAGATCCTGTTCCTGGAACGCGATGTGCCCTGGTATGCCAGCCAGCGCGATCTGTCCGACCCCGACTGGTGCCGGCTGGAGTTCTATGCGGACCTGCCCGGGCTGGATCGCTGGCGGGACGAGATCGCGGAAGCGGATGCGGTGATCGTCGGCAGCTACGTCCCCGAGGGGGTCGAGGTCTCGCGTCGTGTCCAGTCCTGGGCCCGGGGCGTGACGGCCTTCTACGACATCGACACGCCCGTGACGCTGGCCAAGCTGGAACGGGGCGATTTCGAATATCTGTCGCCCGCCATCATTCCCGGCTTCGACGTCTACCTGTCCTTCACGGGCGGGCCGACGCTGCGGCATATCGAAAGCCGTTACGCCTCGCCCATGGCACGGGCGCTTTACTGCTCGGTCGATCTGGACCTTTACGGCCCGCGAAAGGTGCCGCTCCGCTGGGACCTGTCCTATCTGGGCACCTATAGCGACGACCGCCAGCCCACACTGGAGCGGCTGCTGATCGAACCTGCCCGGAGCCGCCCCGACCTGCGCTTCGTCGTCGCCGGGCCGCAGTATCCGGCGGGCATCGACTGGCCAAAAAATGTCGAGCGGATCGAGCATTGCCCGCCCGCCGACCACGCCGCTTTCTACTCGGCCAGCCGCTTCACGCTGAACGTGACGCGCGCCGACATGATCCGGGCGGGCTTCTCGCCCTCGGTCCGGCTCTTCGAGGCAGGGGCCTGCGCCACGCCGATCATCTCGGATCGCTGGGACGGGATCGAGACATTGTTCCGGCCGGGGCAGGAAATCGTTCTGGCCGACGGCGCGGCCGATGTGCTGGCCGCGCTGGACAGCGATGCCGGCGCCATGGGCAGTGCGGCTCGCGCCCGCATCGAAACCGCGCATAGCGCCGATCATCGCGCGGCCGAACTGGAAGCCCATCTGGCCGAGTCGGCACATCACAAGGCTGGCGCGCGTCCAGTCGAAACAGCAGAGGGATAAGCAGCATGAGGAAGCAGACCAACCTGGATCATGGCCCTCGCGGAACCGTGCAGCCCCTGGCGCTGAACGTCGTCGCCGGGGGCGCAGGCTTCATCGGATCGCATCTGTGCCGCGCTCTGCTGGACCGGGGAGAATCGGTTCTTTGCCTCGACAACCTGCAGACCTCACGGCCCTCGAACCTGCGGGCCCTGGAAGGCCAGCCCGGCTTCCGCTTCCTGCGCCACGACATCAGCCAGCCGCTGCCGGCCGACCTGACACGGATGGCGCCGCGCATCACCCGCATCTGGAACCTGGCCTGCGCGGCCTCGCCCCCCCTCTATCAGCGCGACCCGGAACACACGATGATGACCAATGTGGTGGGCACCAACCACCTGTTGCGGCTGGCCGAGGCGGCCAAGGCGCGGTTCCTCCTGACCTCGACCAGCGAGGTTTACGGCGATCCGGAGATCCATCCCCAGGCCGAGGATTACCGCGGCAATGTCAGCTGCACCGGCCCCCGTGCCTGCTATGACGAGGGCAAGCGCGCCGCCGAGGCGCTGGCCTTCGATTATGGCCGCGCCGGCCGCGCGCAGGTGCGCGTTGCGCGCATCTTCAACACCTATGGCCCGAACATGGACCCGGGTGACGGGCGCGTGGTGTCGAACCTGATCTGCCAGGCGCTGCGCGGCGACGAGCTGACGGTCTATGGCGACGGCAGCCAGACGCGCAGCTTCTGCTATGTCTCGGACATGGTGGCGGGGCTGATGGCGCTGATGGAGGCTGACATCGACGGAATGGAACCCGTGAACCTGGGCAATCCCGACGAGATGACGGTGACCGAGCTGCTGGGCCATGTGGTGACCCTGACCGGCACCCGCGCCCCGGTTGTCCATCGCCCGCTGCCGGTGGACGATCCGCGCCGCCGCCGGCCCGACATCAGCCGCGCCCGGGCGCTGCTGAACTGGGCGCCCCGGATTCCGCTGGCGGAAGGGCTGGAAGCGACCTGCGCCTGGTTCGCGGCGGAACTGGCCGCGGAACCTGCCGCCGCCGGGATCGCCGGCTAGGGCCGAAGGATGACCGCCTTGCCGCATGGTGCCAGCCCTGGGATGGGTCATGTCGTCGAGGGGCGGGCCCCGTCGGCCCGCGATCCCTGGACCGATGCCATGCGGCGGGGCGATTTTCCCACGGCCTGGGCCATCGCGGCCGAGGCCATGGGACGGCGCGATCCGGCGACGCGCGACAATCCCCAACTGCCCTATCATCTCCGCTGGGTCTGGGACGGCCGCCCCTTTGCGGGCCGGGAGGTGCTGGTTCGCTGCTATCACGGGCTTGGCGACACGCTGATGTTCTCGCGCTTCCTGCCGCTGCTGGCGCGACATGCGGCGCGGGTCACGGTCGAGATGCAGCCCCATCTTCTGCCGCTGTTCCGCGGATTTCCCGGCATCGACCGGCTGGTTCCCTTCGATGTGGCCCGCCCCCTGCCACCGCAGGACTGCGATATCGAGATCATGGAACTGTCCCTTGCCTTGCGTGCCTCCCCTGGCGGCGCGCCGATGCCCGCGCTGGACATCCTGCCCGCCCCGCTGCCGCCCAGCACGGTAGCCTTGTGTTGGGGCGCGGGCGATTGGGATGCTGGGCGCTCGGTGCCCGAGGCGATGATGCAGTCCTTCTGCCATGGTCCGGCGCTGTCCCTGATGCCGGGGCCGACCGCGCTCCCGGTTCTGAACCCGGAAGGCTGCCCGCTGAACATGGTGCGGACGGCAGAGCTTGTCGCCGGCTCGGCGCTCGTGGTCACGGTGGACACGATGATCGCCCATCTGGCCGGGATCCTGGGCCGGCCGGTCTGGCTGCTGGCCAAGCACGATCCGGACTGGCGCTGGCCGGTCGAGAGCACAGGCACGCCCTGGTATCCGACGGTGTGCGTCTGGCGGCAGCCCGCGCCGGGTGACTGGGCCAGCGTCATAGGCCAGGCGGCCGCCGCACTGGACCGCCAACCCCGATTTCAGCCTGCAGAAGGGTGAACAAGCATGACTTCGGATTTCCGGACCGCGCCCCTTGCCCCCGTCTCCTGGGGCGAGCTTCTGGACAAGATCACCATCCTGGAGATCAAGGCAGACCGCATCGCCGACCCCACTGCCCGCGCCAATGTGGGGCGCGAGCTTGCTCTTCTGCGCGATATCGCGGCCCCGGTCCTGCCGCAGCCGGGCCTTGCCCCGCTGATCGAGGGCCTGCGTCGCGTGAACGGGGCCTTGTGGCGGATCGAGGACGACATCCGCGCCAAGGAGGCCGCCGCCGCGTTCGATTCCGGCTTCGTCGAACTCGCACGCTCGGTTTATCTGACGAACGATGAAAGAGCGGCACTGAAGCGCGAGATCAACGCCCTGCTGCGCTCCGAGCTGGTCGAGGAGAAATACCACGCTGCCACCCCCACAGCCGGGGCGGTCATCTCAGATCGGCATCCCTGAGCCTCGCGTCATGGGCGAGCGAGCGAAAGCCAGAGACCAAGGAGATGTGACACTGGCATCGCTTTCTTCTCTGCTCCCATGTCCTGGACATGCGGGGAGGGAGACAGAAGTGCCTTTTTCTTCCTCACCACGACGGGAAGGTACCCTTTTGCAGGATGGCCTTTTGTCCATGTTAGGAGCAGCACCTGAATGTTTGTACGCGATCATTCCGCCTGAGAGTGACTTTCGGGGCGCGGTATCGTGACTTTTGGGGCGAGGTCGCTTGCCCTCCTCGCTCGCGGCATGGTGACTTTTGGGGCGAGGTTGAGCGGCAGGGGTCGCCCCTGCCCATTCTGCTTCCAAAGCCATGCGGTCTCGCCCTGTCATGACGCGGCAGGCAGCACGGGTCACAATAGATGCGAGATGAATCTCGCCCCAAAGGTCACGATAGCACGGGTGCCACGCTCAAGGCGTTTCAGCGCCGCGGCGAGGTCATCAAGCCTGCCGAACTGATCGAGGTCCGTGGCGGCGACAAGATCACGCTTGCCGTGCGCCGTGGCGCGCATCGATCATATCGACCCGTCGTGGACGGAGCAGGTCATCCTGTTCAAGGGCGCGGGAATGGGGCTTCATCGGCGACCGGAAATTGCAGGGGTTCTGGCCAAAGCATACGAAACCTTGCAATTCAAAGCGAACAGATACGCAGCTTCAGCACACGAAATCAACGCTCTAAGGGTTGTTCAGGCCGGACTACCTACACAGGATCTGACCGCTCCTTCGGTCCACTCAGCCTTTCCGCCGGTTCTGGCTCCATAACAGGGCGCTGCCCACCAGGATCGCAGCGCCGATCATCAGGTGGCGCGAGGTGATTCCCAGCCGAGCCTGCGCGCTGCGCCGATAGCGTGGATCGAAGAAGCGGGTCCGGGCGAGGGCGCTGCCCAGCCAGGTTCCTGGCCGGGGGTGGAGGACTCGCAGGCTACGCCCCTGGGCGCGGCACAGCCGAACCAGAGCTGCCGTTACGCTGCCTTGACGGTCGATCTCGGCGGTAACGGCGGCGGGATCGCGGCCCAGATGCTCGGCCAGCAATTCGTCGCGAAAGCCGCGGATCAGGGCACGGGTGTCCCCGTCGGGCGCCAAGATCGCCACGTCGCATTCCGTATCAAATCCCATTGAGCGGCGATCAATATTGCTGGAGCCGACTCGTAACAGCCTGTCGTCCACGATCATGACCTTGGCATGGACATAGACCGGCTGCCCCTTCTCGGTGACGGGGTAAAGGATGCGAAACCGGCCATGACGGTCGCGGGTGCGCAGGTGACGAATCATCCGGCTGCGGGTGACATGCATGGCCTGATCTTCCAAATGGCCTTGGGCGGCATAGGGGTTGATCACCACCACCTGGGGGCCGTCGCGTTCGAGCAGCCGACGCTCGATGGCGCGGGTGATGCTGTCAGCGCAGAAATACTGTGACTCGATATAGATACAATCGCGCGCGGCGGCGATCGCGTCCAAATACAGATCCTCGATCTCGTGGATGCCGGGCTGGTCCGCCTCGGGGGGGACGGTGCGGGCGATGGCCACGGGAATGTCGCGAAAGGCGGGCGTGATGCTGTCCGGCCACAGGTCGCCGCCGGGGGCGAAATCCTCATCCACATCGGCATCATGGGCGCGGGCCCATCGTGCGCGGGCCAGTTCCGACAGCGCCGCCGCGGCTCGTCCGCCCATCACCGTCGAGGCATCGTGCCAAGGCTGTGCACCGTCACCGCTCTTCAGGCAGCGCAGCGGATTGTCGTCTCGGTGGTCGCGGTCGTCCCAGCGACCATCAGTCACGTCAATGCCGCCGCAAAAGGCCAGGCTGTCGTCAATCACGACGATCTTCTGGTGATGGCAGGCACCGATCGGGTGACGCCCGTCAAAGGCCAGGTGGATCTGCTCGGGCGACATCAGCTTGACCTGCAGCGCAGGCAGGATGCCGCCTGGCGCGATCAGTGCGCCACCGCTCCATTTTAGCAGATAGATGTCCAGGTCCTTGCGCCGATCGACGATGGCGTCCAAAAAGGGACCGATCCGGTTCGGAAAGCCGTCCGGGGCTAGGCCGTTCTCGTCGCTTTCCCCGGGCAGCATCTCGATCTGGAAGTCGAAATCCCAGCCGATCATCATGACCAGCCGTTGAGCCTTGAGCAGAGCCTCGCGAAGTGCACGAAAGTAATGCTTGCCATCTATGATGACAGAAAGCCGGTCGGCGGTTTCAACGCGCCAGCAATTATGGCTCGGCCGAAATTCGAACATGGTTCCTCGGTTCTGAATATGCCACTGAATGAGGCAGGTGGACCCTGTTAGAAATGGTCGAAGCTGCCAAATCGTTGCATGAGGCAGGATTTTTCGAACGGCTTGGCTCCGAAGGGGTTCACCGCAGCGTTCGGCTTTGGCGGTCCGAAGAGGCCGGGTAGCGCGGCAGGCAGTTCGGCCATACCTCGCCCGTTACCGCCAAGCCACGGCATCGTGGGCCGCAATGACACCTCCGCGGGAGCCTGCCGCGGAAGCTCGGGCGGCCCTGTCAGGCGCGACCGAGCAGGCAGCACCTGGCGGATGCGCCGGCCCTGCGGGCCATTGCCCTGGCGTGTCAGAAATCGGATCAGCGCGGCATCGGAGCGGGCTGCCAGGACAGTGGCGGACATGTATCCACCAGAAGCAAAATCAAGACAGGAGGTGTGGGCATCGCCTTTCCTGTCTTGTTGCAGCAACCCGACGAGAGCGTCAGACGATGATCAGGTCGTCCAGCGCGACGCATTTGACGCAATGCCCTTCCGCAAGCCTCGTTATCCAGACAGCGCCGCCCTGGGAGATCAGAGCATCAACTGCAAGCTCTCGGTCCTGCCGGTCATTACCGGAGCCGTCAGCCGACCCTTGTCCCCCTTCATAAGCAAAGTCTCCTTGCCAAGCCCGCCGTTCAGGACAGTGGCGCCGACAGTGCCGGTGATCTACGTCGCCAGGAAGTTGCCCGTGACCGAAATAACGCCAACCCCGATCGGCACCAGGTTTCCCCAGGCGTCTTCCGTATTGCCTTGCCGCTGCTGCGCCGGGTGCCCAGGCAGTCGCCTGCAGATTTGACGATGCTGATCATCGTTAAAACAGTGAGGAACATCTGGGCTGGACCCATCAGTCCGAAGACCTCGAGTTTCAGAAGCCGCGTTTACAGCAGCAGGACAAGAGCTGGACTGGGTCCGAACCCGACCCTCTTCCAGCTTACGCCGCACCGACCTGTATCGCGAACAACGTCATCAACACTTGGGAGACAGCCTATAGGGGCGGGCTCCATTCCTGCCGGTGCCTGCAGCTCAACTTTCACAGGCTTCTGAAATCCCGCCGACAGACCAGATGCCGCCGTTGCCAAGCAGCCTTGCGTCCGGGCTCGGATTGGGGCAACTCGGCCAAGGCGGGAGGGACCCGCAGAATGGGCCGCAAGGACAAGACCTATGACCGGCAACACCATTGCAGGCGCGGCGATTAGCTTTTCAGGGGTCGGCAAGGCCTTTGATGGGCCGGGCGGCGCCCGCGTCAGCGCGCTTCAGGACGTCACGCTGGTGATCGAGCCCGGTGCGATCTGCGGCATCATCGGCCGCTCGGGCGCAGGGAAATCGACGCTTCTGCGGATGGTGAACGGGCTGGAGCGCCCGACCAGCGGCACCGTGGCCGTAGCAGGCCTGGACGTGGGCCGGGCCCAGGGGGCGGAGCTGCGCGCCATCCGGCGGGAGGTCGGCATGATCTTCCAGCACTTTAACCTGCTGTCCTCGCGCACGGTGGCGGGCAATATCGCCCTGCCGCTGGAGATCGCGGGCACGCCGCCCGACCAGGTCCGCGCCCGCGTGGCGGATCTCATCGCTCGCGTGGGTCTGGATGGCCTGGCCGGGCGTTATCCGGCGGAACTCTCGGGCGGGCAGAAGCAGCGCGTGGGCATCGCCCGCGCGCTTGCTACGCAGCCCCGGGTGCTGCTCTCCGACGAGGCGACCTCGGCGCTCGATCCCGAGACCACGCAGACGGTGCTGCGGCTCTTGGCCGACATCAACCGCGACCTGGGGCTGACCATCCTGCTGATCACGCATGAGATGGCCGTGCTCCGCGACATCGCCAGCCACATGGCGGTAATCGAGGGGGGCCGGATCGTGGAAAGCGGCCCGATCTATGACATTTTCACCCGGCCTACCCATCCGACCACCCGGTCCTTCCTCGGCGGCGTCACCGGCCTCACGCTGCCGGGCTTCATCGCCGGGCGGCTGCTGGATCACCGCCCCGAGGGCCCCTCGGAGGAAGTGGTTCGCGTGACATTCGCCGGAAACCACGCCACGGACCCGATGCTGTCGAAGCTGGCTGTCGAACGGGGCATCGCCTCCAACATCCTGGCCGGTGCCATCGAGGAGGTAGGGCCCCACCCCTTTGGCAATCTGCTGATCTCGGTCGATGCGGCGCGGGGGCCGGAGGCGCGGGCCTATCTGGAACAACACGGACTTCTGACCGAGGTGCTGGGCTATGTCCGCTAACCTCCTGCCCCTTCTTTGGGAAGCGACGCTGCAGACGCTGTATATGGTCGCGGCATCCACCATCCTGGGCACCGCCGTGGGCCTGCCTTTGGGCGTGTTCCTGGCCACCTCGCAACGCGGCGAATTGCTATCAGCGCCGTGGCTGAACAAGGTGCTGGGGCTCCTGGTGAATGCCACCCGGTCCGTGCCCTTCATCATCCTGGTGGTGGCAATCATCCCGCTGACCCGCGCAATTGTCGGCACCTCTATCGGCACCAATGCCGCCATCGTGCCGCTGACGCTGGCCGCCATTCCCTTCATCGCCCGCCTTGTCGAGAACGCCATTCGCGAGGTGGATGCGGGGCTGATCGAGGCCGCCCGCGCCATGGGCGCCACGCCCCTGCAGATCATTCGCAAGGTGCTGATCCGCGAGGCGCGGCCCGGCATCGCGCTTGGCCTGACCCTGGCGGTGGTCAGCCTGATCGGCTATTCCGCCATGGTCGGCGCTGTCGGGGGCGAGGGCCTGGGCGATCTGGGCATCCGCTACGGATACCAGCGCTTCATGCCCGAGGTGATGGCCGCCGTGGTCGTGATCCTGATCGTGCTGGTCCAGCTGGTGCAATCGGTGGGCGAATGGATCGCCGCCCGCTTCGACAAGCGCGCGCCTCGCAACCGGGGCCGCTAAGGTTTTCTTCGCAGACAAGAAAGGAACCCCTCCGATGCTGCGTCTTGCCAATGTTGCTTCCGCCCTCGCCCTGTCCGCTGCCGCCGCCATGGCGCAGGACATCAAGGTCGGCGTCTCGCCCGGCGAACATGCCGAGATCATGGAGGAGGTCGCAAAGGTCGCCGAACCCAAGGGCCTGACCATCGAGGTGGTCGAGTTTTCCGACTATGTGATCCCGAACACCGCGCTTGCCGATGGCGACATCCAGGCCAACAGCTTCCAGCACCGGCCCTATCTGGAAAACCAGATCAAGGACCGCGGCTTTGATCTGGTCGAGATCGGCACCACAATCACCACGCCGATGGGAGTCTATTCCGACAAGCTGAAGGACATCGCCGATCTGCCCGAAGGCGCCAAGATCGGCATCCCGAACGACCCGACCAATGGCGGCCGCGCGCTTCTGATCCTGCAGGACCTGGGCTTGATCAAGCTGGCTGAGGGCACTGGGCTTGTCCCGACCCCGCTGGACGTGACGGAAAATGCCAAGGACCTGACCTTCCTGGAACTGGACGCGGCGCAACTGCCCCGGTCGCTGGCCGATACCGACGCCTCAATCATCAACACCAACTATGCGCTGGCGGCAGGCCTGAACCCGAACTCTGACACCATTGCCATGGAAAAGGCCGACAGCCCTTATGTGAACATCATCGTGGTCCGCAAGGGCGACGAAAACCAGGACTGGGCCAAGAAGCTGGTCGAGGCCTATCACAGCCCCGAGGTGAAGGCCTTCATCGACGAGAAATACGAAGGCTCGGTGCTGACCAGCTGGTAAGCCGGCATTGTCTTGAAGAACCAGGGGCCGCAGGAACGACCTGCGGCCTTCCTCATGGCCTGATGAGGATCGGCGTGCCGGGCGGGACAAGGGCGAAGGTCTCGGCCATCTCGCGGTCGGTAACGGCGGCGCAGCGGCGGGTCCAGTCGCGCGGCGGGTTCTGGACCCGGGGGCCGCGGCCATGGAGAAGATGTCCCCTCCGGATCGCGGCCAAGGGCGCGGACCCGGTCTTGATCGTTGGGATAGGAAATCCCAAAAAACAGATAGAAGTTCGATCCCGAATTTCAGTGGGTGATGTCATGACACTCCCAATCCAGTAAACTGAGCGGGTTTCTGTTCCAGTGCCTCCCCGCTGACGCGGCATGGGGCTTGCGCACCCCGCGGGGTCTTCCGACCCCGCGATGCCGATAGGGCAGGTTTGGAGAAAGCTTCAGTCCGGATCGCGATGACGCCGGAAAGGCCCGTGCCTGGGCGAATACTGCTTGCGGGGCGCGGCTTGCGCGGCGGACCCGGGCGCAGTCCCATCGGAACGACGCGGAACGGTGACTTTGGTGCCGAAGGCCAAGCGGTGCATGTTGACCGCTCCGATCACATCCCTGTGGCCTGTGAAGCAGCAGTCGGGGCAGCGCCAGTCACTGCCCCTCACCTTGCGGCGACACCGGCATTCGGGACAAGGGGTGGACGCTTCACGCTCGTCCCCATCGGAGCTCCGAATGCCGGCCGATGTCGCCTTCCCGGACAGGTAGCGGATATTCGCCCCCATCTTCCGCTGGGAGGTCATACGGTTCTGCTTCCGCCCTGAACGCCGCAGGGGTTGCCGACATAGATCTCGCCAGCACCGCGACGGATGCACCAGTCGATGATCAGCCGGGTGGCCTTGTGGCGCAGGTCCGCAGCCGGTTCTGAAAGCCGGCTTTTGCCGCCGCTCGCAAGGGATACGAGGAAAAAGTTAAGATTATTCCCGATTGTCAGAAAATTTGCGCCTCAGGCCAAGCCCAACGTCTTGCGCCCGCGCGCCACAAGAGCCGCCAGATCGGCGCGGGTTTGTTCGCCGAAGACCGCTTCGTCGCCGGCGATGAAGGTGGGCGTGCCCATCAGGCCCATATGCTCGGCCAGCTGAAAGGACAGCGCAATATGGCGGGTCACCGCTTCCGCCTCCATGCCTTGGCGCAGGGTCGTTTCATCCAGGTCCAGCCTGCGGGCCACGCGCATCACGCTGACTTCTGCCGCGCGGTCCTTCATGGCCATCAGCGTGCTGTGGAACTGCCAGTATTTCCCCGTCTGCAAGTACGCCAGCGAGGCGCGGGCGGCAAATTCTGACCCTTCCCCGAAGATCGGCCATTCGCGATAAACCACGCGCAGCTGCCGGTCCGAGGAAATCAGCGCCTGGATTGGCGCGACCATCTTGCGGCAATGCGGGCAGTTGTAGTCAAAGAACACCGACAGGGTGATGTCGCCTTGCGGGTTGCCCAGGACCGGCGCGGTCGGGTCGCGTTCCAGCGCCTTGCGCAACTCCTCGGGCATCGGGTTCGGACGCGCCGGATCGGTGGCATGCGCGGGCAGCGCCCCCAGGATCCCGCAGGCGGCAGCGCTGGTCAGGACAAGGCGGCGAGGAATCATGGCGAGGCCTTTCGGATCGGGATCGGACCCAGCTAAGCCGCAGACGGAGCCGGAGGGAACCGGCCTTGCGGTCACAATACCGTAGGGCGGAGGTTTCACCCCGCCACGCGGTTGCAGGGCCGGATCGGAAGGACTAAGTTTACTGAACCAACCGGGGATCTCCATGAAGACCGTGAACATGCACGAGGCCAAGACCCATCTGTCCCGCCTGGTGGAGGATGCGGCCCGCGGGCAGCCTTTCGTCATCGCGCGGGCGGGCAAGCCGCTTGTCAAGGTTTCCATGATCGAGGAGGAGGCCCCCCGCCGCCTGGGCTTCCTGGCAGCCCAGGCCGAGATCCCCGAGGATTTCGACAGCATGGGCGAGGACCGGATCCGCGCCCTGTTTGAGGGCGGCGACGGCCCTGACCCATGAACCTGCTTCTCGACACGCATCTGCTGCTCTGGGCCGCGTTCCGGCCCGACCGGCTGTCGGCCGAGGCCACGGCAATGATCGCCGATCCGGCGAACCGTCTGTGGTTCTCGGCCGCCTCGATCTGGGAGGTGGCGATCAAGCGGGCGCTGGACCGGCCCGATTTCCGCGTCGATCCGGGCGTGCTGCGCGCCGGTCTGCTGGCCAACGATTACGCCGAACTGCCGATCGCCGGGCGCCATTGCCTGGGCCTTGGCGGGTTGCCAAGGGTCCATGCCGATCCCTTCGACCGCATCCTGATCGCGCAGGCCCTGGCCGAGGGAATGATGCTTCTGACCGCCGACAGCCGCATCGCCGCCTATCCCGGACCGATCCGGCCCGTCTAGAAAAGCCGGGCCCGAGACAATCTCTTGCAGATTTCACCCAACCGCCCGGGAAGCCCCTTCCTTCAGGTGGGGGAGGGATAGGGCTGCTTTATGCCGCCGGCGTTCTCTGACTCCGGACGTAGTCCGCGATGACCGAGAGCGGCGCGCCGCCGCAGCTGGCGGCAAAATAGCTTGGCGACCACAGCCCCTTGGGGCACAGGCACCGCAGATCCGCGCGATCGCGCAAGAGGAGCCGTGAGCCTACCCCCTTGAGGGAGTTGATCAGCTTCGAGAGCTGCACCGTGGGCGGATACTCCAGAAGGAGATGGACATGGTCGGCCTCGCCGTCGCATTCCACGAGGCGCGCCTCGAAGTCGGAAGCGACCTTCGCGAAGCCGTCGCGGAGCCGCGCCAGGGCGTCCTGGTCAAACAGGCCGCGGCGGTATCTGGTCACAAAGACCAAATGCACGTGCAGGCTGGTGACAACCTGCCTTCCCTGGCGGTATTCCATGTTGACGCCTCTTAGACCAAATCATATGCTTGCGAATATGGAATGTATCCGCGGCCATGTCTACACTCTGAATCCCTCGCCCGAGCACGAGGATATGCTCGCGCAGACCGTGGGCGTGGTGCGGCTGGTCTACAACCTGGCGCTGGAGCAGAGGCGCATCTGGGGCGGCAGGCAGTGCCGCGACGGCAGCCGCCTCCATTTCCACTCCAAGAGTTCCTCGGGCGAGCTGTCCGCGCTGCGCCGCGCCTTCGACTGGATCGGGGCGGTCAGCCAGACCGCGCAGAACCAGGCGCTGGTCGACCTGGACCAGGCCTATGCGAACTTCTTCGCCGGCAAGGCCGGGTATCCCCGCCCGCGCAAGCGCGGCGTGGACGACAGCTTCCGCCAGGCGGGCCGCGAGATCGAGCTCCGGCAACTGAACGGCAAATGGGCGGAGGTGAAGCTGCCCAAGATCGGCTGGATCCGGCTGCGCCTGACCCGGCCGCTGCGCTTGCGCGCCGATGGTCGCCTCGACATCCGCAACGCCGCGGTGCGCCGCCGCTCGGGCGGCGGCTGGGAGATCTCCATCGCCACGCGCTGCGAGATCGCCGATCGCCCGGTGCCTGACAGCGCCGTGGGCATCGACCGCGGCGCGGCCGTGCCTTTCGCGCTGTCCACCGGCGAGATGATCCGGCTGCCAGGCACAGTGAAGCGCCGGGAGCGGGTGATCCGCCGCGCGCAGAAGGATCTGTCGCGCCGCAAGCGCGGCTCGCAGCGTTATGCGAAAGCGCAGCGTCGGCTGGCCAAGCTGAAGGCCCGCGATGCCCGTGCTCGGAGCCATACGGCCCATGTGCTGTCGCGCCGGCTGGTGCGGGATCATGGCATGATCGCCATCGAGGACCTGCAGACCCGCAGCATGACGGCTTCCGCCCGCGGCACGCTGGAGGCGCCGGGCCGCAACGTGGCGCAGAAGGCCGGTCTGAACCGCGCCATCCTCAATGTCGGCTGGCATGCGCTCGAGCGCATGCTGGGCTACAAGCTCACCGAGACCGGCGGCATCCTCGTGAAGGTTCCGGCTGCGTACAGCAGCCAGACCTGCTGCGCCTGCGGACATGTGGACAGGAGGAGCCGCGAAAGCCAAGCGATCTTCGCCTGCACCGCCTGCGGCGCGGCCTCCCATGCCGACACCAATGCGGCGCGGGTCATCCTGCAACGGGCCCTGGCTGGGGCCGATGAGAAAACAGCCGGGCGGGGGAACACTCCGTCCCTGGACGTGGAGGGTAAGGCACTGCCCCCCTGTGAGACGTCAACTCCATCGCGCATGGAGGGGCTCGATGCCACGACATGAGCGAAAGGAAATCCCCGTCCTTCAGGGCGGGGAAGATGTTAAATGTCCGGGACCGCGTCGATAACGGTTGTTCCGGCGGACATAATCGGGAACTCTGTGATCAGCCATCTGGGGCAGGCGCCCGAAGGAGACAGCATATGCGCGCCGTGAAGGCCTTCCTTGGATTGGTCGTGATCCTGGCTGCGGGCGTGGGCGGGCTTTATCTGACCGAGCGGCTGCTGGCGGCACAGGAACCTGCCGAGATCGCCCAGGGAACCAACGCCCCCCTGCGGGTCGAGACCATCACCCCGGAGCTTGTCACCTTTGCCGATGCCGTCACCGCCGTGGGCACGGCGCGCGCCCGCCAGGCCGTGGATCTGGTGGCTGAATCCAGCGGCCGGATCAGTCGCATCGCCTTTCAACCCGGCGACCGGGTCGAGGCAGACGCGGTGCTGGTCGAGCTGGACGACCGCGCCGAACAGGCCAACCTGAAGGCCGCCGAGGCGACCTTGGCCGAGGCGCAGGCGGCCTTTGAACGCCAGCAAAGCCTGAACCGGTCGGGCAGCGCCTCGGACGCCGCCTATCAGACCGCCCGCGCCGCGCTGCTGCGGGCCGAGGCCGAGCGCGACGGCGCCCTGGTGGTCTTGGAGGACCGCAGCCTGCGCGCGCCCTTTGCGGGTGTCATCGGCCTGTCCGACCTGGTGGAAGGCCAGGTGATCGAGACCGCCACCCCCATTGCCACCCTGGACGACCTGTCGGTGATCGAGGTCGATTTCAGCGTCCCGGAAACCCTGCTGCCCCGCCTGGAGCGCGGCCAGCGGGTGGAACTCACCTCGGCCGCCTGGCCCGGGCGGGTGTTTCAAGGCACCATCAGCCGCATCGACAGCCGCGTCGATGCCGCGACCCGCAGCCTGGCCTTGCGGGCCGAGATCGGCAACGACGACCGGGCGCTTGCCGGCGGGATGTTCCTGCAGGTCCGGCTGGTCCTGGACGAGCGGCAACGCCCCGCAATCCCGGAAAACGCGCTGACGGTCGAAGGCGACCGGGTGCTGATCATGCTGGCCGAAGGAAACACCGCCCGGCAGGTGGACATAACCACCGGCCAGCAGCAGGACGGGCTGGTCGAGGTCGTCTCGGGCCTTGCCCCCTCCGCGCGGGTCATCGTGACCAACCTGCATCGCCTGTCCGACGGCAGCGCCATCGAAGCCGTGGCGCAGGAACGGCGGGTCGAGACCACGCCCGCTCTGTCGGAGGGCGGCGGATGAGCCTGCCCAATCTTTCGCTGCGCCGGCCGGTCATGGCCACGGTGCTGAACCTGCTGATCGTGCTGGTCGGCGCCGTCGCCATGTCGCGCCTGCCGGTGCGCGAACTGCCCCAGGTCGAGGCGGCCCAGGTCACCGTTCGCGTGGACTATACCGGCGCCGCCCCCGATGTGGTGGACAGCCAAATCGCCTCGGTGATCGAGGGCGCGCTGGCGGGCGTCAGCGGCGTCACCTCGATGGCCACAGAATCCGAACGCGGGCGGATGCGCACGGTCCTGACCTTCGATTCCAATCGCGACATCGACGCCGCCGCCAACGACGTCCGCAACGCCGTCGAGCGTGTGGTGGGCCGCCTGCCCGAGGAAGCCGAACGCCCTCGCGTGGACAAGAACGACAGCGAAGGCGACCCGGTCGTCCGCCTGTCGCTGTCGAGCCCCGACATGACACCCGTGCAGCTGTCGGATTACGCCACCCGCTTTCTGGTGGACCGCTTCGCCCGCCTGCCGGGCGTGGCCAACACCGCGACCTTCGGGGCCCGCTCTCCTGCCATGCGCATCTGGCTGGACCAGTCGCGCATGGCCGCATACGGCATCACCACCGGCGACATCATCGCGGCGCTGGAATCCAACAATGTCGAACTGCCCGCCGGCGAGATCGAGACCGGCGCCCGGCAACTTCAGGTCCTGGCCCAGACCCGCTTTTCCAGCGCCGAGGCCTTCCGGCAGGTGGTGATCGGAAATGGCGGCCAAGATGGCACCGGCCGCCCCCTGCGTCTTGGCGACGTGGCGCGCATCGAAGAAGGTCCCGAACAGCGCGAGTCGATCTTTCGCGCCAACGGGCTGATCTCGCTGGGCCTAGGCATCCAGCCGCAGGCCCAAGCCAATACCGTCGCCATATCCGAGGCGGTCCGGGCGGAACTGGACCGCATCCGCCCCACCCTGCCCCCGGGCATGAGCCTGGACGTCACCGCCGACGAGGCCGTCTTCATCGAAAGCTCAATCCACCAGGTGCTCAAGGTCTTTGCCGAGGCCGTGGGCCTGGTGATCGCGGTTATCTTCCTGTTCCTCGGATCGATGCGGCTGTCGATGATCCCGGTGGTGACCATCCCGATCTCGGCCCTGGGCGCGGGGCTGGCGATGCTGGTCTTCGGCTTTTCCATCAACATCCTGACGCTGTTCGCGCTGATCCTGGCCATCGGCCTGGTGGTGGACGACGCCATCGTGGTGCTGGAAAACATCCAGCGCCACCGCGCCATGGGCAAGTCGCGATTGCAGGCCGCGCGCGACGGCACGGCCCAGGTCAGCTTTGCCGTGGTCGCCACCACCGCCGTCCTGGTCGCGGTCTTTGTCCCCGTCAGCTTCATGGAAGGCGAGATCGGCAAGCTGTTCGCTGAATTCGGCATCGTGCTGGCCGTGGCCGTGGCCGTGTCGGCGCTGGTCGCGCTGACCCTGTCACCGGTGCTGGCGGCCCGCATCATGCCGCGCGAGGAAAGGCCCAACGTGCTGACCCGCGGCGTGAATCGGGTGATCCACGGGCTGGAGCGGGGCTACGGCGCGGTTCTCGACCGGCTGATCGCCCGACCGGTGCCGATCCTGGCCGTGACCGCCTTTGCCATGGCCGCGGCCTTTGCCATCTACGGGCACCTGCCGCGCCAGTTGACCCCCGATGAGGATCGCGGCCAGATCCGCATCACCGTGACCGCGCCGCAGGGGTCGAACCTGGCCTATACCGACGCGGCCACCCGGAAGGTCGAGGTGCTTCTGGAACCGCTGCGTGCAGACGGCACCGTCACCAATGTCACCACCATCGTCGGCACCTGGGGCGAACTGCGCCGGTCCTTGCTGTTCGTGAACCTGGCCCCCTGGAAGGACCGCGATGTTAGTGTCGAGGCGGTGATCGACAGCCTGCGTCCTGAACTGTCCCGCATCACCGAGGCCGCGACCTTTATCCGCGCCGCGGGGGGCCTTGGCCTGTCCAGCGGGCAGGGCAATATCCGCTGGATGCTGGGCGGGCCGGACATGGCGCGCACCGCCGAATGGGCCGGCGACCTGGCGGCGATGCTGGAGGATGACCCGCGCCTCGCCTCGGTCGAGGTCAGCTATTCGGCCAACCAGCCCGGCGCCAACCTGTCGATCGACCGCACCCGCGCCCAGGATCTGGGGCTTGATGCCGAAACCATCGCGCAGACCCTGCAGGTCCTGTTCGCCTCTCGAAGCGTCGGCGAATATACCCGCGACGGGCGGCAATATCCGGTGATCCTGCAGGCCTCGCCCGAGGATCGCGATTCCGTCCAGGACATGCTGTCGGTGTTCCTGCGCAACGACCGGGGCGACCTGATCCCGCTGTCGGCCTTTGCCAGCATCGCGACCGGCGCCACAGCCCCCGCCGTCAACCGCTACGACCGGTTAATCTCGGTCGAGATGGAGGCAGACCTGGCCCCCGGCACGGATTTGGCCCGTGCCATGGAGGCCGTCGAGGAGGCGATGACGGAGATGCCCGCCGGCGCGGTCCTGGCCTGGGAAGGTCAGGCCAAGGACTACCTGGAAAGCTCGGGCGGGATCGCCGCGGTCTTTGCTATGTCGCTGGTGATCGTCTTTCTGGTCCTGGCGGCGCAGTTCGAAAGCTTCCGCACGCCCCTGACGATCATGCTGACGGTGCCCTTGGGCCTGGCGGGCGCCGTGGGGACGCTGCTGATCACCGCGGGGACGGTCAACATCTTTTCCCAGGTGGGGATGATCCTGCTGATCGGCATCATGGCCAAGAACGGCATCCTGATTGTTGAATTCGCCAACCAGTTGCGCGAGGAAGGAATGTCCCTGCATGACGCCGCGCGCCAGGGCGCCGTCACCCGGCTGCGCCCGGTCATGATGACCACCATCGCCACGGTCCTGGGCGCGGTGCCCCTGGCAATCGCCACCGGCGCAGGCTCGGAAAGCCGCCAGGCCATCGGCACGGTGATCGTGGGCGGGCTGTCCCTGGCCTTCGTGCTGACGCTGTTGCTCACGCCGGTGATCTATGTGCTGATCGAAGGCCTACGTCGCAGGCCGGAGGCGGAACCGGTGGCGGCCGAGTGATGCGTCCCCAAGCCCTGTGTGGAGAGTATTTGAAGTCCAAGGCAGGAGCTTGGTTGTTCGGTAGATATGCGCTATACTGCGGATATGAGCGTCTCCAACCTTTCATGGCAAAGCCTTGGCGATGACGACCAGCCCACCGGGCCTCATCCGGGTGACTGGCTGGCCGCCCAGTCCGGGCTGGCAGTCGAACTGGCCGGGGCGGCCTTGGCCGTCGGTCGTCTGGAGGCGCGGCTGTCCTTGATGGACGACAAGTCCCGTGCGGGAGCCACCCGCCGCATGGCCCTGATCGAGATTGAGGAGATGCTGCGCGCCCAAGGCACCCCCCTCTCACGCGAGGAGATTGGGCTGGACGCTATGGCGGCCCGTGCCGGCACCGACCTGCAGGCCATGGCGCAGGCCCGCTGGGCCCTGCGGCGGCTGGAAGGCCAGTCCGACCCGGCCCGGCTGCGCGATTTCCTGGCGCTGCACCGGGCCGAGGATCGAGCGGATCCGGCATGGTCACCGCGCCCTTCAGGCGGGGATTTCGATGCTGCCGCCGCCGATTTCCTGGAGGCGATGGAGCGGCTTTCAAGGCTGCATCCCCTGGCCCGCGCGCCTGCGTCGCGGATGCTGTGGCGGCTGGCCGATCTCTCGCCCGAGGGAGCTGCGATCGAAGGCGCCGTCTGGGCCGCCCGCGACATGGCACGCGCCACCCCTAGCCTCGCCTTTCTGCCTTTGGGCCGCCATGGCCGGGCCATCTGGGCCGACGGCGGGCCGCCCGACCGGCGCCTGTCGCGCCATCTGGCAGCCGTGGCGCAGGGCGCCTCTGACGCCTGCAGGCTGCTGGACCGCATCGCCGATTGGGCCGAGGCGGCGCGCCAGGCCAGCGCCGCCATCAAGGGCCAGAACCCCGCACGCATCATCGCGGCGCTTGCTGCCCATCCGGTGCTGCACACCGCTCAGGTCGAGGAACTGGCCCAAATCAGCCGCGACACCGCCGAACGCCTGCTGTCGCGGATGCGCCGCATGGGCCTGGTCCGGGAAATCACCGGGGCGCGGCGGTTCCGGCTATGGGCGGCCGGGCTCTAGCGCGCGTCCGCCGCCCGGCGCAGGCGGAGTTGTATAGCAACGCTTGCACATGATAGGAGGCAGCCGACTCTGCAAGACAATCGAAAGCCCTGATGTCCAAGCTGATCCTGCATGTCGGAACCGACACAACGACGATCCAAGATACCTTTGCATTGAACAGACGGTTTCTTGCTGAACCAGGCCTGACCTTCAGGGATGCACTGACTCCGGCCAACTGGATGAGCCTCTCGTGTCGTCTTGTCGGCAGGATTTGATATTGAGAATGGTTGGACGTTCCATGCAACAGATTTCCACTGCCGCCCAGCGGGCTTTCCGGTTCCTGCGGATCTTCAATCTCCACAAGTCCGAAAGAAATCTAATCCGCGCGACCAAGGCTGCGAACCTGTTCGACAAGACATATTATCTTGGCGCCTATCCGCATATTCATCCGCTTTTCAAAAAATTTCCCCTACGGCATTATGCCGTCTACGGCGAGGGACACGGGTTCAGGCCAAATCCTGACTTTTCCCCCTATGCCTATTTGAAATACAATCCCGATGTCCGCGAAGCTGGTATTTCCCCCCTGCTTCATTATGCGCAAACTGGCCGCTTTGAAAGCAGGATATCCAAGGAGCTTCCCCAGGTCGAAAGACTGCCCCTGGACAGAACGCCGAACATTGGTGCCCTGAAGAGAAAATCCAGCCTTTATGCCATTGTCGTGCATGTCTATTATTTCGAACTCTGGCCCGAGTTCGAGAAGATCCTGAAAAGCCTGCCCATCGACTTCGATCTGTATGTCACCTTGGCCTATCGGGGTGAGGCAACGGATGACTGCGAACAGATGATCAAGGAAGCCTTCCCCGATGCCGCCGTGGTTCAGATGGAGAACCGCGGCCGCGACATCCTGCCCTTTGTCGCCCTGGTGAATGCCGGGCTGCTGTCGGGTTACAAGGCGATATGCAAGATCCACACCAAGAAGTCTCCGCATCGCATGGACGGCGATCTGTGGAGGCAGCACCTGATCGAGGGATTGCTGTCGCCGAAGTCCGTCGCGACAAGGCTGGAGCGCTTCCTGTCCGACGATACCCTGTCCGTTTGGGTCGCAGACGGGCAGTATTACAACGATGAGAAATGGTGGGGATCGAATTACGAGGTTACCCAGCAAATCCTGCGTCGCCTCGAGATAGAGCTGGATCGCGCGAATTGTGGCTTTCCCGCGGGTTCGATGTATTGGCTGAAACCAGACATGATCGCCATGATTAAGGCGCTCCAGCTTGGCACTGACAGCTTCGACACCGAATACGGTCAGGTCGATGGAACGGTTGCCCATGGCTTCGAACGGGCCTTGGGGCCCTTGTGCAAGGCCTTTGGCAACGGGATCGTCCAGACGACGGAACTGGATACGGGGCGGCAGAAAGCATCTGTCCGGGCGGTGCCGCGTTACGTCAGCGCGTTCTATCTGCCGCAGTTCCACCCAACCCCGGAAAACGACAGCTGGTGGGGCAGGGGCTTCACCGAGTGGAGAAACGTGGTCACCGCCAGACCCTTGTTCGCAGGTCATACGCAGCCGATGCTTCCCCGGGATCTGGGATTTTACGATCTGCGCCTGCCAGAGGTGATGGGCCGCCAGGCCGAACTTGCACGGCAGGCCGGCATCGACGCGTTCTGTGTTTATCACTACTGGTTCAATGGCCGCAGGATCCTGGAACAGCCGCTGGACAACTTGCTGAAGCGCCCGGAGATCGACTTTCCGTTCTACCTGTGCTGGGCGAATGAAAGCTGGCGGCGCAACTGGGACGGCATGTCCGGGACAGTTCTTCTGGAGCAAAGTTATCCCGAGGGCTTCGAGACCGCCTTTGCGAATGATTGCGCGCCCTACATGCGGGACAAGCGGTATCAGCGCCCAGATGGGTCGCGGCCGCGCTTTGTCATCTATCGCCCCAGCGACCTGCCCGATGCCGCGGCCTCCGTTACCAGGTTGCGGGAGGCGTGGCGGCAGAATGGCGTGGGCGAGGTCGAGATCGGCGCCGTCCTGTTCCACTTGGACCATGACACCGACCGCAAGGACGATTGCTTCGACTTCTGGATCGAAATGCCGCCACATGGCCTAGTGCAGGGAGAGGATTACCTGTTCGGCGGGCCAGGTGGCAATCTTCTTGATCGTGAACCGAAGGGCTCCTTTTCAGGCTTGGTCTACGACTATACCCGCATCGTCCAGACCTCCGTCTCGGACAGATATGCGCAATCCCTTCCAGCCAATACCATCAGGGGCGTGATGCCGTCTTGGGACAATACGGCACGACGGGGTGACAAAGCCCATATCGCCTATGGCGCCAATCCCGCGTCCTTCAATCTCTGGCTGCGATCACTGGCGGAAACGGGGCTGGACCGATCCTATCGGTGCGAGCTGTTCATCAACGCTTGGAACGAATGGGCGGAAAAGGCGGTGCTGGAGCCCAGCATGACCTACGAGGATCTGTATCTTCGAGTGTTGTCGCGCTTTTGCAGGACTGGCAATTGAGGGAGCGCCTGGCCTCTTGCCCGGCCGTGTAAGACCGGCCGGGCATAGGTGTCAGTCCCCATCCTTGGCGCGGCCCATCGCCACCTGGCGGGTCAGGCCAATCCAATCGGCAATAGTCAGATCCTCTCGGAACAGCAGGGTGTCCGGTGCGGCGGGCGGCGAAAGCGTTGTGCCCGGCTGATTAGCCTGAAGCCATCCGGCTAGCTTGTCGTTGTCTGCGGCAAAGGTCTCCTCGATCTGCCTGTACTGCGCGCGGCTGTAAAGCGTCGTGCGCTTCCTGCCGTGCCGCTCGCGGATGTGGTCAAGGGACGTCTGGAACGCCCTGACCAGTCCCGCTCCGCTGGGGGACGGCCAGCGGGTCGAATGGGCCAGCCAGGTTGCCAAGGGATCCGGCGAAACGTCGGCCTCGCGCGGTTCGAGGTCCTGCAGATCCGCGAAGCGCAGCGGTGAACCCATGAGATCGAGAAACAGCCCCGCCACCCCGTCAGGATGGCACCGGGTCGCTTCATGGTCCAAAATCACCAGCTGATCGGGCGAAAACCCCGTCAGCACATGGTCGATCACCTTGCCATGGTCCACCCAGAGACCCGAGGCAAGGTGCTGCGCTAGAGCGGCCTCCAGGAACGGCTCAAAGCGCGGGGCTTTGCCGATCACCGCGAGCTGCAGCCAGATCGACTGGATGTAATCCGCCTGGTGACGCACGGTATAGACGATCCGCACATCCTCGAATGGGGCAAGGCGATGGGCAAGGTCGCGCATATCGACATGCTGCGGCTTGGCGCGGGAAAAGACCTCCGCGGACAAGAGCACCGTTCCCTTGCGGTGCGCATGCTGCCTGACGAAGCGGTCAAAGAACGCCTCATGCGGGTTCTTGCCCAGCAGCCGATCCACGAGGCTTCGGCTTCCATAATGGTGGGCGCCGATCGCGGGGGTGTCGATCCAAGGCGTCACAAGGATGTGGTGCGCGGGGTTCGGCCCGACGTCAGGATAGAGGATTCCGTGTTCCGCAAGAAGCTGGCGGTTGCCGTGAAACAGTTTCTGAAGATAACTGATGGCCGTCGTATAGGCGCCAATATGCAATAGCAGTCGTGCCAAGAGAGCGATTCCTTGCGATCCGGTTAGCGGGACAAATGGCGCAGCGTGCCAAGCCAGAAATCCTCGCCAAGCTGGTTGCGATAAAACAGCCGCGGCGCATTTTCCGGTGTCTCGGCCAGTTCGAACTCTGGCTGAAAAGGCCGGATGCGTTCCAGAAGGCGTCGGTTCAAGGGGACGAACGTTTCCCGCAGCCGGTTCATCTCGGGGCGCGAGAAGATGGTGGTCCGCGTGCCGGGGGGAAGGCATTCGGCGATGCAGTCGCACAGCCGCTGTACGAGCTGCGGCTGAGCCACCTGGGGATGGGACATCTCGTTGGCCAGCAGGTTCGCGAGGGGCGGCAGCGACACATTTGCCCGGCCTGCATTGAGGCGGGCGACATGATCGTCGTCCAGGGTCACGCCGATTTCCTGCAGGAACACCCCGAGGATGCCCCTTTCCGATCGCACGGCCGCGTCATAGGAAACGAACCGGATCTGGTCGGCCCGGAAGCCGGTCAGAAGATGGTCGTAGAGAAGATTGTAATCGACCGCAAAACCGGCAATCAGCGATCCTTCCAGCGCGCGGTGGAACATCGCCCCCCAGGGTCCGACCACAAAGCCGCGAGACAGTTCCTGATAGATCGACTGGACGAACCCGGCTTGGTTGCGAAGCGTGCAGATGATCCGCACATCGTCGAAGCCCTGTGTGAGGCGTGCCAGATCGGCCATGTCCACGCAGGTCGGCTGCAGCCGCGACAGTTCCTCGGACGAGACGAAGACCGTCTGGTCGCCGCCACCATATGCCGCCGCCAGGTCTCGCCAGGCCTGCCGCGGGTCTGCGATGCTGTATTGGGCAGGAAGATTGACCCAGGCCGTGGCCAGGCTATGCTGGCCATGGGCGACGCCGATTTGTGGATAGATCACCCCATGTTGCCTCAGCAGGGTTCGATTTCGGTGAAAGCTGTCCTGGATGTGGGTTGTCGCCGTCTTGTGCGTGCCGACATGAATGATCAGGCGCGACATGCTATGCAGCGTCCTGCCGGGTGCCGGCGCCCGCAACTGGCTGGGTACGGTTCATCATGGTGTTTCCGCAATCTCCTGCTTCGGAAAGTCGCCTTGGCGCGGCCTGCGGGCTGCGATGGCGGCCCGCGCCGATCTGTTTCGCGCCACTCTCTACTATCAGCGAGGGCAAAGGCCAAGCTGGCGATGGTTGGGCCTCCGGCAAGGCGCCGCTTGTCCGTTCTTTACCGTCAGGACCGATCAGGCATCTTCCGAAGAAGTGTTATACCAGGTAGTTCAGCTTGAGCTCGACGGTCCCGTCGCATTCACGACGGCAACAAGGCAGACCCGAAAAGCTACCCGAGGGCTTCTCAGACCCGGGTTCTGACCTGGTCGAAGTCACTGTCGTAAAGGATGCGGGCAAACTGGGCTGCTTCAGGCGCGCGTTGCAACGATGTCTTGGGAAACTTCCCCTGCCATTCTCCGCGCTTGAATCGGAAATCCACCACATCGGCCTGATCGAAGTCCACGTCCTCGGCATAGTGTTCCCGCCGCAGCCACTTGAGCTTTTCGACCTGACCGAAATCGATCTCCTTGAGACCGGTTTCCCGCGCGGCCGCGTTCAAGGCGACGTTCAAATCGCATTCATCCATGTTGATGGTGATGATCTTGCGGAAAGGCTGGTGCCAGATTGGCTGTTCCTGCTTGCAGACATGCATGTCCAGCCCGCCGTCGAGCTTCAAGGAAAGGCCGGAAAGGGCTGTGGTGTAATCCCTCAGGGACAGTCCTTTCTGCTTCATGTCGATGCCCAGCCGCTCGGCTACAAGTTCATCAATCAAGGAATATTCGACCGAGTGTCGAAAGGAGGCGATCATGCGCTTGAGAGGGTCGCGGGTAACCTTGATAAGCGTCCATCCTTCAGGACCGTCACTAAGCAATTGACGTACACGCCCTGCGCGAGCCTGGCTCTGCTCATAAACACGGGCGCGGAAGCTATGCGGCCACCGATGAAATTGATTAGCAGCGTGAAGCAGGTTCTCCTGTAGAAGAAACCACACTAAAACATGTGAGCATCCTGCTTTCGGAGACCAGCTAATAGCGACATTCTGGCGCGTGGAGAGAAACGCGCGAGGCTCAACCGTCAGGTAGTTCATGAAGTGAAGACGTCCTTGAGACTGGTGCAGTCAATTAGCAGAATTTGTTCCACTTTCCGGTGGAAGAGGCGTTCGTGGATGTATTCCAGCTTCGTTCTTATCATGTGTCCATCTTAGGCGTCCGTTTGTACAAACACTATGGGTGATTTCCGGCCGATCGCCCTGGCAACATTTCGGTGTGGTTCATGCGTTAGCAGCAACCGCCTCCAGTGATCAAAACCTCCCAAGGGCCACCAGCATCCAGAAGGCCAAACGGTCCCGGCGGCCTTGGTGATAGATGCCCGACCGGCGCAATCCGGCGATCTTCTGCGGCAGGGGCGCCGAAAGCGCCCTTGTGAAGGCGTCAAGGCAGCGGCGGTTTTCCGGTGTCAGAAAAGCCGCGCCGGCCCGGAGCGCGGCGCTGTTCTGCCATGCCCAGCTTTTGTATCGTCCGCCCAGATGCTCCCGGATTCTGGCGGAAAGCGCCCGCAGACCCCGGTCCAGACCGATGACATTGCTGTCATGCTGCCGGTAAAGGACGCCGGGTGCGGCGTCCAGGATCGCCGCGCCCCCAGCTCCGGTGATCATCTGATAGGCCCACCAGTCATGGACCGGCACAGGCCCTACCTGGCATTCGGCCTTTTGCAGAAGATGTGCGGCAGCAGAAGTCATGACCATGGTATTGCCGCTGAGCATGTTCTGCACCAGGGCATTGCGGAACGCCAGGGGCGCAGCCGGCTGCTCCGACAGCCCGATCGGCTTCAGGTTTTCGTCGCATATCTGCATGCGGCAGCCATAGACGGCCAGGGAAACGGAAAGCCGCGACAGGATCTCTAAGGCACGCGACAGATGATCCTGCTCCCAGACATCGTCCTGGTCGCTGAAAGCCAGATAGCTGCATCCCAGATCCGCTTGGCGCAGGAGGCTGCGGAAGTTCTCGGTTGCGCCTCTGCCCGGACCCTCGACTAGGGTGACCTGTCCTTCGGGACGCGTGCGGATGAAGTCACCGATGATCTGCCGGCTGCGATCGGTCGAGGAATCATCCGAAATCAGCAGCCGCCAGTCGCGATGACTTTGTCTGGCGATGCTGGCAAGCTGATCGACCAAGAAACGCTCACCATTATGAGTGGCCATCAAGATCAGGACGTCTGGCAACGTAGTCTTTCTAAACTGGGCGCATCATATGATCATCTTGAAAGACTCCGCTGCCCTAACCCCTATACGTTGTCAAGTTACGTCGGCGTATAGCAGTGCCGAGTTCTTCTTCTGTTTTCGGTAAGAATCGCGTCGTATTGTATACGCGCAAGGTGTCTTTCTCTTGGGTTTCGCAGTACCCAAGGAGCCGAGTGTTATGGCTGCCGGAAAGCACTGAACAAGGAAGGGACGCGAGCTGGTTTGCGGGACGTGTGCAGACTGCGCAGTTTCGATCGGCAGCGCCTTGAGAGTCTTCGGCCCCTGCTCGAGCATCCACATGAATCCGCTTGAGGTGCTGACCGCCGCCGATGTCATCCAGCCGGGCGAGGCGGCGGACGGCGCGGGCGGCGATCCCGCCCCGCGCGACATGCCGGTCTGCCAGGTCATAGGGCTTCTCGCGGACAAGACTGCCCTGCCGGTCCAGGGTGGCGGCTATATCACCCGCGACGCGGTGCTTGCGCGGCTGATCGACCCACGGGGTTGATCAGCTGTTCTGCAGGTCGCGGTGATAGCGGATCAGCAGCGCCAGCCCCAGAGCATAGACCAGCAGCGCCACGCCCAGGACATAGGCGGGGCTGACATAATCTCCGGCATAGGAGGGATAGAAGGACTTGCGCATCTGCCCGACGATATGGACCAGCGGGTTGTACCACAGGTAATCGGCAGCGGGCGTGGGGATGTCGTCATAGACGAACAGCACGCACGAGACCAGGAACAACGGCCGGTTCAGGATCGCCCAGACCTGCTGCCACCAGGGAAAGGCCTCGTTCAGGAAACAGTTCATCACGCCCACGGCCGCGCCGAAGCAAAAAGCCAAGAACAGCGACAGCGCGATCCCTTCGGCCTGGGGATCGGTCCGGGTGTGCTGGAAGAACAGGATTGCCGCGAAGATCAGATAAGCCACCAGCAACTGCGTAATGGCGTTCATGATCATCCGCGCCAGAAGCGCGTCCATGAAGGTCACCGCGGGATAGGCCAGCAGGGTCTTGGAATACTGAATGGATTGCGCAACCTTGGTGGAAATTGACATGTAGAACATGAACGGCACCATGCCCGTCGCATAGAAGATCGGGAAGTTGGTGCCGATCGGCGGCTTGGCCAGAACCAGCGAAAAGACCAGCGTCAGCAGCACGATGCCCGCCACCGGCTCGGCGATGGCCCACAGATAACCGCCCGCGGACCGCCCGTTGGTCGTGGACATCTCGCGCAGGACAAGGGCGCTGATGGCCCGCAAGGTGGAAAAGGACCGGTGCCGGTGCGACAGGCGCAGCGACTCGGACGAGCCGGGGTCCACCGCGGGCGAGGGAAAGGTGATCTTGGACATAGGCTGTGACCTGCCGCTTGTCTGTTCACGCCCCCGTCAGGGCGCTGGAACTG
>NZ_JAPTYD010000170.1 GCF_026913015.1 Paracoccus benzoatiresistens
GCCCAGCAGCCGCAAAAGGGCGGCGATCAGGATCACGATCGTGCTGGCCAGAAAGATGATCGTCGCGATGCCGAACAGCACGCCTCCCAGAATCCAGACCCCGTCCCGCTCCAAGGCGCCCAGAGCGATGATGGCGATGGCTGCGGCAGGCAAGAGATTGCCCAGGGGGATCGGCAGGATCAGGACAACGGACAGAACCAGGCAGACGCTTCCCAGGACCCTCATTGCCGCTGGAGAGCTCAAAAGGGGCAATCGTGGGCGCAGCAGGCGCTCGATCCGGTTCAGATACGGCATGGCGCGGGTGACCACGCTGCGAAACTGGGCGATGTCGAAAGACCGTCCGGCCAGGAACTGTGGCAGCCAAGGCATCTGGCCGCGCATCATCTGCCAGGACAGGTAGAGCATTGGCAGGCCCAGCACGGCCGAAGTGCCCGGCGGGTTGGGGATCACGTTGAAGATCGCCAGGATCAGCAGTAGCCCGACCAGTCCGCGATCACCCAAGGCTGACAGTATTTGTGCAACGGAAATGCGCGGCTCGGTCCATTCCTCGGCCAGACGGATCAGCGCCCGACTGAGGGTCGGGCGCGGTCTGACGAGCGAAGTGTCAAGGTATTCCATTCAGGTCCTCGGCCCATAGGACCGCATGCGGATTTGAGATGGCAGCACCCGCAAGGATGCGCGTGCTGCCATTGTCTCCTATTCCTCGCCGCTATCGTCGAAGCCCGCGCCGGCGCCTTCGTCAAAGCCGGCGTCTTCCTCGGGCATGAATTCGCCGGCCGCCGCCTCGGCGGCCTCGGCCGGGCCGGCAAGCATGCCGCCGATGGCATTGCCCAGCAGCACGCCGCCCGCGACGCCCATGGCGGTCTGCGCCGCGCCTGCCATGAAGCCGCCGCCCGCCGGACGGCCGCTGTTCCAGGGGCTGGCACCGTGGCCGTGCTGCGGATGGTGGCCATAAGCCTGCGCCGGGGGCGGGGCCATGGGCCGCGCGGGCTGCGGCTGCCCGCCGCCGAACAGCCGCCCGAACAGGCCGCCGCCCTGCTGCCGGGGCTGGCCTTGCATCTGCTCGATCTGCTGCTGGGCGGCGTTCAGCGCCTGTTCCTGAACGATCACGGTTTGCGCCAGGTAGTAGG
>NZ_JAPTYD010000171.1 GCF_026913015.1 Paracoccus benzoatiresistens
GTGAACCGCCCCGGGTTTGCCGGAGGCTGGTTACCTTTAGTTACGCGGCGATGTCTTCAGTTTCCAGCGCCGCGTGGAAGTTTGCCTCCGCCTCGGCTGGCGGGATGTTCCCGATGGGCTCGAGGAGGCGGCGGTTGTTGAACCAGTCGACCCATTCCAGCGTCGCGTATTCGACGGCCTCGAAGCTGCGCCATGGGCCGCGTCGATGAATGACCTCAGCCTTGAACAAGCCGTTGATGGTTTCGGCCAGCGCATTGTCGTAGCTGTCGCCAACGCTGCCGACCGAAGGTTCGATGCCGGCTTCGCTCAGCCTCTCGGTGTAGCGAATGGACAGATATTGCGAGCCGCGGTCGCTGTGATGCACCAGCCCCATGGCCTTTGTCGGCCTTCGGTCATGGACTGCCTGCTCCAGTGCGTCCAAGACGAACCCAGTCTGGGCTGACGTGCTGGCGCGCCAGCCGACGATCTTGCGGGCATAGGCATCGATGACAAAGGCGACATAGACGAACCCCTTCCAGGTCGCGACGTCTGTGAAATCGCTGAGCCAGAGCATGTTGGGCGCGGGGACCCGGAACGCGCGGTTCACCTTGTCCAGCGGGCATGGTGCTTTCTTGTCGGGGATCGTCGTTCTGTGCGGCTTGCCACGGATGATGCCTTGAATGCCCATGTCCTTCATCAGCCTTGCCACCGTGCAACGCGCGACATCGAAGCCTTCCCGGGCGAGCTGCCGCCAGACCTTGCGGATGCCATAGACCCGCCAGTTCTCTTCGAACACACGGCGGATCTCGGGCCGCAGGGCGGCATCACGACGGGCACGGTCCGACAACCGCGCCGGATCAGCCCGCTTCGCCAGGTGATCGTAGGAGGTGGAAGGGGCGATCGGCAGCACCGCGCAGATCGGCCTCGTCCATCGGGCTCGGACCGATGGCGCCGCGATGGCCAAGCCCCGTGCGCATCACGATGCGCCTCAATGAAATCCACCATCCCTTCGACCGGCGGTCGAGCTCCGCCATCGCAAAATACGCCGAGGCTTTGCGAAGAATCTCGTTAGCCTGGCGCAGTTCCCGGTTCTCCCGCTCGAGCGACCTCATCCTCTCGGCCATGGCGCTGGGAAT
>NZ_JAPTYD010000172.1 GCF_026913015.1 Paracoccus benzoatiresistens
GCCCAGCAGCCGCAAAAGGGCGGCGATCAGGATCACGATCGTGCTGGCCAGAAAGATGATCGTCGCGATGCCGAACACCACGCCACCCAGGATCCAGGCCCCGTCCCGCTCCAAGGCGCCCAGGGCGATGATGGCGATGGCTGCGGCAGGCAAGAGGTTGCCCAGGGGGATCGGCAGGATCAGCACGGCGGACAGGACCAGGCAGACGCTTCCCAGGACCTTCATCGCTGCTGGAGAGCTGAAGGGGGACAGGCGTGGGCGCAGCAGTCGCTCGACGCGGTTCAGATACGGCATGGCGCGGGTGACCAAGGCACGAAAGTGGGCGATGTCAAAGGACCGCCCGGCCAGGAACTGCGGCAGCCAGGGCATCTGGCCGTGCATCATCTGCCAGGACAGATACAGCATCGGCAGGCCCAGCACCGCGGAGGTGCCCGGCGGGTTTGGGATCACGTTGAAGAGGGCCAGGATCAGCAGCAGCCCGATCAGACCCCGATCACCCAACGCAGTCAGCATTTGCGCAACGGAGATCCGCGGCTCGGTCCAGTCTTCGGCCAGACGAGTCAACGCCCGACTGAGGGTCGGGCGCGGTTCGTCGATCAAGATGTCAGGGCGCCTCATTTAGGTCCTTGGGTCCAAAGGGACCCCATGCCGGATCTGAGAAAAGCAGCACGCGCAGGGATGCGCGTGCTGCTGTCGGCCCTTATTCCTCGCCACTGTCATCGAAACCGGCGTCGTCATAGCCCGCCTCGTCGGTCGGCTCCTCCATGGGCGCCTCAGACGCGGCAGCATCGCCTGCGAACATGCCGCCGATGGCATTGCCCAGCAGCACGCCGCCCGCCACACCCATGGCGGTCTGCGCCGCCCCGGCCATGAAGCCGCCGCCCGCCGGGCGCCCGCTGTTCCAGGGACTGGCGCCATGGCCGTGCTGCGGATGCTGGCCGTAAGCCTGCGCCGGGGGCGGGGCCATGGGCCGCGCGGGCTGCGGCTGGCCGCCCCCGAACAGCCGCCCGAAGAGGCCGCCGCCCTGCTGCTGGGGCTGGCTTTGCATCTGCTCGATCTGCTGCTGGGCGGCGTTCAGCGCCTGTTCCTGAACGATCACGGTTTGCGCC
>NZ_JAPTYD010000173.1 GCF_026913015.1 Paracoccus benzoatiresistens
GGAAATGCGAGGTAATCTTAGTCCGTCTGCACTTTCACGAAACTACCAACACGATATGCGGACACCTCCTTTTTTTTACGTGCGATCGCGCGCTCGATGCTGCGGGGATGGACCCTGACGCCGAGCGTCGACTGCACCAGCTCCGCCAGGGCGCGTGCTTGCAGAGGGGCGCCCGCATGTTGGCTCTGCTCGATGAGCCGCATGACCTCGCCGGTCAGCTTGTGGGCCGACTTCGGCCCCCGCGTGCGCGGCAAAAGGCCGGCAATGCCCTCGCGCTCGAACGCAGCCTCGGCCTGGTAATAGGTTGGGCGCGACAGGCCGAAGAGCGCGGCGGCCTCGGCCTTGTTGGCGCCATCCTGCTGAACGTGACGCAGCATCTCGTACTTCACCTGCACGAGATCGAGAGGATCGAAGAAAGTGGACTCGCGAAACCAGGGTGCGCGGACGGCTTCGGGCCGCGGGTTGAGGGCTCCGAGCTCGCGCAGCCGATGGCGTTTGGTCTCGTTGGACATGGTATAACCTCTTCCTGGAATGTAAAGAAAATTACGCCTACCCATGACTCGTGTCAACTTACCTACGCCACGCGGCATACTCCTGGATTGCTTATGGAACATGCCAACCTGCACCGCATCTGATGCCGGCGCTCGTGCAAAGCGGCGTAATTAGATTTACATATACGGCATAAATTGCCTGACACGCCTTCAGCCAGCATGGCTGCGCTCGATTTGCTCGATCAATGCCGCCAGGATTGCCAGATCATCTGGACGCACGAAGGACCTGCCCGCTGCGACCTGAATGAAAACATCGGGTGCGTCGACGTCCGTCCACGACGCAAGCAACGAACGAAGCCGCCCATCCGCGTCGTAGAACATGACGCGATCCTCACCCCAGTTCTGCTTGCGTGTTGACAGCACGAAGCGCTGGCCGCACCACGGATGGAACGGGTGCGTGACCTCGAACTCTATGCGAACTTGAGTGTCAGTATGAACTGCAGTCCTGGACCTAAAAGAAAGCCAAGGTCGAAGGGGCGGTTCTTCTTGCTCAGCGCTGGATCATCGCGCGACTGCGCAATCGCCAGTTCTTCAC
>NZ_JAPTYD010000174.1 GCF_026913015.1 Paracoccus benzoatiresistens
GTCAAGCACATGCGCCAGCGCCAGCATCCGGCGCGACGCTCGCGCGTCCTTCACGCGAGCCGCCTCCCGCCGCAGATCCGATGCCGAAAGGTCCGTGCGTGTGATGTCTACTGCCATTTCGATCCTCCTCCGCCTTGCAGTGGAGTGAATCAGAGGTCGGCCGCAAAGCAAACCACCTTCAGAGTCGATGGTTCATGCCCCAGGTATTAGCGACTGGTCCGAATTCCTGCGACAACCTCTCCTTGCTATGGACCTGAGCTCGGGTCAGGCGCAAGGACACGCGTCACTCGACAGCAGTTCTCTCAGAACCGCGTGTCCGCCGACAGGACTGCCGAATCGACGTCCTCACGGGAGAGTGCCGCCGGATCCCGCGCGTCGAACAGGTTTTCGATGTCGGCCTCAAAGGTCACCAGGGTTGTCGATTGGAGAGAGCCGATCTGGTTAGCCTCATAGATCGCGGTCACGAAATGGGTCGCCAGATAAAGCGCTGACGTGCCCCTGGCGTTAGATCGGCTCCCGAACCGCCGCGCGCCTTCGCCCGACAGGGGTTCGGCAGCAAAACGCGGCGTGATCGCCCGATAAAGCTGTCCCGTGAACCTCATGCCTTAGGCATGAACTCCGGCGTCGATCGCCTCGATGTAGTCAAGAACTTCGGTCGCGCGGCCCTCACGTGTAAGTTGCATGGCCGTCGAGCCGGAAAAGCGAGACAGTGGTTCCGGGCGATACCATGCATACGCCATAATCGGATTGCCGGAACGCGGCGTCACCAGATTGACGATCTCAACCATTTCGCGGAGACGCCGCTGGGTGGGGTCGCTCATCAGACGACGCTGGCGCAGAACGGCGTCCCGCCCCAGACCCGCGGACCAGGCGACATCGTCCTTCGTCGTCCGCAGCCGGTCGGCTATGATTGCCGGATCCAGATGGTTGTCGTGAAAGGCGTCGCTTAGAATGCCCATGGAAAACCCCTGTCTCATCTTGCAAGCCATATCAGTCGACTGTATGCGACGTCTACGTCCCATTGCCTTTTGGCTTGCGCGGGGCGGTTGCCCAGGTTGCGCAGGTATTTACGAGCTC
>NZ_JAPTYD010000175.1 GCF_026913015.1 Paracoccus benzoatiresistens
AGCTTTGAAGCCACCGCGTTGACGGGAACCGACCACTGCTCGGTCTCCCAGTCATAGGTGCTCTCGGTCTGCAGGGTGAAGGTCCAGGCTTCGGGGGTTGTGTAGGAGGCGAAGGGCTGCAGGAACGTCCGGTTGACATCCGCGCGGTCCTCGTCGCCCGCGAATGACCAGAGATGGTTGGCCAGCCCGCCCACGGTCCACGGCCCGCGCTGCACCAGCACGACACCTGTTGGACCGGCGCCCCACTTTCCGGTGCCGAGCAACTCGTCACTGGCGGTTGGCAGCAGGAAAACCGGACCCACGCCCCAGATGACGCCGCCCGCGGTCGGTGCCTTCGGCGAGAAGAAGAAGCTCTGCACGATATCGCCGACACCTGTCTGCGATCCAGACCCGGGAAGCACATCGCTTTGATGGACGACCGGAATGATGGTGCGCGAGATCAGGTTCCAATCCTGGCCGAGGGAAAAGGGAACGACCGGTTGAATGTTCAGAAGATACCGCGATCCGTCCCCCTCTGGCCCGATGCCGTCGTCGTAGTTGAGTTGGAACGGCACGCTGATCAGCGAGGCGACAGGGTTGGCGAGTTGCTGGGCAAGATCCTCGTCGTCCTGGGCCCGCGCCTGGCCAGCCCATGGTCCGGTCAGCAGAACGATCAGCGACACTGCGGCCCTGTCTCGGCGCATGGCCTGTCTCCTCCAGAAAGTTTCCCTGCGGTTGGGTCTCCAGGGACATAAGAGCGGCGCCGGCGGGGGGCGGCGCCGGTCTGGATGTCAGCCAGGTTCATTCCGGGATGACGGCCCCGACATCGCCCCCGAAAGGCTCCAGTGCCGCCAGTTCGGTGCGCGCCTTCGTGCCGGGCATGATCTCGAAGCGCGGATCGAAGCTGACCATGAGCGATGCAAGCTTTTCGAGGACCGAGAGATCCCCCTCGCCCCGGGCCGTGCCATCGGCCAGCAGCGCCCCCAGGTCCGTCTCGCCCGCCATCACGCGGTCGAGGTCGGAGCGGTTCACCGTCAGGGTCAGGTCGGCCTTGTCCGCGTGAAAGCCCGGAAGGTTGGTGAGCGTCTCGTTGGC
>NZ_JAPTYD010000176.1 GCF_026913015.1 Paracoccus benzoatiresistens
AGAAACCGCGTGCCCAGACCAGCTACGGGGAAGATGGCCTTGGTTACCTTGCGAGTCATTGTGTTGACACCTTTGTTAATAATTACGTTGGCCGAATGCCATATGCATATACCCATTAGCCTTCTACGCAGATGCCTTCAATCGCTGGTTGTAACAGAATCCAATATTTGTCTAATTGACGCTTTTGACTGTGCTGTCTTGACTGACACTCCGGAAGCCAACAAGTCCTCTGAATTCCGGAAGGAATTTGCCACCGTAATGGCAAACCTGGCTTGACAAGGCGCGGCTGACGCAGACCGAGTTGATGGTGCACTTGATCCTCAATTACAGCGAAGGCGCAAACAGCCAAGAGAAGAAAGCGGGACATGATGCACGAGAAGCTCGGAACCCACATCCGTTCAGTCTCGTAGAATGCGTCGTCCGCAACGTGCCCAAAATAGCACCGCAGCGTCCCTTTGAGGACACACAGGCTTTTGGCGCTCGGTTCCCAAGTTTTACATGCCGGCCGATCGCGCCTGTTCGAAGCCGAACTAACCGCTGCTTGACGCAGTAAGACTAAGCTCTTGGACATCACAAAAGACCGCCTAGACAAGCGCAACGTAGCGATACGCACCGGCAAAGAGGCCTTCGGCAGCCCGAAGCTCTCGTATTGCACCGACAAATGCGGCCAACAAAAAGGCAACTTGCGGGAAGCTGGTCTCTGCCTAGTCTTTAAACAGCGGCACATCGGCTCGCCCGCGGTAAAGCAGCTCAAGCCGAACCGCTGGTGCTATTCAGAATTCACAACGGCGCGCACAACGAACGGGGCAGGATTAACTTGGAGGACACATTCGGGCGCCATGTATGTGACCTTGCTGGCTTCAGTAAATATCCATGCTTCCTGCGCAATGAGCGTGTAAACGCAAACCAAGAGTGATTTCAAGCTGTGCCAAATCGCTTCAGTGCAGAAGTAGCTAGTGTTCACCGCCTAACAGAAGATTCCTTCCTGTGGTCGAATGTGACATGTTCGGCGGATGAGACGAGACGACAT
>NZ_JAPTYD010000177.1 GCF_026913015.1 Paracoccus benzoatiresistens
AGCGCGCGCATGCGGGCGGATCAGGGTACAGTTCCGGCTTGCTGACAACCGAGATGAGCTTCTCGGTTGCGACGGGCCATATCGAGATCAGGGCCGATGTGCCGGATGAAGTCGGCTTGTGGAGCGCATTCTGGCTGTTGCCGGCGGATGGCGATTGGTCGGCCGAAATCGATGTGTTCGAGTTCCTCGGCGAGAACACGGGCATCTTGCATACGAATGTCTGGTCCGATGGATCGCCCGACAGTCTGGCGGTAGCGGTCGAGGGCGCGGGAGAGGGCTTCCATACCTACGGCCTGCTGTGGACCTCGGACTCGATGGCCTGGTACTACGATGGCGCTCTCGTTCGCGAGGAGAATGTCGTCTTGACCGAGGAGATGTACCTGATCCTCAACCTCGCGGTAGGCGGATGGGCAGCCGATCCGGACACCACCACCGACTTCAGTGATGCGCTGCGTGTCGATTACATCAGGGTCTATGAGCTCGAAGCAAGAAACACCCGCAATCCGAGCTTGAGTGAGGAGCCGTCCTTGGCAGATCGTCAGGGGGTGGGCAGCGACGCCAGCGATCTGATGGATGGATCCCGATGGGCAGACCTGATCGCCGCCGGCAGCGGAAACGACACCGTCTATGGCGATGATGGGAATGATCGCCTTTTCGGTGGTGCCGGAGACGATCAGCTGTTCGGCCATGCCGGCGCAGACTATCTGGCCGGAGAGAGTGGAAAGGACAAGCTGATCGGCGGTCTCGGTAGCGATGTTCTCGTGGGCGGCGGAGGGACCGATCACCTGTGGGGTGGGAACTACAAGAAGGATGGCAGTTCTGATGTGTTCGTGTTCGGACGGGGGTGCGGGGTCGACTACATCCATGATTTCGAGCCTGGCACTGACAGGATCGACATTGCCAGTCTGCCGCTCACGTTCGACAAGCTCGTCGCGGGCATGAAGGATGAAGGCTGGGCGGTGAGAGTGAACCTTGGCACTGGACCCGATCTTACGCCCGATGCCATCTATCTGGTGGGCCTTTCC
>NZ_JAPTYD010000017.1 GCF_026913015.1 Paracoccus benzoatiresistens
CGCGATCTGGCCGGCGAAGAGATCGTGCGGCTCATTCTCGACGGCACCGTCATCAAGACCCGGCTGGACCGCAAGGCCACCAACATCTCGGTGCTGGCGGCGATCGGCGTGCGGCGCGATGGACAAAAGGTGCTCCTCGCCATCAGGAACATGGGCGGCGAAAGCACAGCTGCCTGGAGCCAATTCCTCACGGATCTGGATGCGCGGGGCCTGAGGCGCCCGGAGCTCGTGATCGTTGACGGCGCTCCCGGTTTGGAAGCCGCGCTCGTGGCGCTCTGGGGCGAGGACCTGGCCATCCAGCGCTGCACGGTTCACAAGCACCGCAACCTGCTCGGCCACGCGCCCAAGCGCCTGCATGACGAGCTGACCGAGGACTACCGCGACATGATCTATGCCGACACGGCCGCCGAGATCGAGACGCGCCGCAAGGCTTTCATACGCAAGTGGAAGCTCAAGTGCCGGGCCGTGGCCGACAGCCTGGAGGAAGCAGGTGACCGGCTCTTCACCTTCACCCGCCTCGATCCTTCACAATGGAAGTCGGCACGGACCACCAATGCCATCGAGCGTCTGAACGAGGAATTCCGGCGCCGCATCAAGACCCAGACCGTGCTGCCCTGCGCCGAAACCGTGCCGATGCTGCTCTGGGCGCTCTTGGCGTCAGGGCAGATCCAGATGCGAAAGGTCGACGGATGGGAAACCCTCTCTCAACCACTCGTGCCGATGTCCCTTGACCTCGCCGCCTGATCGAAGCCAATTTCACATGCCCGGAGCGCGCTGCCAGGGAATTCCTACCACATTCGCGACACGACCTTGGCTTGTGCGACAATCCCGATGTTCTATGCCGGTCTCACACTCGCCAAGCGTGCTCCTCATGTCGCCCGACAGGGAGCCGGACGACACCTGGTTCAGCAAGCCCTGCTCAGTGCGCAAGCATCTCTTTAACAATGTCGTCCGCCTTCAGCGTCGACGGATAGTAAGTCGGCCAGTTGGTGACCTCCTCCAAAAGGGCGGCTCGGTCATTGCCCCAATAAAGGTGGTAGTGATCGGCCTTCGCGGGTGCGATCCCATGGTCGCTGAACTGCACGAATTGCGGGGCCGCCTCATCCCCTTCGGTCTTCGAGAAAATGAAGCGAACACCACGGTTTCCGGCAGCGTAGGTCAAGACCTCGTAGCCGTCATATGCATAGCGGCCTTCTATCGGCTCGCCGTTCTGGTAGAAGGTGATCAAGTCCCCTTCGATCGTGATGCGCTCGACATCGGTGCGGTAACCAGTTTCGTATTCGGCCCGGTACTCTTCGACGCTCTTCGACCCCTTTGCGGCCTTATGGTCCCAAACCGGATCAAGGGTCCCGTCCTGAAGGAACGGATAAACCGACTGCCAATCGCCTGCGTAGTCAGACAGAGGCCTATCGGCGATTTGACTGTCTTCAAAGATACCAGTGTAGATCTTCGGGTCTCCATGGCTGTGGCCGGCGTGATCGTGACCCTCACCTTCGTGGACAACTCCGCTGCCGCCAACCACGGCCAGGTTGTAAGGCTTGCCTTCGACCTGGATGGTCTCCTGCTCTTCCAGCGTTTCCGCGGAGATGACCCGCAGCAGGCCTGCATTGGGATCGGTCATCACGATGTTATCACCAGCCATAGCGATCCGCGGACGGGGATCATTCCAATGACCGTCCATGGAATAGGCTTCCGTCACCTTGGCGCTGGCGGTGATTTCGGCCTTCAGCAGGTCGACCCGGTGCAGCGTACCATCCTCGGTCAGGACGTAGCCATTGGCGGGCTTCGCCGGATCCAGCGCGAAATCCACCCGACGGAAGGGCAGTTCGATATAGCGGAAAGACGGCGCATCGACGGGATCGACCACGACCAGACCCTTGGGGCCGTAATTGCCGAGAAAGACCTGGATGGCGGTCGAGCCAAGAAGTGTGCCGGTGGTCTCGCCTGTCGGCAATTCGGCGGGGTATTCCAGCATCTTGTAGGACACGCCATCGGCAGCAGCGGTGGCAGTCAGCACACCTTCCCTGCAGCCGGCCGCAAGATAGGCACCCGAGAAGGCCTCGCCATGGATCGCTGTGCAGGTGGCCAGGTCACCGGCCGGTTTACCGTCCTCGATGAAGGCCTGCAGCCCAAGGCGTGGCACCGAGGCATCGCCCTCGACCGGAGTGTCGGAAGCGACGGTGGACAGCCAGGCGGAGCCCAGAGGGGCAACGAAGCCGTGGTGTGCGCGCGATTGCGGGAATTTCACCGGTTCGACTTCGCCATGGCTCAAGTGATGGCCGTCGAGGATCTCGGCATAGCCGCCCTTGTCATAGTTGATCACCACCTTGCCGCCGTGATCGACCAGATGGAACGGACGCGGGCCGGTCAAAACAGTCGGGATGGCCTCCGGATCCGCGATCTCGATGTCCGAATGATCGCCGTGATTGTGGAGTTCGATGCCACTTTTGAAGAAATGCACCGCGTCATCATCCGACTGCACCGCCGCCACAACTGCGCCATTGGCGACGCCGAAGAGCTTGACCTGACCTGTCGTGTCGAAGGTCCAGGTCTCGTCATCGTGGTCGTGGCCTTCTTCTCCATGATCATGGTTTTGCAGATCAATCACCGTGACACGTGGCTCCGCATGATCGCCGACGAAGACACGGTAGAGCGTCACGTTGTCATGATCGTGATCATGGTCCTGGGCGAATGCGGCACCGCTCATGATCAGGGCCATGGCTGTGGCGCCTGCGAGATATCTTAGCATCTGTCTGTCTCCTTGATGGGAACGATGGGGCTTGCGTTGGGCGGGCCCCGGGTTTGGGAATTCAGTGGCTGGAGAGGGACGCCGTGATCGCGCCGGCATTGTGGCGCATCATCGCCAGGTAGGTCGGTGCTGGACCGCCGGGTGCTGACAGGGCGTCGGAATAGAGCGTGCCGGCGAGCCTCAGCCCGGACTCTGCCGCAATGCGTTCCAGCAGGCGGGTGTCGCTGATGTTTTCGGCAAAGATCGCGCCTGCACCCGTGTCCCGGATTTGGCGGATCAGACCCGCGACATCGGCGGCAGCCGCCTCGGACTCGGTCGAGACGCCTTGCGGAGATAGGAAGTGGATGCCGTAAGCCTGTTCGAAGTAGCGAAAGGCATTGTGGGCGACAACCACGGTGCGGCGATCGTTCGGCAAAGCTGCGACATCAGCACGGATTGCGGCATCCAACGCGTCAAGTTTGGCCGTGTAGCGCTCCGCATTCGCCCGATAGGTCTGGCAACCTTCGGCATCGGCGTCACAGAAAACGTCGGCGATGTTGGCGACATAGACTTTGGCATTGGCAACAGACTGCCAGGCATGGGGGTCATGCGCTCCGGCATGGAAGATCGCCTCACCATTGACGTAGTGATAGTGACCGCCGCCCGGCTCCTCCATGGTATCCATGCCGTCGGTCAGTGTCGCGACCGTCGCCTCGGTGCCACTGGCGGCGATCAGACGGTCCATGAAGCCTTCGAATTCCAGCCCGTTGGTCAGCACTACATTGGCGCGCATCAGCGCCATGGCATCCGCCGGCCGGGGCTCATAGACATGCGAATCCGAGTCTGGACCGACAAGCACCTTGAGGTTGATGCGGTCCCCACCAACCTCCGTTGCGAAGTCTCCGATGATCGAGAACGAGGCGACGACGTTCAAGTTCTCAGCCTGTGCAGCGCCTGCGCCAAATGTTATAACAATACATGCAACAGTGTGGATCAGCCAGCGTGTCATTCAAAGTCCTTTGCCATGTCAGGCGGTGCGGTGACGGAATTGCGGCAACAGCAGGCGCAGCACGCCCCGCGGCCCCACCAGGAGCGACACCAGGTACACTCCGCCCGCCGAGAGAATGATGGCCGGGCCAGAGGGCAGGCTTGCGTGATAGGAGAGCAGCAGGCCGCCCAGCGATGCGGCAATGCCGATGCCGATGGCCACGATGCACATGGCTGCCACGTCATTGACCCAGAACCGCGCGGCGGCGGCGGGCAGGATCATCAACCCGACCGACAACAGAGTGCCGAGCGCCTGGAAACCGGCCACGAGATTCAGCACGACAAGGCCCAGGAACAGAAAGTGCACGACGCCGCCCAGCCGTGACACCGACCGCAGGAACAGCGGGTCAAGGCATTCCGCCACGAGCGCCCGCCAGAAGAGCGCCAGTGTCAGAAGCGTCACGGCCGTGACCAGCACGATCAGCCACAGCGCCGCGTCGTTCAGCGCCAGAACCGTTCCGAACAGCACATGCATCAGATCGACGCTGGATCCGCGCAGCGACACCATGACAACCCCGATCGACAGCGAGACGAGATAGAAGGCGGCCACCGAGGCGTCTTCCTTTTGAACCGTCAGCCGAGCGACCGTGCCGGCGGCAAGCGCTACCAACGCCCCGGCGATCAGCCCGCCAACGGTCATCGGCACGATTTCCAGCCCATAGAGCAGAAATCCCGCCGCCGCGCCCGGCAGGATCGCGTGCGACATGGCGTCGCCCGTCAGGCTCATGCGGCGCAGCATCAGGAAGACGCCGACAGGGCATGCCGACAGCGACAACAGCAGGGCACCGAACAGGGCGCGCTGCATGAAGGCGAATTCAAGAAAGGGCGCCACCAGGAACTCGAACATCACGCCTCCTGCAGGGCGGGGGCAGGTTCGCACCAGTGCGCATCGTCGTTCCAGGCTTCCTGGAACTGCCGGGCGCGCGTCATGTTCTCAGCGGTGACGACCTGAGCAGTTGGACCCCAGGCAATGGGACGGCGGGCCAGCACCAATGCTTCGGGAAAGCTGGCCCGAACCAGATCGAGGTCATGCACGACCACGACAACAGTCCGTCCTTCGGCCTGCCAGCGGCGCAGCAGCGCGACTAGGTCGCGGATGGTCTTTTCATCGACCGCGTTGAACGGTTCGTCCAACAGGATCAGGTCAGCATCTTGTACCAGAACCCGCGCGAACAGCGCCCTTTGCAACTGTCCCCCTGACAGGGTGTCGATGGGACGGTCGCCGAACTCCTCAAGACCAACCGCACAAAGCGCTTCGGTGATCCGCTGCCGATCTTCGTTGCGGTAGCGGCTCAGCAGGCCGCGCCGCTGCCACAAGCCGAGTTGGACAAGGTCCTTCACACGCGCCGGAAAGCTGCGGTCAAGCTCGGACTGCTGCGGCAGATAGGCCATCGTCACATCACGGGCGACGTGGCAGGTGCCGCTCATCGGCTTCAGAACTCCAACAATGCTCTTGATCAGCGTCGACTTGCCCGATCCGTTCGGGCCGACGATTGCCATCAATGCGCCGCGCCGAACCTCGCCATTCAGGTGATGAACCGCTGCATGGCGGTTGTAACCTGCTGTTAGATCCCTCAAGGAAATCACCGCTTCGTTGTTCAAGGGCTTCTTGTTGGCCGAAATTGCAGGCATGACTGATCAAGGACTCGTTTGTGCGAGTAATGTTATTACATACACATTTGTGATCAGCAAGTAGGGCCTGATTGGAGAAGTGATGGCACAGAAATCAGAACTCACGCGCAATCAGGCCTTGGTGTTTGCTGCGCTTCAAAAGCGTGGGACACCTGTCAGCGCCTATGACGTCCTGGACGATCTGCGCAGCGAAGGCTTCAAGGCGCCTCTGCAGGTTTACCGCGCCCTGGACAAGCTGCTCGAATATGGGCTGGTCCATCGGCTCGAAAGCATCAACGCCTTTGTGGCCTGCGCCCATCCGCATGATCACGGAGACGGGCACAAGCATGGGTTCATTGCTTTTGCGATCTGCGAGGATTGCGGACGGGCGGACGAATTTTCGGATAGCACCGTGGAAGAGCGGCTTCGGGCGTGGACGAAGGATCAGGAGTTCAAGCTGTCCCGCGCCGTTATCGAGATCAGGGGAACCTGTAAGGCTTGCGCCGCAGCATGACGTCGGTCGTGGTGCCAGAGAGATACACGGTTCTTGCCGAGCACCTCACCACCGAGATTGCCTTTCTATTTCCCTTGGTCGCCTGACATCGCCGCCAACGTCTGAACAAGCCCGCTGACAAGGCCGAATGTCGTTCTCTGGTGCTTGCATCTGGTGATAAGATACGTAATAACATTACTATCAGCCGGATTGCGAGACCATGCCCCAGGCGGACCCTTCTTCATCGCGCACCCTGACTGCGGATCACGCGGCACTGCTCTGTGCGGAACGCGGTGTGAAGTTCACGCCATTGCGCCGCCTTGCACTCGAAGCGCTTCTTGACTGCGATAACCCCCTCGGGGCCTACGAGCTCATCCGCGCTCTTCAGCAGCGTCTCGGCAAGCGCGTGGATCCTCCGACGGCTTATCGCGCACTTGAGTTTCTCCAACAGCAAGGCTTTGTGACCCGGATCGAAACGCGCAATGCGTTCCTGCCCATCGCGCATACGGGCGCTCCCGCCATTCGGGCGTTCTTCCTGTGCAACGACTGCGGGGCCACGCTGGAGATGGACCTGTCGGACTTGGAGGCGGAGTTCGCAAGCCGCGCGACACGGCTTGGCTTTCAGGTCGGGCGGCGGGTTGTCGAACTGCAGGGCCGCTGCGCGAGTTGCCAGGATACCTTTGCCGATACTCCGGACTCGGCTGCCAGGGGTGAACACCTATGACCCTGACACTCACCAACAGCTTGGGCGGCACAAAGCAGCCCTTCATCCCCCGCAACCCGCAGGAGGTCCGCATGTATGTCTGCGGGCCGACGGTTTACGACTATGCCCATATCGGCAATGCCCGTCCTGCCGTGGTCTTCGACGTTCTGGTGCGGGTGCTGGAGCGGCATTTCGGCCGGGTGATCTATGCTCGAAACCTGACGGATGTGGACGACAAGATCAACGCGGCCGCCGCGGCAGCGGGCGTCCCGATCTCGACCATCACAGAACGGTTCACGGCCGCCTATCACGCGGATTTGGCCGCGCTTGGCGTGCGTTCGCCAACGATCGAGCCGAAGGTGACCGATCATCGCCCGCAGATCATCGGTCTGATCCAGCGCCTGATCGCGGCGGATCATGCCTATAGCTTGGAAGGGCATGTTCTTTATCATGTGCCGTCCTTTCCTTCTTATGGCTTGCTGTCGCGCCGCAAGCGCGGCGACATGATCGCTGGCGCTCGGGTCGAGGTTGCACCCTTCAAGCGCGACCCGGCGGATTTCGTGCTGTGGAAACCCTCGGATCCGAGCCAGCCCGGATGGGACAGTCCATGGGGCAGGGGCCGACCCGGCTGGCACATCGAATGCTCGGCCATGATCGAGCATCACCTGGGCAATCCCATCGACATCCATGGCGGCGGAATGGACCTGCAGTTTCCGCACCATGAGAACGAGATCGCCCAGGGCACCCGAGCCAGGTTCTGGATCCACAACGGCTTTGTGACCGTCGAGGGACGAAAGATGTCCAAGTCGCTGGGCAATGTGGTGCTCATGCGGGAGCTGCTGGCTGAGGCACCGGGTGAGGCCGTTCGCCTTGCGCTGCTGTCCGCGCCTTATCGCCAGCCACTCGACTGGACTGCGCAAACTTTGCCGCAGGCCGTCCGGTCGCTGTCACGGCTTTATGCGGCCGTAGGCGAGGGGCCGAAGACAATGCGCCTGACTCGAGACAGCCCGCTTCTCGTGCCGTTCCGGGCGGCTCTGGATGATGATCTGAACACGCCTGCCGCCTTGGCCGAGCTGTTCGCCCTGGCCGAGGCGGCGCGCACGAGCGACGCTGATCGGCGCCCCCGCTACGTTGCCGCGCTTGTGGAGGCCGGGGCCGAACTGGGCCTGCTGCAGAAGACGGAAGCTGCCTGGCAGGCCGGACTTGAGCCCAGGGCAGGGACAGAAAACGAGGATCGTATTCGCGCTTTGCAGGACGCGCGCGCAGCAGCACGGGACCGCCGGGATTTCCTCGCCGCCGATGACATTCGCGACCAACTTCTGGAGCTTGGCGTCTCAGTCGAGGATCAGCCTCTCCGCCGGCTGTCAGGTTGAGAAGGTGTTGGAGCACGACGCAGGAAACGTGGTGCAGGTTTATCTCTCGCGCCCGCGTCTCGCTTGCGGCAGCCCATCTCGCGGCATCGGCTGTGATGCCGCCTAGGCAAAAGCAGTATCAGTAAAGGACAAGACAATGCGGCAGGACGTTATCGTGATTGGCGGCAGCTATGCAGGCATGGCGGCGGCGCTGCAGTTATTGCGCGCACGGCGCACGGTGCTGATCGTGGACGCAGGCCAGCGGCGCAACCGGTTCGCCCACCATTCGCATGGGTTTCTGGGCCAGGACGGCATGGACCCGGCCGTGATCTGGAAAACGGCGAAGGACCAGCTCTCGCACTATCCGACGCTCACATGGGTGGACGGGACCGTTGTGGAAGCCAAGGGACAAAAGGATGCGTTTGCCGTCACTCTGGACGAAGGCAGCGTCCATCATGGCCGACGTCTTTTGCTGGCAAGCGGTGTGCGTGACGAACTGCCGCCAGTTCCGGGGTTGACCGAACGTTGGGGCCGCACTGTGTTCCACTGCCCCTATTGCCACGGATATGAACTGGAGATGGGCAAGATTGGCGTGATCGCGACCGGGTCGATGTCGCTGCATCAAGCACAGATGCTGCCGGAATGGGGCAAGGTCACGCTGCTGACCAATGGCGCAGTCGAGCCTGACGATGAAATGCGGGCCGATCTGTCAGGCCGCGGCGTGACCATCGAGCCGACGCCCGTCGCCGCCTTGGAAGGCCGCGCTGATGTTCGATTGAGGGACGGGCGGCTACTCGGCTTTGCTGGCCTGTTCACGGCCAGCCGCGCTATGCTGCCTTCGGACTTGGCGTCCTTGCTTGGCTGCGAGATCGAGGAGGGCCCGCTCGGCCAGTTGATCGTGACCCAGTCCAGCAAGGAAACGTCCGTTCCCGGCATCTATGCTTGCGGCGATGCCGGGCGCATGCCGCACTCGGTGTCGCTGGCCGTAGGGGACGGGGCATGGGCAGGTGCGCAGCTGCACCGCTCACTGATCTTCTGATAGGCAGGCGAAGATCACACAGTTGTCGAACATCTGCTACGCGGTGTCGACTTTGGCAAAGCCCTCATGGCGTATCGCGGCAAGGTGATGTCGACCGGGTATCCTTGCCGTTTGGGGCACGCCTCTCCTTAGACTGGTCTGCTCGGCCTTTTCGATGCTGTCCATGATGGTTGTGCCGCCCGACAAGAAAACGGCGTTGCAGGCACGAATGAATCCCGCTATTTAAGTAACGTGATAACATCACACTATTGAGGATGCCATGTCAGCGAGCCAACCTTCCGAGGACACGCGCCTGCCCGTCACCGTTCTGTCCGGCTTTCTGGGCGCGGGCAAGACCACGCTTCTCAACCACATTCTGAACAATCGGGACGGCCGCCGCGTGGCCGTGATCGTCAATGACATGTCTGAGGTCAACATCGACGCCGATCTGGTCCGCGATGGCGCTGAGCTGTCGCGGTCCGAGGAAAAGCTGGTCGAGATGACCAATGGCTGCATCTGCTGCACCCTGCGCGATGATCTGCTGGTCGAGGTGCGCCGCTTGGCCGACGAAGGGCGCTTTGATTATCTGCTGATCGAGTCCACCGGCATTGCCGAGCCTCTGCCGGTCGCGGCGACCTTCGACTTCCGTGATGCCGAGGGCAACAGCCTGTCGGATGCGGCGCGGCTGGATACGATGGTGACGGTAGTCGATGCCGTAAACCTCACCAATGACTTCGACAGCCAGGATTTCATCGCCGACCGGGGCGAGTCCCTGGGCGAGGACGATGAACGCACGCTGGTCGATCTGCTGACCGATCAGATGGAATTCGCCGATGTCATCATCCTGAACAAGGTGACCGCCGCCGGCCCCGAGCGGCTGGACAAGGCGCGCAAGATTGTTCGCGCCCTGAACCCTGATGCCAGGCTGATCGAGACCGATTTCAGCCGCGTCGAGCCAAACGCCATCTTTGGCACCGGGTTGTTCGACTTCGACCGTGCGCACATGAACCCGATGTGGGCCAAGGAACTCTATGGCTTTGTCGACCATGTTCCCGAGACCGAGGAATACGGCATCTCCTCGTTCGTCTATCGCGCCCGCAAGCCGTTCCACCCGCAGAAGATCCACGCCGTCCTGAACGGCGACCTGCCGGGCGTGATCCGAGCCAAGGGACACATGTGGATCGCCAGCCGTCCGAACTGGGCGGTGGAGTTCAGCCTGGCAGGCGCGATGTCCACGGTACAGCCCCTGGGCGGCTGGTGGGCCTCGGTGCCGCAGGATCGCTGGCCGACCCATCCGCAGGCTTTGGCCGAGATGGAAAAGAACTGGGTCGAGCCTTGGGGTGACCGGCGGCAGGAACTGGTGTTCATCGGCGCCGACATGAACCGTGCGGCGATCACCGCGGCGCTGGATGCCGCCCTTGTCGATGCGATCGACTACACCCCGCAGGCTTGGGCCAAGCTGCCCGACCCGTTCCCGCATTGGGGCCAGAAAAGGGTCGCCTGACCTGATCGAGAGGAGGAACCATCATGAAAACCCGCGCCGCGATCGCATGGGAACCGAACCGTCCGCTGGAGATCGAGGAGATCGACCTCGAAGGTCCAAAGGCCGGAGAGGTCCTGATCCGCATCGTCACCACCAGCCTGTGCCACACCGACATGTTCACCCTGTCGGGCGCTGACCCCGAGGGGCTGTTCCCCGCCGTTCTGGGCCATGAGGCCGTGGGCATTGTCGAGGAGATCGGTCCAGGCGTGACCTCGGTGCGGCCGGGCGATCACGTCATCCCGCTTTATACGCCTGAGGATCCGAACTGCCCTTATATCAAGTCAGGCAAGACCAACCTGTGCCAGACGATCCGCAAGACGCAGGGGCGGGGGGTCATGCCCGACGGAACATCCCGCTTTTCCTACAAGGGCAAAATGATCCACCACTACATGGGCACCAGCACCTTCAGCGAATACACCGTGCTGCCCGAGATTGCGGTGGCGAAGATCTCGAAGGAGGCGCCGCTTGCCAAGGCCAGCGTGATGGGCTGCGCGGTGCCGACCGGCATGGGTGCGGTGCGCAACACGGCCAAGGTCGAGCCGGGCTCCACCGTCGCGGTCTTCGGCCTCGGCGCGGTGGGTATGGCGGTGATCCAGGGCGCCAAGATGGTCGGTGCGCGTCGCATCATCGGCATCGACACGAACCCTTCGAAATTCCTGTTGGCCAGAAACTTGGGCGCGGATGACTGCATCAATCCGAAGGACTTCGCCGAACCGATCCATCAGGTCATCATCGACATGACCGATGGCGGGGTGGATTACAGCTTCGAGTGCATCGGCAACGTCAACGTGATGCGTTCCGCGCTGGAATGCTGCCACAAGGGCTGGGGCGAATGCACGGTAATCGGTGTTGCGGGAGCCGGTGAGGAAATCTCGACCCTGCCGTTCCAGCTTGTGACAGGCCGCGTCTGGCGGGGCTCGGCCTTCGGCGGCGTTTTGGGCCGCAGCCAATTGCCGGGCATGGTGGACGAATGGCTGCGCGGCGACTTCAGCGTGGACCCTTACATCACCCACAACATGACGCATGAGCAGATCAACACCGCTTTCGACCTGCTTCATGCAGGGGAGTCCATCCGCTCGGTCATCCATTTCCGACCGCAGGAGACCATGCTGGTGAACTCTCTGCCCGGAAAGATCGTGCCGGCATGAACGTCGTCGCATTCCCGAAGCCGGACGCGGCGCGGGCCATCCTGCAGGCCCGCGATGCCGCTATCCTGGATGGCATCTCACATCGCGGCGTCGCCGCCGCCGTCTGGCAGCGCGATCCGCTGCCGGAGTTCACGCAACGGATCGACGCGCTTCCCGTCCATCAATTGCCCCGGTTGCGCACCATCGTCGCAGTCGGTTCGGTCGCACCTTGCGTTCATGCCGCCTGCGATCTGGCCGGAACGCCCCAAGACCAGTTTCGCGACATGCTCGCGGGCGACATCACCGTGCTGGCTGAGATCATGGCTGAGGTCATGGATGCGCCAATGATGCATTTGCGCCTGGATGTCGTCACAACAAATGCCTGCCGCAAGTTCCACATCGACAACAAGACGGTGCGGATGCTTTGCACCTATCGCGGCATGGGCACGCAATTGGCCCAGCCAGGGCAGGAGGCCGCGCCCATGGCAGTCACAACGGGCAGCGTGGCGCTGCTGCGCGGCAGGCGTTGGCCGGGGGAACGGACGGGCCTTCTTCACCGCTCACCCCCCATCGAGGGCACTGGCGGGACGCGGCTTCTGGCTGTGATCGACCCCGCATGGGATTTTGAACCCAAAGATCGGTCGCAGGCATGACCCGCAATCTCGCTACCTCGCTTAAAGGACGTAGCTGCACGCGGCCCATGGACCACTATGACCGGCTGCCGCCCGAGTTGCGGACCTGGCTCGCCGCAGCGGCCTTGCCCTGGAGCCCGCGATCTGTCCTGCGCTTGTGGGACCGGTTGCTGCGCGAAATGCGTGGCGATGTAGAGGCGGTGCTAGCCCGGCTTGACCGGGCAGAACGGAAGATGTTGGCGAAGGATTGCCTACGCATCTGGGGCGACAGTTACCCCGTGGAGATCGTCCCGACCCGAGGCCGCTTACTGGCAACGCACCAAGGTTCAACAGGCGTGCATTAGGCCATGGTTTCTTCCGGCGGCATTGGCGTCAGATCAGGCCAAGTCCTTCTCCTGCCAGCAGCACGACTGCCAGCCCGCCGACCATCTCCAAGCTTGCGGCCATGACGCGCAGGGCGTTCGACTCCGTCATGCCTGCCAAGGCGCCGGTGCGAAGTGCCTGTCCCATCAAGGCAACAAGAAGCGTCAGGCAAGCGGTGCCGGTGGCCATGGCAAAGACCCCGGCGATGCCTGCGGGCAGGATGTTCATCTGCCAGGTCAGCACGAGAAGAAGCACCGCTCCGCTGCATGGGCGGATGGCGATGGCTCCGATGACGCCGGCAAGCTCTCGCCAGGTCGTTGCGGCGGCGATGGCTTGGGGCGAAGGAGCATGGGCGTGGCCGCAGCCCGAGCAGCAGCCATGGTCGTGATGGTGATGGTTGTGGTGGGGGTCTGACACAGGGAACATGCCGTGGTCCGAGGCCGAGCCGGGATGGGCGTGTCCTGCCAAGGCCATGCCAGGGTGAGTTGCCTTGCGCGGAAGGACGACCGCCGCCACCCGCCGGCTGCCGCGCAGCACCAGCCATAAGCCGATCAGCAGGATCGAAACCAGGCTCAGCTGCGTCAGGGTCGTCTCGGCCAGGGTGGTCATCTGCTGCCGGGTCAGGGCGAAGAGCCCGATGCCTCCGGCCACCAGCAGCACCGCCGTCAGCGCCTGTCCTAGCGACGCGGCCACTGTCGCAAGGATCAGCGGCCCCGTCCTGACCGGACGTGCGGCGCTGTAGGCGCCCATCAGGAACTTGCCATGGCCGGGTCCGACAGCATGAAGGAACCCGTAGCCGCCGCACAGGCTGATGAAACCAGCCCAAGCTCCGGCATCGCCCGCCTTCAAGGCTCGCAAGCCTCGGGCGAGGCCGTTCTGGAAGTCACGCTGCTGGGCGATCGCCCAGGAGACGATCTCGGTGTGATACCGGAAGATGACCGCCAACAGCCCAAGCGTGACCAGTCCGAGGGCAAGCATCAACGCCCGCCGCATGATACCTCGAACCGATCCGCAAAGGTGATGCCCACATCGGCCATGCTCATGATGGTAAGCGAGTCCGACCCGATGTCTAGGGCCTGCAAAGCCGCAAGCAGCTCGTCTTGGCCTGTGGTGTCGGGCAAGCGCCGGGCAATGTGGCAGTCGCTGCGGCCCTGGACTGTCGGCTGGCGCGGCGTGTCATAGGCCACAAAATATTCCGGGTCATAGATGCGCAACAGAAGCGAGCGCGTGGACGTCACGCCAACCGGGCGGCTCAACGGTCGAACATGCGAGGTAGTGATGCGGCCATTGGCATAGGATGCCGCATGGGCCTGTGGCGGCTCCAAGGCCAAGGCGCGACCTTGCTGTTCAAGAACGATATGGCCCGGAAACCCGGCCGCCCAGTCCACGTCTTTGCCAGCAAAGGCCCGCAGGCGGTCTGGATCGGGCGTGCCATCCCCGTCGCCGTCAAGTCGGAAGTCCTCCATCATCATGAGGCTGTAGAACTCGTCATAGGTCCAGATAACGCGCACTGCTGCCAATTGGCCCGAGCTGTCGAAGATCAGGTCGGCATCGGCATCAATGAAAACATGCGGATGCGCCGCCGCCGTACCTGGACCAACTAAAAAAGCCGCAGCAGCGACTGCCAAAGCCGAGAAAGCAGATTTGACAGCAGCGCCCCGACAAAGCCGTTCCGCCAGAGATTGACACGGCCGCAGCGCCGGGCGGCGTGTTCTGTCTCGAAAGAAGTGCATCGTTCTCCGATGTCCAATGCGGTCGAACATGGCAATGCCGCCGGATTGACCGCCAGACGCCCCGAGATCAAGAAACAACCCGGTGAACGGCCCGCGTGAGCAGGAATGTGCCCGCAGACATCCTCCTAATCCGATAATAAAGATTATGGAATGGCCGTCCTTTTTTGACGTCCTTTCAGATTCCAACATGCGGACATGGCGCTTTATCCGGCGCCTCCGACCGCAGCCGCAGCGATCTGCTTCCGCGCCATCTCTGCATATTGCGGGTCCATCTCGATCCCGATACCGCTCCAGCCGAGCTCCTGGGCGGCAAGCAGTGTCGTCCCCGATCCGAGAAACGGGTCGAGCACGGTGCCGGCCTCCTTGCCATGCATGCGCAGGCAGCGGCGGGGCAGTTCGAGGGGGAAGGCCGCCGGATGGCGGAGCGTCTCTGAGGACTGACGCATCGTCTTGTATGGAATGAACCAAGTGTTTCCGCTGCAGCGAAGGTCCTGGCCGGACGCCTTCCAGCGGCGCACGTTCGACTTGTCGGTATAGGGCACACCGATCGCAAGACGGTCGATCGGAGCATAGCCATCCTTGGTGAAGTGGTAGACGTATTCGTGCGATCGATTGAGAAACCGGCTGCTGTTGACTGGCCGGACATGCCCGCGTGTCACGCCGTCGACATGGATCGATTTGACCCAGGTGATCGTGTTCTGCAGCACGAGGTGGCGGCGGAACTGCATCGCGACATCGAGCGCCTGCCAAGGATTCGCACCGGCGCCGAGGTTGATGAACGCCGCCCCATCCTCCCTAAGGATCCGCGCGATCTGCGCCGCGATCGCCTCCATCCAGGCGAGATACGCCGCCTCAGGCATCCGGTCCTCGTAGCTGCGATAGGCAACGCCAACATTGTAGGGCGGCGATGTCACCACCACGTCAACGCTGCCGGCTGACATCGCGGTCATGACCTCGAGCGCGTCGCCGCAGATAACAACCTGATGGGCCTGGTTCGCCGGCTGGGCAGCGGCAGAGACGGGAGTGGATGGGATGGTTCCCTGGATCAGGGGCAGGTCTTGAACGGTCATGTCGGCGGAGGTCCTGTGCAGTAGCCGACCCATACATTAGCGACATTTTCCCGGCGCGATACAACCGGCTTGCCGTAATCCACATGTGAATGCATGCGCTCCTCGACGATGCGGCACCGGCTCCAAACACCTGTGGATTGCGCGCACGCGGCCGTCTCGTGGCGGCCACGGACGCCTATAATGGTTTCATCAACCACACGGAAAGGCGCCCGATGACCATCACTCTCGAGACTATCACGGAGCTGCGCGACACGCTGGCCCGGCTGCCCGAGAAGCCCAGGACAATGCTGACCGCCCGCGACGCCGTCGCCGCCTTGGCCCCTGAGATCCACGCGGCGCGCTCGGGCGGCTACGGCCTCGCCGACATCGCTGCGATGCTCCAGCAGCGCGGCATCCGCGTGAGCCCCAGCACATTGGGCAGCTACCTGCGCGAACTCGCGCCCTCCTCCGCAAAGGCCCGCACACCCCGTGGCCGAAGCGTCTCGTCCTGATTGCTGGAGCGGCCCGGCGGCCGCTTCCAGACCACCCGCTCCCCTCGAAACGAGCTGACGCACCCCTGAATACGTGCACCAGCAGTTTACCCGCATGCGATTGCGACAGGCACTGAGTGCTGACAGCGGTTCGGTTTGGGTCGCGGGTAAAAATCTCTCGCGGAAATTTCAGAACGTTGTGTGCCGATGCCAAAGTTCTGCGGCGCACGGAGGCATCAGACACCTGCCCCTTGGCATCAGTGTCACAGGCGCCATCTCTCCGACAGGGAACCCGCGTTTATCCCGCCCGATAATATGAGGCCAAACCTTATCAAGGCAGGTTATCGGGCAGGAGAGGATCATCTCGCGATGTCGGGAAACCCTCGTAACTGGGTATTCCAGCGCAGCAGGGATCTCTGTACGGGCCAGGCCCACCGGATGACAAAGACCGGCTCTGATGCCTTAAGGACAATCGCAACGTCAAGCCTTGCCTTGGCGCAACACGGCTTCAGTTCAGGTCCTTTCTGGGTAGTTCGAGAACACCCATAAGCAACCGGCGCACCATTTCCGGCCGGGTGGGCAGGTCCGGCTCAATGCGTCGGCGCTCGTCTAGCGCCTCCATGAGTTCGCGTGGCAGGCGGAGCGTGATCGCCTCGCTGTCGACAGAGGGACGTCCCATTTTTCGTGAAGCTGACATGACCATGCTTTTGTGCGTTGACTTGCAGACTTTATGATGTCACGCTATGCGAACGGAGGCAAGAGTTCCCGCTCTCACCTCCGCTCTGACCACACCGATCTCAGATCAGGAGACCGACATGGCTGATGCCAGCACTATCACGCGCCGCGGCGCGCATGAAGCCCTCCCCGCGCTGCCGAGGCACACCTCCCCCTCCCCTATCACGGAACTCTTCCCACAACTCCTCGACGCAATTTCGCGCCATGTCGCTGCCGAACGCGCAGTGGAGGGTGTGGACTACTGGTCGCATCCTACTCTGCAGGTCGCGGCAGAGGTTGCGCAGACGGATGTCGCGACGCTGCTGGCGGCGATCCAGCGTGAACCGCTGCGCGTCGCGGGCGACAGGGCGTTGCAGGACATGACCCACCTGATCGACTGCATGATCGGCTCTGAGCAGGCAGGGACATTCCAGCGGCTTCACTGGCGCCTGCCTGTCATGGATGGGCATGTCTTTCCCGAAGCCGATGGGCCGGCGGTGACGCATACGCGGACCATGCTGCGCGCCGCGCGGCGCCAGATCGACGCTATGGCACGCCTTGATCTCTACAGCGCCGCACCGCGCGAGGATTTCGATGTCGATGTCCTGACCCGGATGGATTTCCTCTAATCTCATAGACCCGGTCGCGCGTGGCCTTAGCAGGGCGATGCGCAACCGGAGGTAGGACGCGATCCGCAACCGGCCGCGCGCAAGGCTGGGCCGATCCCGCACGTCGCACTCCCACTGCTCTCGATCCGGCTGCACCCCTGCGCCAGACAAGGCGCCCGTGTGCCCGATGCCACCCCTTTCCGTCAAGGCGAGCAACCATGACCACGCATCCCCTCTCTCCTGTCACCCCGGGCAGCCTTTCCCTGCCCATGGCGATCCCGTTCCGACACAGGACGTTCCCTCCCGACGACATGCCGACCCGCTACGCCGGGCCAGTGCATGGCCACTGGTGGGCACGCGCAGAAGAGATCGGCTTCACCATCTCCGGGCGGGTCCGCGACCGCTATCACCTCGCGCTCCGCTGCGAGACCTGCGGCCACGTTCATGCCAGCCGCATCTACACGCTGATGGCGGCTACACCGCAGTGTCCAGCGTGTCTGGTGGCGCGGCTTGAGGCGGATGCAGAGGCTGCGGGGCTGATGCATCTCGACCGCGACCCGGACCACCGACATTACAGCTGGTATGGTGCAGCCTGTGGCCATGCGCTGCGCCGTCAGCACGAGATCGTCCGGCGTGTCGCACGGGGTGAGACCGAACTGCGCTGCGAGACCTGCCATGCCGCCACCGAAGCGGCCGAGGCCGCGGCACGCGGATGGACCCTGGTAGGCTCCGATCCGCAGGGCAATCCGAGCTACAGGTTATATGCCCACGAGAGTGGCTGCGGCGGCGAGCAGCGCATTGCTCGGGCCAACATGCGGACAGGCCGTTTCGACTGCGCCACCTGCGGCTGTGGCTGGGCCGCATCGCCGAGCTATCTGTATGCGATGAAGTTCACACTCGCCTGCGGGCGTGAGGTCGTCAAAGCGGGGTATTCGCGCGACCCCCTGTCGCGGCTGATCCATCAGCTCCGCATCGACCGCGCCATGCCTTGCAGGATCCTGAGCATGGTCCCGATCGATACAGGCCACGAGGCCATCCGATTGGAGAAAAGCCTCCACGCCCGCCTGCGCCGCACGCATCCCGACGCGATCGTCGATCCGGATCTCTACCGCGGTCAGATCAGGGTGCGCTCCGAGATCTATGACGCAAAGCTGACCCTGCTGATCCTCACGCTGCTGAGTGATCTCGATCGCGACGCTCCTGAGGACTGACAGGAGCATCGCCGCGCGACCGGACTGCCTGGCTGGCACACGATGTCTTCCTAAACCGCACGGCAGACGAGCGCAGGCGTCACCGGCACGCCCCCTGCTCCGCATGCTGTCCTTCTTTCAGTGAGATGCTCTCATGACCACACACGACACCCCCGCCCCCTCCTGGCGCACCTATGCTGACATGATCATCGGTCGCCTCGAAGCGTCCTGGCCGCCCCGAACCAACCTGACTGGCCGCACGGGAGCCGGAACGCCGGGCGATGCGGACGACGATCCAGATGCCCGCGACGACCTCCTTGCGCTGCGGGCAAGGCTGCCCGGCCCCTCTCCGACGCCGGCAGCTGCAGATGCGCGCTGCGATGGCGATGGTGACAGCGATGCCGATCCGCAGAACAAGGCGGACCACGCCGACGCAAGGCCGCGGCACCGCCTGCCGTCGCACTGGCTGTCGCTGGCAATCCGCCTCGCCGCAACACCGGAGATCGAGGAAGCGATGCAGAATTGCAGCGCGCGCCGCACCATCACGCTGATTACGGGCTTTGCCGCCGGCGAGCTCGATCTCGCGACCCGGCTGATCCGAAAGGGCATGTTCACTCCGGACCAGTCCACGACTACGGAGCCATGCCATCTCGGTCCTGAAGATACGGTGATCCTGCTCGCGCCCGGCGTGCGCGACGGCGAGATCAGCCGCGGCGCTTTGGCGGGCTTTCACGACAGGATCAGCCATGCGCTCGACCGCACGGGCGGCTTGATCCTGCTCGTCCCCGACAATGGCGCCTTGCCAGCTGGTATGGCCGAGGCCGCCCCGACCGTGCTGCGGCTGGCGCCGCTTGGGCGCGAGGTGATGATCGCCCATCTGCGCCATAGTCACAGTGAGGCCGACCCAGTCGACGAGGCCGCGCTGCGGGGCACCTTGCCCGAAGATCACCTGCTGGCGTCCCTGCCCCCCGCCATGCTGCGGCTGGCACTGCGGGCATCAAGCGCAACGGCGGTGGCGGAGCATCTGGCGAGGCTTTGCCAACCTCCATCGAAAGAAAATCCCGACCTTGATGCGATGGCGGGTGACAGCGCCGCCCTTACAGCGGCACGGCGGCTGGTGGCTGACCTGCGGCTCTGGCAGAACGGGACGATCCAGTGGAGCGAACTCAGCCGCTCGCTCCTCCTCTACGGCCCGCCAGGCACCGGCAAGACCTGGCTCGCCCGCGCAATGGGCAATGCGGCAGGGATAACGCTGATCGAGGCCAGTTTCGCCGCGTGGCAGAGCGCAGGACATCTGGGGGACATGCTGCGCGAGATGCGCAAGTCTTTCGCCGAAGCCCGGCGATTGGCACCTGCGGTTCTGTTTATCGACGAGATCGATGCGGTAGGCTCACGCGACGATGCCGACACCCATGGCAGCCGCTATCACACCCAAGTCGTCAATGGCTTCCTGGCCGAGATGGATTCCATCGCACGTGAGGAGGGCGTGCTCGTCATCGGCGCCTGCAACCACGTCACGCGCATTGATCCGGCGGTGCTGAGGCCAGGACGGTTCGATTTGAAGATCCCGATGCCCCTGCCCGATGCAGCGACGATCCATGGCATCCTGAAGCGACATCTCGGCGGTGAGATCGGCCCCGAGGTTCTACGGGAGTTGGCCACCGCCGCCGTCGGCCAGAGCGCCGCGAACATCGATGCGGCCGTCCGGGCCGCGCGCTCAGATGCGCGTCACGGCAAGGGCGAGCTGTCCGTCGCCCTGCTCCGGCGCCATCTCGACATCGGCACCGAGCCAGCTCAAGCCCGCGTCGACTGGCGGGTATCAGTGCATGAATGCGGCCATGCCATCGCGGCCACATTGTTCGGTTGCGGTCGGGTGACGCGCATCTTGCTCACCCCCGAGGGCGGCGAGATCCACCGCCGGCTACCGCAGCAGGAGGGCTTGCTGCAGGACCTGGAGGCGCAGATCGCCTATTCCCTCGCCGGCCGCGTTGCGGAGGGGCTGGTCCTGGGCCGGCTCTCGGCCGGTGCAGGTGGCAGCAGCGACTCCGATCTCGCGCTTGCGACCCGTCTCGCGCTGCATATCGAGATGCGCCTTGGCCTCGGCGAGGATGGCCCGATCTGGATCAATGCGCCCGAGCACGAGTTGCTGCGCGACCCACGCGTCCGGGCCCGCGTGCGACAGCGCCTCGAGGCCGCGGAGGGGCGTGCAGCCAGGCTCCTGACGGCACATGAACCGCTACTGCGTGCCATGGCGACAGCGTTGCAGCAACAGCGCGAACTGTCCGGATCAGAGCTGGACAGCTGGCTGCACCGGATCGCCGCAACCGAAGCCTCGCAGGGCGAGCGCGTGGTTGAGCGACCCCGGCTCGTCCTGGACCGCTCGGCATCAGCATCGGGTGAACGCGCCACACATGCAGTCGAGGACACCGTGACGACAGGTCCCACGGCCCCGGGATGAGGCGGTGCTGCAACCATCTGTGGGGGCAGCCTGATCTCAGGGCTGTCCCTCAGGCTCCTACGGGACTATCTCACCCCGATCACAGAATTTCTAATGATGGACCAGTTCCCGGACCCCGCGACCGGAATGATTTCCTTGCGACCATCCAATGCCTGTCGTTCTTGGCGGCGCGGATGCCGCGCCGCTTCCCAGCCGGGGCGGCCATACAGCACACCAAGAGACAGCGTGGTTCTCGTCGGCGAGGTCATCGGCTATCCCCTACCCGCCCAGCGGCCTTGTCCGCACCTCGATCCTGAAACCCTGGAGGCCGAGGGCACATGGACCGCACACTGCAGCCGCTTGTATCAACTAGGCGCTTCAGCAACCGCAGGCGCGGCAGACGGCTTGGCCGACAAGGATGACCTATGGCACCCCTGCTCAAGCGCTTGATGTCCTTTTTTCTTCAGGACACGCAGCAATGCTTTGCTGCCCTGCGTAATCACTTGCGGCGGCGGCCCTGCACGGTATCCGGACAAGAGTGAGCACGGCATGTCCTGCAATTTCCATGTTCGGCCTTGATCCGGCTTCGTTCGCCCGGCCAGAGAGCGGACCTCCCATGCCAGACAGGCGTGATGCGAGGCGACGGAGATGCCTTGCTGGAAGAGGTGAACCCTCGTCATGACACGTTATTCATTAGTGATAGGCCCATGTGGGCGGTCAGGTGGATCTCTGGAAAGACAAGGTCGCCATGAGGGGGCGGAAGCTCCCTTCCATCCCCGCTACCCCAAGGACCCCCTCGACCCTTGCGGAGAGGAGGGCGCCCCTGCCGGTGCATGAGGCCGGCAGGGACTTTTTTGCAGTGCCTAGGGGACATGCACTGCAAGGATGGAGATGGACTGCACCGTTCAGTCGGCAAGCGGTTTTCCACAGCCCTTTCTCCGATCACAAATCACGCTGCTGCAGAAAGCGCGTTCATCCGCGTGGGGATGAAACCGGGCAGCGTGGCGAGCCAGCCTGACACATCCTCGAGCCCGCCCACGAAATCTTGGCCGTGCCAATAGTTGTAATCGCCCTGGCTCATCTCCCGCAGTTCGCGCAATGAGACACCATAGGGTTCTGACCAGACATCCTGCTGTCCGAGAATTGCATCAATGGTTTTCACATCGATCCGGGCGAGGCGTGCCAGCTGCCGGCTCGAGAACAGGGTGACACCGGCCTCCAGGCGCAGACGGGTAAGGGCCATCTCGAGCACGGTCGCAAACACGCCCGGAGCCTCAAACCGGAGCGGAAACCACGTATCTGCCTTCTGCTGGGCCAGGTTGTAGATGATCGTCGGAATGTCGTCGACGTAATCTGCGATATCCGCACCGGGGCCTTGGCCCACCTGATAGGCATAGTCGTAGGCTGCCCGCGCCATCCGCACGATCCGCATGTCACCAGCCTGATCGTCGCGCTCGAGCAGGCGCGCAGCAGCGGTGTTGGACTCAGCACCCGGCGCCGTAACCAGGAGCGACAGGAACGTCATGACACGGTCCAGGTCAGCCAGGACATCGGCATAGCTGGGGATCGGCTGGGGCGTGACATCCAGCTGGAGCACGACGGTCTCGGCCGTGGCAGTTTCGGTTGCGGTTGCGGTTTCGGTTTCGGGGGTGTTGTTGGTCACGTCGGGCCTCATCAGGTTCACGGTTTAGCGTTTATGAGATCATTGTAGGTCCCTGATCTGTCTGGAGGAAAGCAATCAATCCTGTGGAAATGCAGATAAAGTTCTTGGGATTTTCAGGGTTCCGCATAAGGCGCGCAGACGAAAAATCCGGATTTTTCTGGCCGGGCGATCTGCGGCTGCTGTGAGCTGGTGGAACAGGTCATGCCGCATCCGCGATTGCCGTGGATTATCCTGATGCCACGCGAACCGGCCAATGTCCCTGGAGCGCATCGGAAGCCGCGGCGTAGGATGAGTCCAGGAAGGCCCATCCCGCCTTTCGCCCCCGCTGTAACGGCCTATCAAGGGCGTTACGCCGGCGTTACAACCGCCGTTACATCATAAGTCTCTGATAGATATATATATTTCTATAAATGTAACCGTGTAACAGAGAAAGAGAGATATATGTTTAGAGAGACTCACATGTTCCTACGTTCAGGGACATACACATACACACACACATTCACGGCGTTACACTCGTTACGCCGTTACACAAGCACCTAATCCTGATTTATCAAAATGTTACCTGTAACGCGCCACGTCACAAATCCCGTTACAGGTGCCTGTTTGAGGCTTCTGGTGAGGCCGACCCTCCTAGGAGGAAGGCCGAAACGGAGGTGGTCGTGGCTAGCCTGCTGAACGGTCTCCGAGGCTTGGTGAAAATTTGCGCCCTTTCGAGAAAGCCTCGGTCCTGCTGTGCAAGTCCGCTTGCCTGTTAGCGGCAGGACACTCCGTGTGGAACGCCACAGATGACTACGGCACAGAGGTTTGCCGCGAGCCTGGGAGAATTGGCAGCGTGCCACGACCGACTACAGCACCTGTCGTGATGATGCACGCGCCTCGGCGAGATCGTCCCTTACGTACGGCGCTTCCACGGTCCCAAGGCTGCTGCGTAACAGCACGGAGAACCTCGGCCGAGCCGCGACCAGATGCGGCAGATCCTGGCGAAGGATGTTGTGACCAATCAGGTGATCGACATCGGCCGATGCAGTTTCCAGCCGATCCAGCGCGGGTTCCATGTCCCGACCCCTGACCACAATGGTGGGCCGTGTGACGGGCCATACGGCGGCAAGCGCGAAGATCCGGGCGGTTTTCGGGTCGACCTCAAGATCCACCGACAGGCAACGGTGTAGAAGTGATCCGGCCAGTTCGGGCATGGTCAGATCAACGTCCGGCAGGTCGGCAATGATGATGGGCGATCATCGCCAAGACGACATGAGATCGTCAAGAGACTGCGGCAATTCCGTTCGACCGGCACAGGTTCGTCGGCCCATATCGGACAGCGGCATCCGCAGCGAAGTCAGTCTTCCGGGTTGCCCATCAGGACACCTTCCGGGCGAGCCCAAAAGGAAATAGATCGGATTCATCAGCCGGCGCGGCGTTTGGGTGTTCGTGTTTCCGAGTGCGGGCCGCCCGGCTGAGAGATCCCTGCCATTCCCACGCTGCTTGCAGCTCACAGCGGTCGCCCTGTATGGGCCGCCGTCTCTTGTACCGGCACAGCTCCGATCAAGGATCTCACTCCGACCGCAAGCCCCCGTCGAACCTGGACCAACGTCGCCGTCCCAAGACATTCTTGGTCGCGTCAAGCCGCGGCGACTTCCTGGTCTTTGACTCTATCGGCGGTTCCTCCTTCCTCAAATAGCACGTAATCACGAATATGTTACTGATTTTACGACATAAAGTATTTCACAAATCGTGTTTTTCGTTTTACGGTCACAGAGGGTCATTGTAATCTGAGTTCATCGGGAGCGGCCAAGTTGCTGCTTAGGAAAAGGACTTAAGTGATGACCAGCTTGAATACGACTAAGATAACGCGCATCGATAATCGCTTTTCCGCCGTCGCCCGGCAGGCTGCCAAGAGTCTTGGCGTGGACGTCGGGGATGTCATTCAGAAGGCCTATGCGACCTACGACGCTTCTCGCCACTACGTCGAGGTCTACGATGTTCCTGCGGGCGGTATGATCGTTCTCTCTGCGAATGATGAACTGTTCCAGGCCGCTCATGTCAGTGATGATTTCGACATCAGCCACGACGTCTACGACGAGCGCAACGCTTTTGACGAGAACGCCGCTGCGGCCGGTATCACCCGCAGCAGTGATCTCAACGATGAATATTTGATCGAGCTCGAATACGAGCGCATGTTCCGGCGCCAGGCCGGCTACTGACTCTAGGTCAGGAAAGATTTCCTGGCCGTCGACCAAGCCGGATAGTCCCGAACGCGAGATGGCGGAGATATGAACGAAGGCATCCCGGCCCCCGTTGTCCGGCTGAATGAAGCTGAAACCTTTGTGGCGTCGAACCATTTGACGGTGTCACCATTCCGACAGTCAGAAGGTGGAAACGTTCTTCAAGACCATCGAGTCGGAGCGGATCGGGCCGGTCACATGGCAATCTCGCCGGCAGGCCGAAAATGCCGTCGCGAGATCCATCGACGGCCTCTCATAATCCCGTCAGGCGGCAATCATCACTCGGCTTCCAAAGCGCCATCGCCTTCGAGCGAAAGGCACGGGAAGTGAGCTAACCCGAATTATTCGTGAGGGGTTGGCGAGGCTGGCTTAACCACTTGAAGAACTGTAGCTTTGTGGTTCCTACGCCAAAAACCGCAGTTGATCAGGACGCCGCGCCTCACCATGGATGTTTCTACACCTTCTCGTCTGTGTTTGTCACCGGTCGATGGCAAGCAGGTCCTGCTCGGATTTGACGGTGCCAGGATGAGTTCGGATGCTGGGCTGCTGCTATTGCGGGAGATTGAGCGCCGTGAAGGTCTGGCAGGCTGTCTGGCCACGTGCGTGAAAGACCCGCGTGCCCCGGCCAGGGTGCAGCACAGTCTCGAGGAGATCATCCGGTTCCGGATCCTGATGATTGCGGCGGGCTATGAGGATGCCAATGATGCCGCCGATCTGCGCCATGATCCGAGCTTCAAGCTTGCCCTGGAACGCGCTTCCGAAAGCGGAGCGGCTCTTTGCTCGCAGCCCACCATCTCGCGGATGGAGAACCTCCCCGACGTCCGGACCCTGATCCGCATGGGGCGGGAGATGGTCCGGTTCTACTGCCAGTCCTTCCCCCGAGCGCCCCGGCAGATCGTGCTGGATATCGACGACACCTTCGATGCCGCCTACGGCCATCAGCAGCTTCGCCTGTTCAATTCGTATTACGATGAATATGGCTTCCAGCCCATCGTGGTCTTCGACGGGGAGGGACGGCTGGTCGGGGCCCAGCTGCGCCCGGCCCGACGGCCCAAAGGAGCCGAAATCGCGGCCCATCTCCGGCGGCTGATCCGGCAGATCCGCCGCTTCTGGCCCAAAACCGAAATCCTGCTGCGGGCCGACAGCCATTACTGCACCCCGCAGGTTCTCGATCTCTGTGACGGGCTCGACCTGCTCTATGTCTTCGGCCTTTCGAAAAATACGCGGCTGGCGGCACATGTCCTGCCGCTCGAAGCCTCGACGGCCGAGCGCTACGCCCGCAGTCCCGGTCCGACGCTGCGCCGGTTCAAGACCTTCTCCTATGCGGCCGGGTCCTGGTCGAAGCCGCGGCGCGTCATCGCCCGGGTCGAGGTCAGCTTCCGCGGACGGGACACCCGCTATATCGTGACCAATCTCGAGGGCGGGCGCGGCAAGCATCTCTACAAGAGGCTTTATTCTGCCCGGGGTCAGGCCGAGAACCACATCAAGGGCTGGAAGACCCATCTCGCCGCGGACCGGACCTCCTGCTCAAAGGCGAATGCCAACCAGATGCGGCTGATGCTGCACGGGTGTGCCTACTGGCTCTGGTGGACGCTCCGCGCCGCCTGTCCGAAACGGTCCCCGTGGCGGCACGCCCAGTTCGACACGCTGCGCCTGCATCTGCTCAAGCTGGCCGCGACAATCGTCGAAAAGAAGACCCGCATCATCATCACGCTTCCGGCCTGCTGCCCGCGCAGGAAGCTTCTCACTCTGCTGTTCCGCGCCCTCGAACCACCGCGTCCCGCCTGACGCAAACGCCCCGCTCACCCGGAAACATCAACCTGCACAATCTCACATCGCCTCAACGACCGGGACGAAAAACCGGGCGTCAAAGCCTGTTGCGCGTCTCAAACCAAGATGGACGGCGCCATGCCTATCCGGTCCGAAAAGACAACTTCATGAATTATTGCGGCTAAGCGCTCTCCACATAAGCCGGGCAAGTCCCCACGGCTGACAGCAGCGACTAAGTGAAGCCTTTGGCGGAGAGTGTCGCTCCCCACCGATGTCGTGAGTGACCGGTGGTGCCACAGCTCAATGTATATTTGGCGAAAGGTCATCCGCCCAAGGTTTTTGTAAGCCCTGCCTGCCGTCAAATCCCCACCAGCGCCATGTCCAGGGCAGCCATGATGGGGCTGTCCTGATCGGCCAAATTGCTCACTGGACTGCGCAGCAGCGACCGAGGGATAGCCGCCATGAACTGGGTGACCATGACATGAGGCTCCGAGCCGATCTCGAACACGGGATTGAGCCGCTTCGCCGGAACCGGAGCTTGTGACACTGGGAGCAGCGGCACGACGATGCGCGTGTTCAGGCTATCCAGAACATCGGCCTGGACATCGAGAACATAGCCCGACCCCGAAGGGCTGGCATAGACATCAAACCGGGCCATCAGAACTGACGGTATTGGTCGAGTGGCAAGCCATGCGCATCAGCCCACGCGTTCGAGCTTTCCAAAGCGGCGGCGTTCTCCCGCTTCCAAGCTTCCGCTTTTGCAACGGCGACAGCCCGCCTGACACCTGCTTCTGCCGCTTGCGACAGATTGATCCCGAAGGACCGGGCTTCTGTCAGCAACGTGGGGTCTAGCGTCAGGTTCGTTCGCTTCCGAGGTTCGGCTTCAGCTTGCATGGTTCACCTCTCATCATGCGCATGATATATGCGCATTGCCATGGGGTGCAACTTGAAACTTGGCATAGTCATACACTTGCCGAGCTGCGCCGAGTGCGCGAGGTGTCCCTGCTTACCATATGTGCCGCCCAAAAGGATTCCTGCCCAATGTTTCGCTTCCTGCATTCCTCCGACCTGCACCTGGGCAAGGCCTTCGGCGGGTATCCCGAGGGCATCCGCAATCGCCTGCGCGAAGCCCGGCATGGCGCCATTGCCCGGCTGGCCCAGGCTGCACGCGATGGCGGGGCAAATGTCGTCCTGCTGGCGGGCGACACCTTCGATGCCGAGACCCCTGCCCCGGACACGCTGCGCCACGCCTTGCGAGCCATGGCGGCTGAGGCCGACATCACCTGGATCATGCTGCCCGGCAATCACGACAGCCTGGCCGCCACGGAACTCTGGCGCCGCATTGCGGCTGACGCCCCCGCAAACCTGCGTCCCATCACCACAGCCGAGCCGTTCGAGATCATGCCAGGCGCCATGCTCCTGCCTGCTCCCTGCACGCAGCGCCGTCCCGGTCGTGATCTGACCGAGGCCATGGCCGCGGCGACACCCGAAGGCTGCCTGCGCATCGGCTTGGGCCATGGCGCGATCAGTGACTTTTCGGGCGAGGAAGGCGCGCCGGGCATCATCGCGCCGGACCGCGCCCGGCTTGCCGGTCTTGACTATCTGGCGCTTGGCGACTGGCACGGCCAGATGCAGGTGAACCCCACCACCCGGTATTCCGGCACCCCCGAGGCCGATGGCTTCAAGCACGCCACGGCCAGTGGCGCCCTGCTCGTCACCCTTGATGGGGGCGCAGAGATCCGCCCTGTCGAAACCGGCTCGCTGGGATGGCAGACCCTGACCCTCGATCTGCTGCCCGGCGATGATCCGGTAGGCCGACTGGCTCAAGCCCTGCCCTTGCCGATGCTGCGCCGGAACCTTCTGCTGCGTCTGGTCGTGAGCGGCCGGCTGCCCCTGGCCTCACGCGCCGCGCTTGAAGCCGAGGCGCGGGCTGTAGGGCCGGATTTCGGCTGGTTCCACCACGACCTGAGCGGACTTGCCACCGAGGCGCATCCGGACGATCTCGACGAGATCGACCGTGCCGGCGCCCTGCGCCAGGCCGCCGAGGTGCTTCTGGCCGAGGCAGGGGATCCGACCCGCGCCCAGAGCGAGCGCGACATCGCATCGGCTGCCCTGGCGCGGCTTTACGCCTTGGCTCGGGAGGTTCAGGCATGAGGATCCGTGCGCTTGAACTGACCAACATCCGCCGCTTTGCCGGCCAGACTGCCCGGATCGAGGGGATCGGCGACGGCATCACCGTGCTGTGCGAGCCCAACGAGTTCGGCAAGTCCACCTTCCTCGATGCCTTGCATGCCCTGTTCTTCGAGCGGCATCGCGGCACGCGCGCACCCGTCAAGGCGCTCCAGCCTCATGCGGGCGGCGCTCCCGAGGTTGCCCTCGATATTGAGTTGCCGCAGGGGCACTACCGCATCGAGAAGCGCTGGCTTTCCCGTTCCCGTGCCCGCGTTTACGAGAATGGCAGTCTCCTGGCCCAGGATGACGAGGCCGAGGCCTGGATCGACAGCCTCACCGGCCGTGGCTTGTCCGGGCCATCGGGCCTCCTGTGGGTCCGCCAAGGACTTCTGGGCATGGAGCCCGAGGGCAGTTCGGCCAGCGACAAGTCTGACCGCGAGCGGGCCCTTGGTGCCCGGCGCGATCTCCTGTCCTCGGTTGCGGGAGAGATCGCCCTGATGACCGGCGGACGCAGGCTGGATGCGGTGATGGCCAGGGTGGATGAGGCCTTGGGCAGGCTGGCCACGGCAACCGGCCGGGCCAAGGCCGGAGGTGCCTGGGCGCAAGCCGAGGCAGAGGCCGAGACCCTGCGCCAGGAAGACACGGGACTTGCCGGCAAGGCCGCACGCCTGTCTGCCGACCTCGCGCGCCGCAGCCAGGCACAGCGCCAGCTGCGCGAGCTTGATGATCAGGGCGCGGAGCAACAAAGGCAGGACGCCCTGCGCGCTGCCCAGAAAGCCCAAGCTGACGCGGAGGCCCAAGCCGGCAGGCTGGAGGAGGCCCGGCGTGCCTTGGCGTTGGCCAGGGTAACTGCCGACAACACCCGCGTCCGGATCGAACAGCTGGAAAACCTGACCGAGCGCGTCACCGGCGCCAAGGAGGCTTTGGGGGCTGCCCGTGACGAGGCCGCACGCCAGGAGGAACGGGCCACCGGGCAGGCGGCAACCGACAGCGCCGCTGCTGCGGCCCTTTCCGATGCACGGGATTGCACAGGCATGATCCGCGACAGGCTGGCCATCGCGCAGCGGGCGCGACTGGCCCAAGCCGCACAGGAGCGTGCCAGGCAGTTGGGACGCACCCTGGCCGAGGCGGAACGGCTTCGAGCGATCCTCGAGGCGGATCGCGCGCAGCGGGGTCTGCTGGTGGTGACGCCGCAGGCCCTGGCCGCGGCCGAAGAGGCGCGCGACGCCCATGATCGGCTGGCCTCTCGTCTTGCGGCGCAATCCGTCAGCGTCACGCTTCACTATACCGGTGCGGTTCGGGTGCGGGAGGCGCAGTGAGCCAGAGCTGAAAATTGTGGCTATGGGCGGTAAGCAGCCTAACGGCGCTGCAGCAGAACTCTGTAAGGACCGGATGAAGCGGACCTTCAATCGGGCGGCGAGGTGGCAGGGCCGCGAGCAATCAAACATACAACACGAGCCGAGCAGAGATACTCAGGGGCTGCCAACTCCTACCAAGTCCAGTCTAACAAGCGTTAGCCGTGGTGCGGAGCGATTCAGGACCTCATGGGCCGCAGATTGCAGTGATAGAATTGGGCAAGCACTGCGACATTGCTGCAACCAGGGCCGGGATTTTGTGATACATTGAACCATTGGTCCGGAGACGTTCCGTTCCATTCGGCAGGACGATCTCCGACTCACGGGGAGGAAGTCATGACTGCGAATGCTGTTAGCGAGTTGCGAGACAGGGTCAGGGGCGACGTGATCGGTCCCGAGGACGCGGGTTTCGAAGAGGCTCGCAAGGTCCACAATGGCATGATCGACAAGCGACCCGCTGTGATCGTGCGCGCTGTGAACGCCCGCGATGCCATGACCACCGTGAACTTCGCCCGCGACAATGGTCTCGCCCTGTCGGTGCGGGGCGGCGGGCACAGCGGCCCAGGATTTGGCACGAACGATGGCGGCGTCGTCTTGGATTTCGCGCGCATGCGCGGCGTCCGCGTCGATCCGAGGACAAAGACCGCCCGAGCCGAAGGCGGCGCGACCTGGGGGGACTTCAATGCTGCAACCCACGCTTTTGGTCTGGCTACAACCGGCGGCATTATCTCAACGACGGGCATTGCTGGGCTGACACTGGGCGGTGGTATCGGGTACCTCTCGCGCGGACACGGCCTGTCGCTGGACAATCTGATCTCCGCCGATGTGGTGACCGCTGATGGCAACATGGTCATTGCCAACGAAGAGGAGAATGCCGACCTCTTTTGGGCGATACGCGGCGGCGGCGGAAACTTCGGTGTCTGCACCTCTATGGAATACAAGCTGCAACCGGTCCAGACCGTCTACTGGGGGCCGATGTTCTACGAGATTGATGAGGCCGAGACCATTTTCAGGTTCTACCGTGACTACATAAAGTCGGCTCCTCGTGAGATGGGATGCTTTCCCGCCTTCCAGATCGCACCTCCGTTGCCGTTTATTCCCGAGGACCGGCACGGCGACATGTTCGTGGCGATCGTGGCCTGTTGGTCGGGCGACCCCAGCCAAGGCGAGCGCCAGTTCAAGGTTTTTCACGAGGTCGCCGAGGTCAAGGCCGAGATGATTGGGCCGGTTCCCTACCCGATGATCAATTCGGCCTTCGACGGACTGTTCCCGACCGGCATCCGCCAGTACTGGAAGGGCAACTTCGTCAAGGAGTTGACCGACGAGGCGATTGCCGTCCATGTTCGTCACGGGCCCAACGCGCCGACCGTCAGTTCGACCATGCACCTTTACCCGATCAACGGCGCCTGCCATGACGTGGCGAGTGACGCAACCGCCTTTGGCCATCGCGACGCAAACTTCGCGATGGTGGTGCTGGCCGCCTCGGATGATCCGGCCGATGATGCCGCGCATACCAAATGGGTGCGCGACTACTCGGACGCGGTGTCGCCCCATTCCGAACCGGGGGGCTACATCAACTTCATGGACGAGGACGACCGCGGGCGGGTGCGTGACAATTTCGGCACCAACTACGAGCGCCTGGTACAGATCAAGCGGCGCTACGATCCCGACAACCTGTTCCGGATTAACCAGAATATTGCACCCTGAAGCGTCGGGAGGATCACAAAGGGACGTCGCCTCTTGCCTGGCCGCATATCTGACGCATCGAAGCCATGCGCCCGGTAAGCAGCTCGAGATCGTAGTCTCGATCTGTCAGTCGACCCATTATCGGGGATGGTCCGATGATCACACGAACAATCCAGACAGACTACCTCGTCGTTGGGGCAGGGGCGATGGGCATGGCGTTCATCGATGCGCTTATCGACAAGGCCGACGTCCATGTGATCCTTGTCGACCGACGCCACTCGGCTGGAGGACACTGGCAAGACTCCTACCCCTTCGTCCGGCTGCACCAGGCGTCGCTGTTCTATGGGGTCGCCTCAACACAATTAGGGACCGGCGCGATCCAGCATGACGGGCCCGAGACCGGGCTGCAGGAGCGGGCCCGCCAGCCGCAGATCCAAGCCTACTATGATGACATTCTGCATCGCCGCTTTCTCGGCTCCGGCCGCGTGATGTTCCTCGGCGGCCACGAGCACCGTGAAGCGGATGGCCGTCAGATCCTCACGTCGCGGGTGTCGGGCGAGACGGTTCAGGTCGACGTGCGACGCCGGGTCGTCGATGCCACGTACCTGTCGCCAACGATCCCGGCGACCACTCCTCCGCCGTTCGGGGTGGCGGAGGATGTTCGCGTTGTGCCGGTCAACGAGCTCACAAGGCTCGGCGCGGCGCCCAGCGAGTTCGTCATTGTCGGTTCCGGCAAGACCGCGACCGATGCGATCGTTTGGCTGTTGATGAACGGCGTGCCGCCCGATCGCATCCTGTGGATCCGTCCGCGCGATCCGTGGATGCTCGATCGGGCCGTAGTGCAGCCGGACCCGGTTGTGGCGTACGACCTTGCGGCGACCATCTTCGAGGCGGCGATCGAGGCACGGTCGCCGAACGAGATGTTCCTCCACCTCGAAGCAGCAGGCGTGATGCTGCGGATCGACCGCGAGGTCATGCCGAGCATGGCCAAGACGCCAACCCTTGGTCGATGGGAACTCGCCCTCCTCCGCACGGTCGATCGCGTCGTCCGGCTCGGGCATGTAAGGCATGTCAGCCGGCGCGAGATCGCACTCGAAAAGGGATCGGTCCCGCTGGCTCCGCACGCCCTCGTCATTCACTGCGCAGGCTCGGGCCTCAGGTACCCTCCGCTGGTTCCCATCTGGGGGACTGACCGCCTACGGCTTCAGACGATCCGGGCTGGTTTCCCGTGCTTCTGCGCGGCCTTGGCCGGCTACGTGGAAGCCACTCGCGACAACGACTTGGAGCGCAATCGGCTTTGTCCGCCGAATACGCTACCTGACACCCCGTCCAGCTGGGCGGAGATGCAGCTGCGCGGCACTCTTGCGACACGCGCCTATGGCGCCGAGCCGGACATCGCTTCGTGGGCGAACCGATGCGCGCTGAACCCGGCGCGGCTCGACCCGTCACGCGCCGGCGACACTGACGTAACGTCCGCCTCCGCCCGATTGGCTGCTGTCTCGAAACAAGGTGTTGCACGCATGGCTGAACTTGCTGGCATGTCACCGGCGGTTGCTGTCCAAGGACCCTCTGCAACAAAAAGATCAAGACATGAGTGGTAAGTGGGCGTCGAGCTGTCCTCTGGCTCATCTCTGATGGCCTGAGGATCCGCAGGTCTTGGCATGGGAAGGCGAGCTTCGCTCCCGTATCCAACATGCCGCACCGCCAACCCCAGTCGGGGTCGCATCATCGGTGCAGATTATGTTCTGGTATCGAAGACGTTCGTGGCCCTTGCGCTTGATCTCGCGTCGTACTTGCGGCAAGGATCCGCGGGCGACATCCCGACCTCTTCGGTCTTTCCTTGGGCATTTCTGCTCGCCGTGGCTCAGTGCGCCAGCCATCTCAGCCTTCGGCTACTAGGACCTGTTCAAAGGGGCCGCCCTGTTCCCGGCTCCGATAACTTTCACAGGTATGAAGTCATAGGGTTCAGCGGTCTGCCTTCCGCTCAGCGCTTGAAACGCCATGACTTGCGCGACCGGACGTCTAGCCAGAGCGCGTCGGAATATCCTCGTGCAGGCAGAGGATGTTTCCTTCTGGATCGTTGAACCAGGCGGCTTTTTCCGAACCCAGCACGCAAACGTGTTCAACCGTCTTGAACCCCGGCAGGTCGTAGTCGGCGAACACCACACCACGGCCTTCGAGCTCCCTGATCGAGACGCCGATATCGTCCACCCGAAAGCTCACTGCGGTATGCTCGGCTTTGGTCCCTTCGGGCCTTGGGAACAGAGCAATCTCGGTGCCGCCGCAGCGGTAAACCACCTTTCCGTCATGCCGTTCCTCACCCGCCGGCAACGCCAGCGCCCGCTCGTAGAACTCGCGTGCCCGCGCAAGATCGCGGACCGGCAACATCACTGTAACCTGACTGGCACTGAGTTGCATGACACCCTCCTCGCCGCATACCGGACCCGATCATTCTACGCCCCCATGTGATTCTCGGCCAGCAGCGTCCCGGTTCCTGCATCGCCGACGCTGCCCAGCTCCAAGATGCTGCAGTGAATACGACCGGGCTGCTTCGAGGGGCCACAATACGGCACCAGGAGCTGTACCTCTTGCGGCTATGTGCCGGGCTGTACTCGTGGTCCTCAAGAGGGCGTCAACGACCGACACCAGGGGCCGCGCACGGTGGCACAGTGCGCCAGGCTCGACCAGCGGCTATGGGGCGGCTCTCCGCTATATACGCGAAAGCTGCAACCGTGCCACTGCCCGCCTGAATGTCTCTGATGGGCTCAAAGCCCTCAAAGCACAACTGCGTGTCTTGGATTAATGGCTGCTTCGTCCCGCATCGCTGCCGCCATCCTGCACCGGCTTGCTGCAACGAACATGAATGGCCGGTGTGGGGAAGCTGCAGCACAGCACAATGCTTAGCGTCACTGGCGGCTTTGGGCCGGCCGGCAGGAAACCTGTCGGGCGGCTTCCGGACTACAGATCTATCCCTTCCGACAGCGTCAGCGCATCGTCGAGGTCGACGCCGAGGTATCTAACAGTGCTGTCCATCTTAGTATGACCCAGCAGAAGCTGAACCGCCCTCAGGTTGCCCGTCTTCTTGTAGATCTGCGCCACCTTTGTCCGGCGCATCGAATGCGTGCCATAGGCTCGGCTCGAGACCTATCGACGCGACCCATTCGTGCAGGATGCGCGCATATTGGCGCGTCGACAGATGCGCACTGTGGTGGAGACGGCTGGGCCAGAGATACTCCAGCCCAAGCATCTCCGGATCGGCGATCCAGCATTCAAGCGATTGGCGTGTCGTTTCGGTGATCTCGAAGCGCACCGGCTTGCCCGTCTTGCTCTGGGTGACCGAGGCGCGCTCCTTCACCCTTCCGGCGGCGAAAACGTCCCGGACCTTCAGGCAGACCAAGTCGCAGCCTCGGAGCTTGCTGTCGACAGCCATGTTGAACAACGCCAGGTCGCGCCGGTTGTCCGCCATCTCCAGGCGAACCCGGATCGACCAGACATGTTTCGGCAGCAGCGGGCGTTTCTGGCCGATAATGCGCCCCTTGTTCCAGGCAGGACGTTCAGGCCGGAGCGCAGGAAGAAAATCGATGGACATGGTGTTACCTCCTGTCCTCCAACCCCACCCTGACCTCGGATGATCCGACAAGCTCAATGGTATCACAGATGTTCGCGCCGCTTCGCGCAGCCTTACGGCGATGCGGCATGGCGATCGTGGCAACCTGAAAAAGTCGTTCATGCTACTCGCAGCGAACAAAGAGCCTGACGACCTGATGCCTTTCGATGGTGTGATCGCGGATTGGCTGTTGCCACAAGATTGCCTATATTGGTCGGAGGAGAACCTTGCGATGCGAAGCCAGACGCCATCCCAAGCCCTGCAATACGGGCGCAACCTCATCCGTGAACTTGCGGTCCGGCATCGCACGGCCAATCCCCGGGTGTTCGGTTCTGTTCTGACAGGTAGGGACCGAGCAGACAGCGACCTGGATGTGCTAGTCGAACCTCTGCCGGAAACCACGCTCTTCGATCTTGGGGGCTTGCAAGATGCGCTGGAAGAGGCACTTGGCGTTCGGGTCGATGTGAAGACCCCGATGGACCTGCCTCCGCATATCCGTGCGGAAGTCCTGCGGCAGGCGCTTCCGGTTTGAGAGCAGACAATCGGCTTCCAGACTACATCTTGCAGATGGTGACAGCAGCGGCCGATGCCCTCACTTTTACGGAGGGCATGGCCGAAGACGATTTCCTGACTGATCTTCGGACGCAGCGCGCCGTGGTGATGAGCCTGATGATCGTTGGAGAGGCCGCGAGCCGGATCCTATCGGATCACCCCGACTTTGCGAATGCAAAGACTGCGATCCCATGGCGTGGGATCCGTGCGATGCGTAATCGCATCGCCCATGGGTATTTCGACATCGACCTACATGTTGTCTGGACCACAGTGCAGACTGAACTGCCCGCGCTAATCAAGCATCTAGCTCAGCCATAATCTGGCCTCAGCAGCCAAAGGAGCGTTGGTCACGAAAACTGCCCCACCACCGAAGCCAGCAGCGTTGGTGGGCGGGAAGCGGTCGGCAGCGGTGCAGCATCGCGTTCGCAGCAATTCCTTCGACGCGGACATTTGTTTTAATTAAGGACTGTTGCCGGCAAGGCCGCTTTGGCTCTGAGCCGTTTCGCCGAGGGTTGCGCCAAGCTGGCTGGCGCCTTGCATCGAGAATGAGGGAGGGACCAACTGCAGAATAGCATCTTCCTCGGGTCCGTTGCCCACAAGACGACGGTTCCGCTGCGGTTGCGTAGTGTGACCACTATCCGCTCCAGTGACATGGCAGCAGGTCGCTGACCTTGGTGATCTTGTAGTCTGGGCGGGCGAGGGCGTCGGCGGACTTGCGCCGGATATGGAGCTCAACGGCCCGCAAAGCGCGAGCGCCCAGTTTCGTCCGCCGCAAGATGCTGCCAAGGGCCAAGTCGCGTCCGGTCCGGCAGTCGGCCGATCTTGGCAAGTTCGCGCCACAGGCCCCTGACACAGTGCCGCATGGCCAGCATCGCCCCTTCCCCGGCAGCCAGCAGGTGCGCCGTGTAGATCGCATTCCTGATCTCACCGCCGACCAGTTCAAAGGCATCCGACAGAATAGCGGTGTCGATGTCGTCGGACCGCGCCCCCGGCAAGGGCAGAAGCCGGTCCCAGATCCGTCGGCGCTCGGGCGGGCCCGGAGGGGTGAATTCAGCCCGGACGCGGATGCGCCGCAGAAAGGCGTCGTCCATGTTGCCGACCAGATTGGTCGCCAGGATCGCCAGCCCCTCAAAGCTTTCCAGCCGCTGCAATAGGAAGTCGATGGTGATGTTGGCATAGCGGTCGTGACTGTCACGAAGCTCGGTGCGCTTGCCGAAGCAGGCATCGGCCTCGTCGAAGAACAGCGCGACGCGCGACCGTTCGGCCTCGTCGAAAAGCGCGGCCAGGCGTTTCTCGCTTTCGCCAATGAACTTGTCGATTACCCGGCTAAGGTCGATGCGGTAAAGCGCATAGTCCACCTCGCCCGCGACGATTTGCGCCGCCATCGTCTTGCCAGTGCCGGGCGGCCCGCTGAACAGGCAGGCAAGGCCGTGGCCCACCTTGAGCGCGCCGCCCGGTCCGTCTTGCGCAAACAGCCGGCTGCCGTGTCGCGCCCAGGCAATGGCAAGGTCCAGTTCGGCCTCGGTCTCCCGGCGCAGCACAATGTCCTCGCGGCGGAAGGTGCAGGTCATTCGCTGTGCCGAACCATTGAACTGGGCGGTCCTGAGCTGGTCGCAGGCGTTCAGCAGGTCATCGCCGTCAGGGACTTTCCGGCCCTGTATCCGCGCCGATGTCACGGCCAGCCGCAGCGCCCGCCCAATCCCGGCGCGGCCAAAGGCAAACCGCTCGGCAATGCGGGCATGATCTTCCGGGACAACGGAGGGGATGGCCTGGCGCCAAAGCTCGGCGCGTTCCGCCACGCCGCTGCGCGGCACGTCGATCGGGATGGCCGCCCGGTCAAAACGCGCGGCCACCGTCGCAAAGGTTCCGGCCGGGGCGATGACGATCACCGGACCGTCAAGGCCGCGCAGGACTGCGCCCGGCCTTGCCCCCTCCGCGTCCTGCGGGTCGCCCAGGATGGCTGTGGCATCGTTCATGCGGACCGTCCTGCGGAAGGCCACCTGACGCTCTGGCTCGGCCAGATCAGCAAGCGGCGCTTCCACGGCGACCGGCCGCAGCGCCACCGCGACCCGGCGGGCGATATCGCGGCGCCCGCTGTCGACGGCTCCGGTCACGATGATGAAGGGCGCGCCCGGCCCCTCGTGCAGCGCCAGCATCCGGATCAGCGCCGCGACGCGATCCGCAATCGCCGGCGGCAGCGGGCAGCTGCGGTCCTCGTCGCCCAGGATGCGCAACGGCAGCGCGGAAGCCCCCCGCAGGCCCAGAACCTCTGCCGCCACGTCCGCCGGCACCGCCAGTTCGCGCGTGACCAGCGGCCCGTCACCCTTCAGGGCAACCAAGCCGAAATCGACAATCGGCGCATCGGGCCGAAGCCGGGCAAGGAAATCCGCCGGCTCAAGCCCCAGGGCGGCAAGCTGGCCCAGCACCATCCGCCGCGACGGCCCCGGCTCGCCCATTACGGCGATCAGCCGCGCCGCCTCGGGCCTCGCCTCGACCAGCGCGGCGGCAAGAAGCAGGTCGCGCTCAGGCTCGTCCAGGCCGAAGGCTGCGGAAACGCGGTCAAGGCCCGGCAGATGCGGCCTGGCCGATGCGCGCCTGCGGGCCTGCCCGCCGGCGGCACGGTCAAGCGCCGCAGCCCGTTCGGGCGGCAGGGTCGTGCGGCCGGACGACAGGACGCGCGCGGCAAGCCAGCCGTCAAGTTCGGAAAAGGCCGTGGGCAACGCCGCGGCCGTATCGGGCGGCAGGACCGGGCGGCTTGCGCCGAATGCGCGCGGCGCGCGGAACATCTAGGACACCTCGGGCGGCGGATCGCGGCGCAGGCAGGCGCGGATCGTTGCGGTTGATACGTCCTCTATCTTCATCTGCACTTTTCCCGCCCTCAGCACCCAAAGCCTGTCGCCCCGGCGCGGGACCACGACGAACAGATCCGCGCGTACCGCTGGCAGGGCCTGCGGATCGGGGACATCCATGCAGACCAGGACAGCATCGAACGGACCTTCCGAGGGCAGACGCACCACTTCGGCGTCGGAAACTTCGGCTATTGCGCTTTCGATGATCGACCTGAGCATCGTAGGCGCCGCGGCGAGGTCCATACCGAGTCGCACTGACAGCCCTTTCCGCAAGCGTATGGGTCCGATCCTAGCGCGCAAAGGCGCGGCGAAAACGTCCGCGAGGGTTCATTCCGGGGGAACGAAGACCCAGACCGCAGGCCCCGGCCAGGATCAGCGGCCGCGATCGGCTTGCGCCGATCCCGTGCCGGAACGCGTGCGGGGGATACAAATCCGGTCAGCGCTGTCTTTTCCTGATCGCGGCGTATCAGGGCTAGGGTTCCGATGGCGCAACCCTGGTGACGGGATCTGGATGCCATTCGTCCTGCGATCCAGATCGCATGCCGATCCGGGATCCAGGCCCGCCCGACAACTCCCTTGCCCGAAAACCGCACGCCGCCTGTGTGGCAAGCCGGAATTCTGCCCTGGACCGTTTTTGAACCATCGCCGACTTTGCCCGGACCCTGTCCCGTCAGGCAGCATGACTGGGGCAAACGGGCATCGAACGCGTCGGAGGAATCGTCTTGTTGGCAGACCGAAGCATCCAGCATCAAGGCAGGCGCCATGGCTGACTGGCGGGTCATCGAGAATACCGGACAGACGCTGGCCGAGCTGCTGGACCGCCATATCGCGGCGCTTGGCATTCCCAATGTCGGCGTCGGCGTGGTCACGCCGGCGGCCTTCGCCTCGCTTGCCAATACGGCCGATCCGTTCGTCTCGCTGTTCCTGTACCAGATCGGCGGCAATGCCGAGATGCGTGGCAATCCGCGCCGTATCCTGGCCGACGGAACGCTGGGCCGCCAGCCGCTGCCGCTGGAACTTTGCTATCTTGTCACCGCCTGGGGAGTGCGCGCCACCGATGATGTCATCGGCGACCTGCCTGCCACGCGAGACGAGGCGCGGCTGATGGGCGCGATCCTCCAGGCCTTCTACGACAATGCCGAACTTGCGCCTGGCAGCCTGTTCGAGGCCCCCGGCCTGCCGGTCTGGTCCCCCGACGACGGGCTTCAGATCGTTATGGAAACGCTGCCCATCGACGGGCATTACCGCATCTGGGATGCGGCGGAACTGGGCTATCGGCTGTCGCTGGTCTATCGCGTCCGCGTCGCCGCGCTGGAACCGACCGAAGCGCCGCGTGCGGCGCCGGTCGCCGAAGCGGTGCTGGAGACGATGCCATGACGGTCAGCCATGCCCTTTCGCTTGCCGTGCGCTTTGTAGATCATTTCTCGGGGCGGCCGGTGCCGCAGGAACTGCCCGTGCGGCTGTCGGAAACCCTTGCCCGCCCCGCCCTGCGTCCTGATGGCAGCGGCGCGCGCCAGACCGATGGCAGCTATCGTTTTCTTGGCGCGTCGCCGGGCACCCGGCGCATCCTGTGGCGCCATCCCTTCCAGCGCAGCCAGTCCGGCTGGATCCGCTGGGATCCCGCCGACCCCGAGGTGACGCTGCCGCTGGCCGTCCCGGCGCAGGTGATCGACCATGACCTTTGGCCGACCGCTGACGCCCAGGTGGCGCCCGGCACGACCGGGGTGCGCGGCAAGCTGCGGGGCGCGGGTGGTGCCGGCCTTGAAATCCGCATCGCGCTTCAGGGCCAGCCCTTCGATCGCATGACCCGCAGCGGCCAGGCGGGCGAGTTCCTGTTCCTGCCGCCCGGTGCGCTTCCGCTTGATGCGGGGGGACGGGTGCCCCTGACCATCGAGGCGCGCATTCCCGGCGGCGCGGTCCGCCCGATCCTGTCGGGCAGCTTCCTGCCTGCCTCCGCAGGGGCGCCCTTTGCCGGGCAGGACTTCACGATCCTTGCGCAAACGGTGGCGCGGGTGACCTTCCAGTTGGCCTAGCGAAGCCACAGCCAAGGAGACGAGACGATGCCCGAATATCTCCGCCCCGGCGTCTTCATCCAGGAGACCTCGTTCCGCGGCAAGCCAATCCAGGGGGTCAGCACCTCGACCGCGGGATTTGTCGGCGCCGCCCGCAGCGGCCCGGAAGGCAAGCCGACCTTTGTGGGCAGCTATGGCCAGTTCCGCAGGCTGTTCGGCGACCCGATCACGTCGCCTGCCGGACTGGGCGATTACCTGGGCCACGCGGTCAGGGCCTTCTTCGAGAACGGCGGCAGCCGCTGCTATGTCGTCCGCACCCTTGGCCCCGGCGCCGCGGCGGCGGAACGGGTGATGGACCGGGGCACGATCTTCCGGCTGGCGCGCGGCGTCACCGTCCGCGGCCCGACCGACACGCTGCGCCTGAACACGCTGCGCCAGGTCGCGCCCGGGACGGTGCTGCGCGTCCTGACCCGGCCCACGGCAACCGGCGCCTTCACTGAACGGCTGTCCTCCCCGGTCGTGTCGATCAACCCGCTGGACAATTCGGTGGTGCTGGCCAATCCCGTCGCGGCCGGCATCACCTTCGAGCCTGACAACACCCGGATCGAGATCCTGGGCGCCGCGCCCGTCGCGGATGGCGGCCCGGTCATCCGCGCCCGCCATCGCGGCAATGACGGCAACCGCCTGTCGGTCGAGTTCCGGCCCCGCGACAGGGCGCCGGTGGCGCTGGCAGCCTCGGGCGGGCGGCGCGTCGATCCGGCGATCCCGCTTGCCGCGGATGCCAATGCGGGCGACACGACACTCAGCTTCACGCCGGCGGCGATGCAGAACCTTCGGACCGGCGACCAGATCACCGTCGGGGCCGAGGCGCTGACGGTCACGGCCATCGCCGACGGCAATGTCGAATTCACGACCACCAGCGGCGCGGCCGGGCAGGACCATTCAGGCGGCGCCACCACGATCGAACTGATCGCGCGCGGCGGCAATCCCCTGGGGACGGCGCTGGCCCTGGGCGCGGCTCCGGCGGCCTTCGCCATCGACATGACGGGCGGCCCCGGTCCTTTCGGCCCGGCGGCGATCCCGCACGATCTGGCCATGATGTTGCAGATGGGCGACGAGATCCGCGTCACCTCGGGCGGCAACGCGACCGACGTCACCCTGTCGCAGGTCAGGACCGCGCAGGACATCGCGCCGGGCGCCCATGTCACCGTCGGCACCGCGCTTGCCGCCGCAGCCCCGACCGCCACGCCCACCCGGCTTGTCGCCACCGCGCCGGGCGCGGGCCTGTTCAGCCGCATCTATGTCAACGATGTGTCGGGCCTTGCCGCGCCGAACCGTGCGGGCGGCTTCGAAAGGATCGCCGTGCAGAACGCCGCGGGCTTCGCCAATGCCGAGGTGGTGCTGGTCGATCCGACACACAGCGCGCTGTGGCTCAGCGAAGCGGCGGGGAATTTCCCGGCGGGCGGGGTCGACGCGACGAACTGGGCCAGTTTCGAAGGGCTGCAAGCGGCCGCGAATGGCGATGACACGCTGTCCGTCGCCTCGACCGCCAGCTTCTATACCGGCGCCAAGGTCGAGCTGGACACCGGCGCGGCCAAGATCGAGGCGACGGTGGCAGCCATCGACAGCGGCGCGCGGACCATCACGCTGGCCGCGCCGCTGAACCTGGCCGCGCCCCTGGATCTTGACCCCGATCCCGCGCAGCGCAACATCTTCCTGCGCGTGCACGAGATCGACGTCGTCGTCTGGCAGGCCGATGCCGAATCCGGCGTACCCGTCCTGGCCGAGACCTTCGAAGGGCTGACCTGGAACAGCGACACCACGACCGATGCCGGGCTGAAGTATTTCGCCGACCGGCTGAACGACCCCGAGGTCGGGTCGAAGCTGATCGAGGTCGCTACCCCGGTGGCCGGGGCCGGTCCCGACTTTGCCAATGCCCCCGCGACCGCCGACGGATTCCCCAAGCCGCTCTGGAACGGCGACAATGGCGCCGCGATCACCGACCTGTCGCTGATCGGCGAGGATCTTGGCCCGAACCGACGCACCGGCATCGAGGCGCTGGCGGAACGCGACGACATCTCGATGGTCGCCGCGCCGGGCGTCACGGTCGAGACGGTGCAGGCCGCCCTGATCAGCCATTGCGAGCGGCTCAAATACCGTGTCGCGGTTCTGGACGCGCCGGTGGATGCCCTGGATGTCGTCTCGATCCAGGCGCACCGCAACAACTATGACAGCAAGTATGCCGCATACTATGCGCCCTGGCTGCGCGCGCTGAACACCGCGAATGGCCGGATCGAAAGCTTTCCGCCCTCCGGCTATGCCATGGGCATCTATGCCCGCACCGACAACGCGGTCGGCGTCCACAAGGCCCCCGCGAACGAGGTGGTGCGCAACATCGTCGATGTCGCCCTGCCCCTGACCGCCGCTGAACAAGAGGTGCTGAACCCCGTCGGCGTCAACCTGATCCGCGACCTGACCCCGCGCGGCATCCGGATGTGGGGCGCCCGCACGATCAGTTCGGACCAGGAATGGAAATACCTGAATTTCCGCAGGCTGTTCATCTATGTCGAACATTCGATCGACCTCGGCACGCAATGGGTGGTGTTCGAGCCCAATTCCGAGGCGCTGTGGGAACGGGTGACGCAGTCGATCACCTCGTTCCTGATCGGCGTCTGGAAATCCGGCGCGCTGATGGGAACGACGCCCGAGGAAGGGTTCTTCGTGACCTGCGACCGTTCGACCATGTCGCAGGACGACATCGATAACGGCCGCCTGGTCTGCGAGATCGGCCTGGCCCCCGTCGCCCCGGCCGAATTCGTCATCTTCAGGATCGGCCAGTTCACCGCATCCACGTAAGGCCCAGCAACCGGAGACTGAACCATGGCAACGCCAAGGCCGAACCCCTATTCCAACTTCAACTTCATCGTCGAGATCGACAACGAGGAAGTCGTGGGCTTTTCCGAGATCAGCGGCCTCGACAGCGAAACGGTGCCGATCGAATATCGGGAAGGCTCGGACCCGACCTCGGCGATGCGCCAGCTGGCGGGGACCGAGAAGTATTCGCCCGTCATCTTCAAGCGCGGCATCACCGGAACCCTTTACCTGTGGAACTGGCGCAAGGAGGCGCGCGACGGCGGGACCACCTTCCCGCCGACCAAGACGGTCGTCATCAAGCTGCTGAACGAAAAGCACGACCGGAACGCCCCGGCGATGACCTGGACCCTGACCAATGCCTGGCCGACCAAGATCACCGGCCCGACGCTCAGCGCCAAGGGCAACGAATTCGCGGTCGAGCAGGTCGACATCGTCCACGACCGCCTGGACATCTCGTAAGGGGACGCAGGCGATGGCGCAGTCCTATCAGATCCCCGGCATCTACAGCCGCCCCCGATCGCGGGCCGAGGGATTTCCGCGCGTGCGGACCGACGTGGCGGGCTTCGTAGGCATCGCCGGACCGCGCCATGTGGGCGAGGCCTGCGCCGTGGACGACTGGCAGGGCTATGTCGCGACCTTCCGCACCGACGAACGCGGCGGCGCCATCCCGCCCCCGGCTGGCGCGATGCTAGACAAGGCCGTGCGCGACTATTTCGCTAATGGCGGGCGGCGGCTATGGATCGTGAACGTCGCGCTATCGGTCGATGCGCTGCCCCCGCAGCAGCTTCTGAACCGGATGCTGGGCATCGACACTCTGGCGGCCTGGCACGGGCTGGAGCTTCTGCTGCGCCAGCCCGAGGTGGCCCTGGTCGCGCTTCCCGACCTTGATGGCGAAGCCGTGGTCGAGGATGACCGTTACGAGCCGCCGGGCGGCACGGGCGATCCCTGTTTCTGCCGCTGCGACTGCCGCGCGCCGTCAGGCGTGCCCGTGGCGCACCGCGCCGTCACCGCCACTGGATACAGGCGCGTCATTCCCGAAGACGACATGCTGTGGGCGCAGCAATATGTCCTGGCGCGTCTGGAACGCGAACGCTGGCGCTGGTTCGCCATCTTCGCCCCGCCCGCCGGCATGACCGTGGCCCGCGTCATCGACTGGCGCGAACGGCTGACCCGGGCCACCGGCGGATCCGACCTTGGGGCGCTTTACTGGCCCTGGCTGCGCGTGCAGGACAGCCCGGGTGCGCCCGAGGAACTGCGCTCGCCCGTGGGCGCGGTCGCCGGCGTCTTTGCTGCAACCGACCTGGCCGAGGGCGCGCATGTCGCCCCCGCGAACCGGACCCTGACGGGAGTTGTCGGGCTGGAAACCACGGTCGGCGACCGCGAGAACGCCCGCGCCTACGACGCAGGCATCAACCTGCTGCGCGGCTTCGCGGGACAGGGCACCCTGGTCTGGGGGGCGCGGACGCTGCTGTGGCAGGGTCCGTCCGACGCCGCCGATCCGCTGTCCTTCATCAACGCCCGCCGCTGCCTTTCGGCCATCGCGCGCACCTGCGAGGTCGTCGGCCAGCCAATGGTGTTCGAACCGAACAGCCCGCTTCTGCGGATCCGGATGCACCAGCTGATGGTCGATTACCTGCTGCGGGTCTTCGCCTCGGGCGCGCTCAAGGGCGACCTGCCCGAGGAAGGCTTCTTCGTCCAAGTCAACTCGGTCGAGGAAAGCCCCGAAGGGCATGTTGAATGCACGATCGGCCTGGCCTTGGCCCAGCCGGCCGAGTTCATCGAATTCCGCATTGGCCGCGACGGCGGCGTCATCGAAAGGGCGGAGGCTGCCTGATGGTCGATTTCCCGCTTTTCCAGCCGGTCCTGAAGATCAACTTCATGGTCACCATGTGGGACACGCCGGACTCGAACGGCGGCGGCGCCGGCGGCGTCCTGAGCAGCGTGGGTTCGGCGGTCCTTTCGGCCGCGACCCAGTTCGTCGCGGGCGGCTTCAAGTCGATCGAGGGGCTGGAAGCCGTCAACACGGTTACGCCCTATTACCAGGGCGGCCAGAACGACACCGAGCTGCGGTTCTTCGAGCGCGCCACCTATTCCAGGATCGTGATGAAGCGCGGCGTGACCTTCAACACCGACCTGTGGGACTGGCACCACCAGGTCATCACCGGCAGGCGCAAGACCCGCAAAAGCGGCACCATTATCCTGATGGACACCCGCAAGCTGTTCGACATTCCCGGCGTCGGCGGCGCCGTACCCGGCATGTTCTTCCCGGTCGCGGGCTGGACCTTCCACAACGCGCTACCCGCCAAGCTCAGCGGTCCGGCGCTGGACGCGGCCGACGGGCGCGGGCCGGGCGCGGTCGCGATCGAGACGGCGGAACTGCACGCCGAAAAGATCGAACGGCTTTCGCTGGCGCTGATCCCCGGCGTGGCCGACCTGAACTCGGTGCTGTCCGGGCTGGTGGGCCTGGCCGGGGGTGCTGCACTGGCGGGCAGCGCGGCGGGGGCCGCGGCCGCCGTGGGCGGGCTGTAGGGGGGCGTGATGGGACTTGTCATGGCCACCCTCGTCAATGCCTCGGACGCCAAGGACAAGGGCGTGCCGGTCATGTTCAACCCGACCGACCTGACGGTGACGACGAACATCCTTTACCCCGAAATCTCGGTGCCGGGCCTGCAGATACCGCTTCTGCAATTCGTGCGCGGCGAATCGAAGACGCTGGAGGTCGAGCTTTTCCTGGACCGCACCAATTCGGGCGAGTCGCTGAAGGACGACCTGAACAAGCTGCGCAAATACGTCGCCATCGACAGCGACCTGCACGCCCCCCCGGTCTGCACCTTCGCCTGGGGCAAGGAAACCTCGTTCACCGGGGTGATGGTCGAGTTCAAGGAAAAGTTCGGCATCTTCGACAGCGAGGGCAAGATCCTGCGCGCCCGCGTGACGATCAAGTTGAAGGCCTATGAGGATGCCAACGCCCAGTACAAGCGGATCAACAAGCAGTCGCCGGATCGCAGCAAGACGCGCGTCACGCGGCAGGGCGACCGTTACGACCTGATCGCGTCCGAGGAATACGGCGACGCCTCGCTGTGGCCGCTGATCGCCAGCGCCAACAACGACGACCGGCCCCGGCTTCTGGCCCCCGGCACCACGCTTTCGATCCCGGCCCTGTAAGGAGGATGTGATGGCACAGACACAGGTTGACAGCATGGTCACCGAGATCACCTTCGAGCCGGTGGTGATCACCGCCACCCCGCCCGGCCAGCCTGGCGGCGCCGATGACATCGCCCGCCTGCGCGAAATCCTGCGGCCGCTGATCACCGATCTGCTGGTCGAGGAATACGATACCGTCCGCCGGATCATGGGGGGCTGAGGGATGGACGGCGATTTCGCCACGCTTCTGGATGGCAAGCGGCCCGGAACGTCGCTGCACGCGCCGCAGGTGCGCATCGTCACCGACAAGGGCGAACCGCTGACGGTGGACGGCAACCCGATCTCGCCCGACATCGCCAGTTCAGTCGTGACGCTGCCCGCGTCCGGCACGGCGGTGGTCGATATTGTGCTGAACAACCAGCGCAACGACAAGGCCAACCCGAACCGGCCCGTCGCCCCGTCCTGGCGCTACAACGCGCTGAAGGAGGTTTCCTTCGGCAAGGTCTTCCGTGTCGATTACCGCTATGGGCAGGATCCTTGGACGCCGATGATCCTGGCCCGCATCACCGGGGTCGATTTCAGCTTCCCCTCGGCCGCCTGCGCGCAGGTCACGCTGAAGGGCGAGGATTTCTCCTCACTGCTCAAGGTCAAGCCGCAAGAGCCCATGATCTACATGGAGGATCACGAGACCTTCATTGTCCAGAGCGAGCTGGGCGACGGCGCCCCCGACCTCAAGATGGCGCCCCTGCCGGAATCGCCCTTTTCTGAAACGATCTCGCTGACCCGGCCGACCGACAAGACGCGGCTTCAGTTCATCGCCGAACTGGCCGAGCGGATGGATTTTGAGACCTTCGTGGCCTTCAACGACGACACGCCCATCAGGCAGACCAGGGCGGTCGAACGCCCCGTGGCGTTCCATTTCGAACCGGCCCGTTCGGCGACCCTGGGGTCCGTGGTGACGCTTGTCTGGGGCCGCGACCTGATCGACTTCAAGCCCGCCTTCAGCGTCTGGGACATTCCGACCGAAGCGACGGCATCGGGCAACGTTCCCCGCGACCGCGGCGCGATAGATGAAACAGTCTCCTATGACACCAACCGCGTGCTTGTCGTTAACGACCTGCACAGCGCGCCGGGTGGCAAGGCGCCGGTGGACGCGGTCAAGGCGCGCAACGAATTCTTTGACGCCCGGCCCGCCGTCAACCCGATCAGCGTCAAGGTCGAGAACCTTGACACCGAACGCGCGCGGCTGGCAGCGGCAGCGGCGATGCGCAAGGGGATCCGCGCCTTCCTGACGGCCGAGTTCTCGACCCTCGGCCTGACCACGATCCGGCCCGGCATCCATGTCGATCTCAAGGGTCTTTATGCGCCCTTCGACGGCATCTGGTATGTCACCCAGACCGTCCACACGCTGAACGCCGCCGGATACATCACCAAGACATCGCTGCGCCGTCCCGGGATGCTTGACCCCGCCGGCTATCCGGGGGGTGCGGCATGACCGGGGGACGGCACAGCATTTTTTCGGCGGTTCACGACCATGCCGCGATGCGGACTGGCCAGATCCGCGGCATCCGCCTGGCCGAGGTCGATGACATCACCGACAAGGGCTATATCCTGAAATGGCTCAGCGGCAATGTCCGGTCGAAAAGCGCGCCGGCCCGCGCCGCCAGCTTCATGGCGGGCAAGGAACGCGGCGCCTATTTCCCCTTCGAGAAGGGCGACGAGGTCGTCGTGGGCTTTGTCGACAATGACGAGGATTACCCCGTGATCCTCGGCGCGCTCTGGTCCTCGCAGGATCCGCCGCCGCCGGATGCGGATACGTCGTCCGAAAACAACACCCGCACCATCGTGTCGCGCGGGGGGCACGAGCTGACCTTCGACGATACCCGGAACGCGGGCAAGGTGCTGCTGAAGACCAGGGGCGGCATCCAGATCCTGATGGATGACGCAGCGAAAAGCCTGACCATCAAGCTGGACGACACGAACAGCATCGTCATCGACACCTCGGGCGTGACCGTGAAGGGCGCGGTCATCAACCTCAACTGACAGGAGCGACGCATGATCATCCAGGCCGCTGATACTGCCCTTCCGCACATGTTCCTGCGCGGTTTCCGCGCGCCGGTCGGGTCCAGGGCTGCGCATGTCCCGGGCGATCCGGCCGATCCGGCGGACGACAGGACGACGTTCGAGGAAGTCGGCACCTTCGTCGCGCGGTCTAGGCTGTCCTTTGCCGGTGCCGCGCTGGATCCGGGCGAGGTGGCGACCGAGGACAAGCCCTATGACGGGGCACCGGCCGCCGGGCCGTTCCGCCATGAATCCGACATCCCGGTCTGGAAGCCGGCCCCCGATGTCATCGTGGTCGATACGATCACCGCGATTGCCGCCGTGGTGAACGATCCCGCCCTCGCGCCGCTGCCGCCCCCGCCCTACAGCGATGCGCTGGCGGCCGATATCGACGCCGTGCTGGTCGCGGCCCCCTTCGGCACGGTTCAGATCGACCGCGGCGCCGGTTTCGGCCCGGCCCTGCCACTGAACTTCGGCTGGCTGTCGCGCGGCACAGCCCCGCGCCTGGCGCTGGCCGGGGACGCCGTGACGAACGATCCCTGGCAGTTGAACAAGTTCAAGGCAGACCAGTTCAAGCTGCCCTCGGGCTATGACAACGCCTTCCAGAATGGCCGCCCGCTTGCCGGGCAGCAGGGCTTCGCCCCCGGCGACCGGCTGCGGTTCACCGATACCACCCCGGCCGGACCGGATGTCGTGACCACCGTCACCATTCCTGCGGCCCCGGTGCTGGCCGTCACGCAGGACGGGGCGCCGCTGGATCCGCCGCTGGCCCTGACGCCGCTGGCCGACACCGTTGTCATGGACCGGGGCGCGCAGGAATTCCTGATCCTCTGGCGCGCGACCTTCCCCTGGGACGCGCGCTTCGAGACCGCAACGCTGGAGGTAAGCTGACATGGGCAGGCCGATCACCACGACCAAGGGCGGCATCTGCTTCGCCTTCCCGAATGTCTGCATGACGCAGGTCGGACCGGCGACGGTGCCGATCCCCTACCCTTCCATCGGCCAGCTTGCCGACGCGGGCGGGACGTCGAAGGTCAAGGCGGGCGGCAGCAATGTCGTGCGCAAGGCGGATACGATCGGTTCGACCACTGGGGATGCGGCCGGTCAGGCCGGGGTCACGTCCGGGACGGTCGGCGGCAAGGTCGAGTTCGCTTCCTTCTCGGCCACCGTCAAGGCCGAAGGGTCCGAAGTTGTGCGCATGTTCGACCAGACCAGGCAGAATGACGGAAACGCGGTCGGCGTCGTGCTGGGCGGCTTTCCCAGGGTTCTGGTGGGGGGCTGAGCATGGCACTGGCGGATCCCCGGCTGATCGGACCCCGCCCGCATCTGGGCGTCGGCTGGGCCTTCCCGGTCCGTCCCGTTGGCGGCCGCCTGGGCTATGCGCGCTACGAGGAGGATGTCGAGCAGGCCATCGAGATCATCCTGCGCACCAACCCGGGCGAACGGGTGATGCTGCCCGGTTTCGGCGCCGGGCTGCGCCGGTTCCTGTTCGCGCCGAACAGCGCTGTCACCCACGGCCGGGTGGAACAGGCGGTGCGCAGCGCGCTGATCGACCAGGAGCCGCGCGTCACCGTCGAGCGGGTGACGGCACTTGCCGACGACGCCGAGCCGAACCTGATGCGGATCGAGATCGACTATGTCGTCCGGCGCTCCAACGCCTTCTTCAACCTCGTCTATCCCTTTTACCTGACCGAGGCGGACTGAGCCATGCCGCTGACCCCTCCCGTCGTCGCCGACCTGACCTTCGCCACGGTCGAGCCGATGCTGCGCGAGCGCATCCCGATCGTCGCGCCGGAATGGACCGACCACAACCTGTCCGATCCCGGCATCACGCTGATCCAGCTTTTCGCGCATCTGTCCGAACAGCTGGGCTATCGCCTGAACCGGGTGCCCGAAAAGACCTATGTCGAGTTCCTGCGGCTGGTCGGCGTGACCCTGGCCCCGGCCCGCGCCGCGGAAACCCGCATTGCCTTCACCCTGGCCAAACCCGGCGAGGCGCAGGGCGTGCTGGTCCCGGCGGGCAGCCGGATCAAGGGCAAGGGCCCGGGCGGCGCAGCCCCGGTCTTCGAGACCGACCGCGACCTGGATGTCCTTCCCGCGCAACTGGCCGCCCTGGTGACCGCGCGGGACGAGCTTCTGGACATCAACGGCCCCGGCGACAAGGGCCCGACCGACAAGAACGAAGATCCTGTCGCCTATGTCGATGAACGCTTCTCGTTGGCCTGGGACGGCAAGAAACCCAAGCTGCGGGACATGCCCTTGCAGCCCGTGGGCCTTTTCCTGAGGCCCGAGGAGGAAACGCATCGCGTGCTGTATCTGGGCCTGGCCTTCAACCAGATCCGGTCCGCCGGTTTCCTGGGCGCGCGGGCCAGTCTGCACCTGCAACTGGACGGCGACGAGGAAGCCGACCCGGATTCGCAAGTCAAGGCGGGCGAAACTCCCCTCACCATCGCGAACGCCTTTTCCGAAGGGCCGCCGCTGGTCGGCTATGACTATTACCGCCCGCCCGCGATCGGCGAGGCGGCGGGAAGATGGCAGCCGCTGATCGTCCTGTCGGACGAGACGGATGGCTGGACCCGTTCAGGCACCATCCGCCTTGACGTGCCGGAACGGATCGGCCCGGTGCCGGCGGGCGAATGGGCCGATGTCGAACCCGACATGCCCCATCCCCTGGTCGACCAGATCAAGACGCCGGTCGCGGGCACGCCCGAGGAGGTGCCGGTCAGCGGCTGGATCCGCATCATCTTCGCGCTGCCGCCGAAAATCCGTATCCGCTCGCTGGGCTTCAACACGATGACGGCCAGGAACCTGCAGACCGTCGTCGGCGAACGGCTTGGCCGCGGCACCGGGCTTTCGGCGCAGGCGATGACCCTGACGAATCCCAACCTTGCCCCGCAAAGCCTGCGGCTGGTCAGCCGCGATCCGAACCGATCGCCGGAATACCTGTCCTGGCGGCAGGTGGCCGATTTCGACGATGCCGGGCCGAACGATCCGGTCTATGTGCTGGATGCCGAGGCCGGGCGTGTCCTTTATGGCGACGGATATGCGGGCAGGCCGCCATTCGCGACCGAGGTCATGGTGGCGGAACGCTATCGCCACGGCGGGGGGCCGGACGGCAATGTCGATACCGGCGCGGTCGCGCAGCCCGATGCCCTGCCCGCAGCCCTTGACGGCGCCTTCAACGTCACGCCCGCGCGTGGCGGCCATGCCGCCGAGACCATCGAGGAAGCCAAGCGCCGCGCCCCCGCGGCCTTCCGCCGACGCGGCCGCGCCGTCACCGCCGCGGATTTCCGCGAGGCGACGCTTGAATCGCCCGGTGTCGATGTCGCCCAGGCCGAGGTCGTGGCTCGGCACCTGCCCTATCCGATCGGCCACCAGATCGGCGGGTTTGACGCATCAGGCATCGACTTCGAGACCGTAACGCCGGGCGCGCTGACCGTGATCGCCGTTCCCGACCGCCCCGGCCCCTATCCGATGCCGACCGAGGGCGAGCTGTCCGCCGTCGCCCGCCACCTTGACAGGCTGCGCCTGATCACCACCGAACTGCACGTCACAGGGCCCCAATATCTGCGTCTTTTCGACATGGCGATCACCGTGCGCGCCATGCCGGGCTATTCCGAAACGGTCCTGCGCGAGGCGATCATGGACCGCCTGCGCAAGGGCTTTCACGTCCTGACCGGCGGCACGGACGGAACCGGCTATCCCTTCGGCGCGCCCCTGCATCACGCCGACCTGGTGGCCGAGGTGATGGCGGTGCCGGGCGTGGCGCGGGTCGAAGGGCTGGACGGCCATGCCGACGGCAATACGCCATCGGGCGCCGCGCGGCCCCTTTCCTGGCGCGTGGAGCGGCGCGAGAAGGTGCGCATCACCAATTGCCCGCGCCCCGATGTCGAAACCGACACCGACCGCATCGTGCTGATGCCCGACGAATGTGTCTTCGTCGATCCCGACGGGCTGCTTGTCACCGTGGTGGGGGCGCCATGACCGCATCCCCTCTTGCCCGCCGGTTGCGCCCCGGTCTTGATCCGAACGGCAGCTTCTGGGCCGTGCTGCGCTATCCGCAGGACTGGGCGGGGGCCCGGGGCCAGGGCGCGGCCTGGGATCCCGCGCGCGGCGGACTGGCGCTTGCGCCGCTGGCACGGCCTGAACTGGCCGCCGACTGGCTGCCCCTCGCCCCGGTGATGGGGCCGGACGGCTGTCTTTACCGCGCCGACCCGGAAACCGGGCATGTCCTGCGCAAGGGGCCCTGCGACGACGGCTTCGGCCCGGTTCTTGGCCTCGGCGGCGAGGGCGCGTCCCCGGGGCGCTTCCGCGCCCCGGCAGGCGTGGCCTTCGACGCGCAGGGTAGGCTTTATGTCGCCGATGCGGGCAATGCGCGGGTGCAGGTCATCGACCCGAAATCGGGCGCGGTCATCGCGATCCTTGACGATGGATTGCGGCTTCCGACCCTGGCCGCCATCGCCCCGGACGGCACGGTCTATGTCACGGACGCGGGCACGGGGATGATCCACGTCTTTTCCCGGCGCTTCCGGCCCTGCGGCGCGCTGTCCCTCGCCACCCTGCATCCGGCGATGGGCGCGCCCTGCGCCGCCGAACCGCCACCCCGGCCGCTTGCGCTGACGATCCTTTCCGATGGCACGCTTGCCGTTTTCGACCCGATGCGTCCGATGCTGTGGCACATGGACCGCGACGGAACCCCGCTTCCGGCGCTCGGCTGGTTCGACGAGGCCGGGTTGCCGGCCGGCTGGTCGCCCACGCCGCGCCGCAATGTGGCCCAGGCTGAACTGGTCATTGGCCCGATCGACGGCGGCATCCACGACCTTGCCTGGCACCGGATCGAGATCGACGCCGACACGCCCCCCGGCACCACAATCGAGGTGCAGACCTTCGCCGCGAACGATGCGGATGCGCACCTGCGTGCCTGGGCGCCCGAACGGCCGATCCCGATGCCGCGTGCCCTGGCGGACGGGCGGGCCAAGGCGTTCGACCGGCTGGTCCTGTCTGATCAGACGCTCTGGCCCTTGTGGCGGCTTGGCCGGATGGTTCGCGACCGGCCGGTCATCGCCAGTTTTGCGGGCGCCGGGCGTGTCAACGCGCGTACCCTGACCCTGCCCCGCGCCACGGCGGCGCGGCTGCGGGCGGGCGACATCCTGCGCATGACAGCGCACGCAGGCGGGGACGCATCGGCCGAGATCGCCGCCATCGCCCCCGCCGACTGGACCGTCGCGGCCACCGGCAGCCCTGCCCTTTTTGCCGCGCCGCCCGTTCTCGCGCTTATCGAACGCGACGGGGTCGCCCTTCCCTATGGTCCGCTAGACCTGTCGTTCCTTTTCCCCGCCCCGCCCGCCCTGGAGCCGTCGCGCACCGACGGCAAGCCCGGCGAGCTTGCGCTTCCGCCCGAGCTTGCCGCGATCCTGGGCGCAGGGGATGTCATTGAGGCGCGGGACGGCCAGACCCGCGCCCGGATCGAACTGATCGAGCCGCTGGACGAGGATCTGGACGTCACGCTGACCGCGCCCGTCGCCGGCGATTTCTCGACCGCGGCCGTCACCCTTGAGACCACGCCCGGCCGCCTGATCCTGCGCGAAAGCCTGCCCAGCGACGGTCCGCTGCCGCCGGGCGCCACGGTCTCGGTCATCTCGGACGACGGGGCAACGACCGTCGCCGCCGCCTGGACTGACGCCGCGACCGGCACCCTGTTTCTGGCCGGGCAGATGACCGGCGCGGTCACTCCGGCCAACTGGACCAATGCGATCGTCCCGGAACCCGTGGCAACGGACCGGGGCCGTTACCTGTGGCTCCGCCTCAGGATGGTTGGCCGCGGCCTGCCGCCGCCGGGCCGGGTCGGGCCGCCCGTCACGGCGACCGCGACGCCGGTGATCCGCTCGCTTCGCGTCACCGCACCGCGCTATAGCCTGCTTGACTGGCTGCCGCCCCTTTTCGCCCGGCGTGACCCGCTGGCCGAACCGCCGGGAGGCAACTTCCTGGAACGCTTCCTGTCGCTCTTCGAGGACCAGTTCACCGAGGCCGAGGCCGCCTTCGAAAGCATCTCGCGCCTGATGAACCCGCGCGCCGCCGATATCGGCTGGCTGGCCTTCATCGCAGGCTGGCTTGACCTTGCCTTCGACCCTTCCTGGCCGATGGAACGCCGTCGGCGGCTTGTCATCGAGGGCGCGGACCTTCAGGCCGCACGGGGCACGCCTGCCGCGCTGCGCCGCTATCTGGAAATCTATACCGGCCACGCCGTCGGCATTGTCGAGGACTTTCGCAACCGCCCGCCCGAACCGATCCAGCTTGGCGCGCGCGGGGCGCTTGGCGTGGCGCCGCTGGGCCACGCGCTGGCCCGCCCGCTGGCGCACCGCTTCTCGGTCAGCGTCACCTTGCCGGGCCGCGCGAACCGCCGGACTGAGCTTTCGGCGGTCCGCAAGATCATCGATGACATGAAGCCCGCCCATACCGAATACACGCTCGGAACCATCGGCCTGGGCGCGCAGCGCATCGGCATGGGATCGACCGTCGGCGCCATCGTCATCCCTGGCCCGTGCCGGGCAAGACCCTGCATCTGTGACCCCGACGCACTGCCCGGCGATCGTCCGCAGCCCGGCAACTTGGCCGGGGGCGGCTTTCGGCTGGGCGGCATGCTGGGCGGGGGGGCGCGTGACCGAATACCGACCGCAAGGAGGCGCACATGTCCAAGTGGCGTGACCTGAACCTGATGAAGGATTGCCGCGAGGCGCGTTGCGACCTGCCCGGCGGCTTCTTCCGCGTGAACTATTTCCATGGCAAGGAAATGCGGCTTGCCGATTATGTCGATGAACAGCGGTACCACGCCGGCAAGATGCGCTTTCACAACGGCAGGCTGCACGGCGCGGGCATCCTGTGCGGGCTGAAGCTGTCGGTCCTGGAACCGGAAGGCACGCTTCTGCGCGTCGGCCGGGGCGCCGCCCTTGATGCCTGCGGGCGCGAGATCGTGGTCGGGTTCGACCAATGCGTCGATGTCGCCGCCTGGTTCCGCCAGCAGGCCTACAAGTTCCGCGACCAGGACAACAACCCCTGCAAGCCGGACGAGACGAACCGCGTCAGGCTGTGCGTCGTTATGCGTTACGCCGAATGCGGCGGTGCGCCCGAACCCGTACCGCCGGACCCCTGCGGCGGCCATGATGACAGCGATTGCGGCTGCGTCTGCGGCGGGTCCGGATCCTGCGGCGGCGCCGATCCCTGCGGCCAGCAGGCCGAGTTCGGCCGCACCACCGAGGAATTCGAGCTGCGCCTGATGTTCGCCGACGAGGCGAAGGCGCTGACCCGGCACCGCCTGTTCCCGACGCAGGAGGCGATCGAAAGCGCCATCGCCAATGCCGGCGGCGCGACCGGCCTTCTGGCCGCGCTGACCCCGCCGATCCGCGAACACTGCCGTTGCGATGACAGCGAATGGCTGAACCTCGGCTGCTTCCACGTCACCGTCAAGGCCGACCATCCGGACGAGGTCACGGCCATCGAGGACATCGACCATGGCTGCGCCTCGCAAGTGCTGCTGTCGACCGAGGTCATCCAGCATCTTCTGGCCGGCATCTTCGCCGAGGTCGATCCCGACATCGGCGGACCCGAGATCACCTCGATCACCTTCCGCAAGCTGGACGACCAACGCCACCAATTCGCCCTGCACCTGAACTGCAGGATCGACGCCCGGACCCTGGACGAGGAGGCCAGCTTCGGCCTGCGCCAGTTGACCAGGCAAGGCTGGCTGCATCCGGCTGGCGAGGCGGTCAAGGCAACCTATTCCGAGAAGATCGTGGGCGAGGCCAACCATGACGGGCCGGTGATCTATATCGCGGTCGCCAGCGGCTTCCTGGTCGCGGGCGGCCGCTACCAGATCTTCGCGCATGAGGATGCCGATCCGGTGGTGGATCCGCTTCTGCGCCGCCTGCGCCCCCGCCATTTCTCATGGCGCTTCTGCCTCGGGAAGGAAAACGGCGGCGACCTGACCATGCATCCAGTGGGAGCGTGACGCCATGGCCGACACGGGAAGGAGCGCGAAGAATGCCGCAGATGGCGCCGATCCGGCCGCCACAGCGGAGCGGCAGAAGGCCCGGGCCCGGATGGATGCGGGGCTGGAGATGCTGTCGACCCTGGGCAGGCTTGCGCTGGCCGGGGCATCGCTTGGCGGCAAGGCCGCTCTGTTTGGGTTGCGGGGCGCCATGCCGATGCTGGAACTCTATTCCGGAACCACGCGCAGATCCGAACAGGACCGCGACGATGGCGGCGGCGGGCTTGAGTCGCTAGGGTTTTCCCGCGGCGAGGCCGGCGTCATCCGCAAGGCCTTCACCAAGGGTCTCCTTGAATCGCTCGAAATCAGTTCGATCACCCATCCGGTCTATGACGGTGCGCCGGTCTATCGCGCCTATAATGCCGACGGCGTGATGCAGCCGCCGCACATGGTGCATCTGCTTTCGCTTGGCGCGGCGGCCACGGCAATCTGGCGTCGGTGGGAGCCTTGCGAAAATCCGCCTAGACCCGAGCCCCCCCAGACGGTCCCCCTTGGCCAAACAGTCGCCTTCGTCGCCAAGGCACCCGGCGAATACGAATACATCACGGCCCCCCAGACCGCCTCGGACATCAGGAGATACGCCATGCGTCAGCGCAGCCTTTATCCACCCCGGCTGGCGATGCTGGCCTATTCCGGCGACCCCGGGTCCATCGTGCCTGCCCAGACCCACGCACTGTCGGCACCAGGCCCGTCATCCGGAAGCCGGGCCCTGTCGAAGACCGGCCCCCTGCACAGCCGGGCAGATGCCATGCAGATCCGGACCGCGCCCCCGCCGGGCCAGACCTGCGGATGCCGATGCGGCGGCACGTCGTCCTGCGGATGCGGATGCGGGTGCCATGACGCCCGCAGCTTTCCACCCGCGCGCTACGATGACGATGGAAACTGCGTCGGCATCTTCTCGATCTCCTGCGAGACCCGCTGGCGCATCCGCGAATGCCTCAAGGTCTCGTTCTGCGACTTCCTGCGCTGCATGGGCGACGAGCTTTGCGAACCCCGGGAAGGTGACGAGATCGATCTTCGCGAGTGCCTTGAGGATTTCATCTGCTCGTTTCTCAGATGCCTGCCGGATGCGATCTGTCCGCCCCCCGAGACATGCAAGCCCTGCTGCCCGCCCCGGGTCATCGAATCCTGCCACTGCAACTTTGCCGTAGGGGAGTGAGGCCATGACCGAATCCAAGCACGTCTTCGCGCCCTGCGTTCCCGGCGCCTTGCGCGGCGGGTTGCGCCGGACCGAGTTCCATGACGGCATGGTGCTGTCCGAGGCCGACATGAAGCGCGAGCAGTCATACTGGCAGATGAAGCGCCGGCTGACCAACCGCGCACTGGGCAGCGGCGTGGTCTGGGGCCTGTCGGTCCAATGGGACGCGAAGGCCCGCGCCTTCACCATCTGCCCCGGCTATGGGCTGAGCTGCTGCGGCGACGATCTTGTCGTCGAATGCCCCGCAGCCGTATCCGAGCGGGACCTGATCGACCCATGCAGCGAGGAGTTCCGAGAGATCCTCATGGCCGGAGCCGGTCCCTGCGAGGATCCCTGCGACCGTCCCGACGGGCCGGTCGAGGCCTGCCTGATGCTGGAATATGTCGAATGCCCCGAGGATCCCCGGCGGGTGTTCGAGGATCCCTGCGCGACGCTTCCCGGGGGTTGCCGCCACAGCGCCATGCGCGAGACGACGCGGCTGCGCCTTGTGCCCCCGCCCCGTCCGTCCGAGCCCGGCGCAATGGAGCGGTTCTGCGCCAGGATCGAGCAGTTGCGCGACATGCTGGCCGCCGCCGGGCAGGCGGTGCCGGCGCCCGTCGCGGAGTCCGGGCCCGCCGCCAAGGGACCGCCCCCGGTGATGATGGAGGCGCGGTTGCGTGCCGCGGACGGCACCGCGCTTGAAAGCCAGGGCAAGACGGTCCCCGGCATCGCCGGGCAATCGGCCGAGATCACGTTCCAGAACGCCGCCGCGCGCAGCATCGACATCACGCTGACGCCGCACCTCGGCCATGGTTTCCTGCGCACGCGGGACGAGACCGGCGCCGAGAAGCGGATCGAGACCCTGATGGAACTGTCGCTGTCCGAAAGCGATCTTGTGCGGAACGGCCGCATGGACCGCCGCTTCACCGTCGATCTCGCGCCGCTTGCCGGGGGCGCCTCCTACGAGATGGATTACCGCATCGAAGCAACCGGCGGGAACCAGATTGCCGTTTCGGCCCGCGTCGAGGCCGTGCGCGGACCGCTGCGGGTTCCCGACTGCGGCACGCTGATGAAAGGCTGGGCCTTCGATGTCAGCCCGGCCTGCGCGGCGCGCACGCTGCTGCTGGCCGCGATCTGGGGCTGGTTCCGGGGGCTGACCGGCACCGCGCCCTGCAACGATCCGCCCGACCAGCCGGACCCCACCCGCACAGCCATCGCCGCGCTTGCGTCCTGGCTGGCCTGGCGCATCCTGTGGAAGATCGACCTGACCGCCCCCGGGGCGGCCCAGGCCGAACGCTGCCTGCGCCTGTTGTTCCAGGAATGGTGCCGCGACTTCGCCTATCGCGGACCGCGCTGCTGCGACAACCACCACGGCATCCACCTGGGCCGCGTCACGATCTCGCGCAAGGGGCGCATCCTGTGCTTCGACGAATGGGCGTGCCGCCGCCATGTGCTGACCGGACCGCTTCTGACACATTGGACGGGTCTTTTCGGCATTGCGCCGATGGATGTCACGGCAACGCGGCTGGCCAGCTGGATCTGCTGTGTGGCGCAAACCCCCGACAGCCAGCTTGATCCCGCCGACATGAAGGCCATCCAGGCGGCGCTGTGGACCAACGACAGCGAACTGAGGATCGGGGGCGGAGAGGTTGTTTCCTTCAAGGCGCTGCTGTCCCGGGGCGGGATCCTGGGCGGGTTCCAGCCCGCGGACGGTTTCCCACCTCCGGCTGCCCCAGCCGCGCTTGTCCCGGCCTTTTCCGCGAAGATCGAACACCATCTTGAAGCGCGGCTTGACACGACGCGGATCATGGCCAAGGCACCCGCCGTCGAGATGATGCGCGAGATCAGGGCGGAACTGCCACTTGCGGATCTCAGGCCATTGGGCGACGCTGCGGTGTTCGATGCCACGCTTGCGGCGATCGGCCGGGCCGAAATCGCCACGGTTGACGACCTGCTTGCCCGCGATCCCGAGGTGCTGGCCAGGCGCGTGCGCCCCGAACTCATGGAGGACGAGAACCTGGATGCCGCCGCCGTCGACAAGGCCGTGGGCCTGGTCTATACGGTGGCGCTGCGCACGCTTGAGGCGGTAGGCGATGCCGTGACGGCCGTTGCCACCGAGCGCGCCGACGATGACCCCTTCATCCGCGCCGACATCAAGGAAGCGGCGGTGACCTCGGCCATCCGCAAGGCGGTGAACGAACATCTGCGCGGGCGCGGGCTCAGCGTCCCGGCGATCAGGACCATCGCCGGCAGGGTCGCCGACCGGCGCTAGGCCATGGGCACGCTGACCGTCGGTTCGCTTGTGCTGTCGCTGCGCCTTCCCGGCGGCGCGCAGGACCGCGCGGGCGCCGTGCAGGATGTGGTCGAACGCCGGTTCCTTCCCGCTGTGCTGGACGCCCTAGCCTGTGAGCTGGACGCCGTTTATGGGGAGGCAGCCGTCATCCGCATCCGCAGGCTAAGGGTCCGCCTGCGCATCGGCCCCGAAATCCGCAACGCCGCCGATCTTGCGCGGCAGGTGGGTCAGGATCTTGCCGCCCACATCCAGGACATCGCCCTTGTCGCGCATCCCGGCACGCCGCCCCCGCCCGTCGAGGCCGAGGCGCGGATCTGGCCAACGGCGGGCGCATGGCACGGTGCCGCGCTGATCGCCGCCCTGCGTGACGAACCCGGCCCCGAGGGGCGCCGCGACGACCTGCCCGCCCTGGCCCGGACGCTGCTGGACGAGCCGCCCGACGTGGTCGCCGCCACGCTTGGCCACTGCGCCGAGGCGGGCCTGCTGGACAAGGTCATTTCAGCCCTGCCGCCGTCCGTGCAGCAAACACTTCTTGCCCGTTTCGCACCGGTCTTGCCGCCCTCCATCCGGGCCGCGATCCTGGCGGTCATCGAAGGGGCAAGCCCGGAAGACTCCGCGCCGGGAGACAAGGCCGACCCCGGCCCGGCACGGCCCCCCGCCGTCCCTGCGCGGTCGCCCAACAGCGCCGAACCCAGGCCGCCCCGGCATAACCAGGTGCAACCTCCGCGGCGGCGCTTTGAACGCCGCGCGCCGGATCCGGCCGCCCCGCCGGGGGGGCTGCCGCGCCCCGTCCTCCACCCCGGGCCAGCCGCCACCCTGCCGCCTGCCCCGCAGGCTTCCGGCGTTTCCACCCCGGCCCGGCCCGCCGCTCGGGCAGGACCGGACCCCGGCACCACGATGTCCGCCCGCCGAGCTGGCAGCATCCCGGACATAGGCGACGCTCCCCCACCGGATCGGATCGGGACTGATGCAGGGCCGTCATCCGCCGCCTACCCTACCGGCTGGGGCGGGCTCGTCTATCTTGTCACCCTGGCAATCCGTCTGGGCATTCCAGAGGCGCTGTGGCGCATCGGCGTGCCCGAAGGTTCAGCCATGGCGGCCATGCTGGCCACCCTCAGCGGGGTGCCCGGGGATCCCGCGTCAGCCGCGCTTGCGGCGGAATTTCCACGCCCTCCCGCACCGCCTGACTCCGTCCCGGACTGGGCGCGGCGTGAATTCTGCACGACCATCACCACCGCCGCCCGCGACCTGGCCGGAACCGATCTTGGCGCCCGGATTGAGACCCGCCGCGCCGCCCTGGCCGGGGACGGATCCTGGTGCCTGTCCGAATGGGGCGCGGCGGCGCTGGTCGCCACGCTGGCGGAACTGATCCACCGGCCGCTTGATGCGCAGGCGCTGACCGGCCTTCTGGGCATTGCCGGAGAGGTCGAGATCGGCCCCCGCCTCATCCTGGTCCGGCTGCCCTCCGACGCGGTCGATTTCGACATCCGCCGCGCCGGGCTGGACGCCGATCCGGGGCATCTCACCTGGCTGGGCAAGCGGCTGGAGATCGCATTCGGATCGGGCGAGGAGGATTGGGCAGGATGACCCGCGGCTTCGCCCCCCCTGTCGCCACGACCCTGCCAGCCGCTCCCGCGCAGCGGCGCGTCCAGACCCCTGCGCCCCAGAGCAGGCCAACCGTCGCGGATGAGGATCGCTGGACCGAACTGGCGGCCATCCTGCTGGACATGCTGGAATCGGCTGGTCCCGACCCTCCCCCGGCGGCGCCCGAACCGCGCGCCATGACCGCGCCGCAGCCCGAGATGCCAGAGGCGCCCAGGACCACCGATGCGGGTGACACGGCAGCCCCTGGCGCAGAGGTCGACGCAATAGCCACCCCGCGCGCGCCCGCGCCGCTGCCCGGCGGGTCGGAGGCGGCGCTTCTGAAGGGCGAGGAGAAGCCGCGGACAACCGGGCCGGTGCCGATACCCGATTTCCCCCAAGGCGGAACGCCCCTGCCCGAAGCCGCGCCGCTGGCTGCCCCGTTGGAAGGCGCGCCAGAACCCGCCAGCGCACCGCCTGCCCCCGCATCGGGCGAACCTCAGGGACCGTCGCCGGGCGCCATCATCCGCCGCTGGCAGGAGCAGGTCCGTGCGGGCGCCGCCGCGATCCCGCAGCCCGACGTGAAGGTGCCGACGGACGGGTCGGCCCGGCTGGCCAAGATCGGATCGAGCGCGCAAAAGCGCAACGCTGCGGCGCGCGAGGGGATGACTAGGGACGCCATCAACACCGTGCCGAAGCCGCCCGAGATCGACACGACCCCGCCCGCCCCGCCGCCGCCGAACCCGGTTCCCGAACACACGCAAAAGGTGCTGGACGCCTCGGGCAAGCATCTTCCTGACCAGGCGTCGATCGCGCTGACCGCCTCGCCCGAGCGCGAGGTGGAGGGCCAGAAGATCGGCGGCACGATGCCGCCGCTTGGCGTCAGACCGGTGGACCCCGATTTGTTCCAGGTTCTCATCACCCCCTCGGCCAGGACGCTGGCCCAGCTTCCGCCCGGCGCGTCAGCCGAGGATGTCAGGAACCAGAAGGAAACGCCCGAACAGCGGCGCGTGCGGATCGCGCTGGAGACGCTGACCGCGACCGGCGACACGCCCGACCGCAAGGGGCGCGGACCCGCGGTCATTGCGCCCGATATCGGCCCGTTCAAGGCCGAGGGCACGACGCCCGAAAACCGCGCCAGGATCGGCGAACTGGTCGCGCGCCTGATGGCGGACACCGATGCCACCGCTGCCGACATTCTTGTCCGGCTGCGCAAGAAGGCCTTCGCGGGCGAGGCGCTGTTCAGGAACTTTCCCGATATCGGCGCCGACCTGCTGGACGGGCTGAAAACCGCGCTGACCGGCGACCTGAAGGACATCGCCGACGCTGCCGGGGTCAGCGGCGCCGAGCTGGACGAGATGGTCGCCAAGCGCCGCAAGGACCTGGAAGACGCCAAGACCAGGGCCGCCGAGACCGTCAGCAAGCAGGCCGACGAAACGAAGAAGACCGTCACAGACGAGGGGCAGAAGACCTCGGACGCCATCGCCGGCGCGGCTGAGGCGGCCGAGGAGGAGACGCTGCGCCGCCAGACCGCCGTCGCCGGCGAGAACGACCCCACCGTTGTCAACGCCCGCCGCGACAGGATCGTCGCCTGGTTTCGCGAACACGTCACCACGCAGATCACCAACTACCAGCGTGCGGGCGACAAGCGGCAGGCTGATCTGACTCAGGCACGCACCGAACAGCAGGACGCCTATCGCACGCTGGCGCAGCGCGAAGTCTATCAGGTGATGACGCCCGCCCCGCCGCGCGCCGCGCGGGACCAGAACGACAAGCCGCGCGAAAGGGTGCTGTCCGACATGTCGGTCCAGATCCGCCTCTGGACGGACGAGCGGTTGAAAACCGTGGGCGAGCATTTCCGCAAGGCCCTGGCCCTGGCCGCGTCCACGACGGACAGTTATCGCAAGGCGGTCGAGGGCGCGGGCTCGGCCGGGATCGAGGCCGCGCGCCGCTGGGCCGAGGATAGGATCCTTGCCGGTAAAAGCTGGTGGGAACGTTTCGTCGCCCGCATCAGGCGCTGGCTCGGGCAGGCCAAGGATGTCAACGAGCAATGGCGCGTGCGCCGCGGCCGCGAGAATGCCAAGGCCATCGCCGACGACATCCTGGGCGCCGAACTGGCCGCCAAGGCGCTGGCGAAAGAGGTGGACCAGAACACCGCCCAGCAGATCAACCAGATGACCGACGCCCAGAAGGCGGCCTTCGGGACGTTCTACAACAAGGCCAAGGGCAAGCATCCGCTGGACTTTGCGGCCGACCGGCTGGCCGACAACCTGACCCGCGACCACCAGGCGGGCACCAATGAACGGTTCGAGACCGCGCTGATCGCGACGCCCGTTTCCGGCGGGGATCACGCGACGGCCAACAAGCTGAACGATGTCGCGCGCAGCCAGGGCGCGGGCTTCGACGCGGCGCGGATCGCGCAGAACGTCCATGCCGCGATGGACCAATGGGGCACCGACGAACAGCGCATCTTCGACAGCCTGCGGTCAATGACGGTCCTGCAAGGCGCGGTGGTGCGCAAGATGTACCGGGCCATCTTCGACAGCGACCTGGACAACGACCTGGAAAGCGAGATGAGCGGCGAGGAGCTTGACCAGGCCATGGCCGAGCTGGAGGGCAAGCAGGCCAAGGCCGATGCCATCGCGCTGCATGACGCAATGGCGGGCCTGGGCACCGACGAAGCGACGATCATGCGTACCCTGCGCAACAAGTCCGAGGCCGAGCGCGAGGCGATCCGCGCCGAATACCTGCGCATGTATGGCGTCACGCTGGACGCGGACCTGAAGGACGACCTGTCGGACGGGAACGAGATCGACCAGGCGAACGCGCTTCTGGCGGGGGACAACGAACTGGCCGACGCCATTGAATTCGACGAAGCGATGCGCGGCGGCATCATCAGCACCGGCACCGACGAGAAGCGGATTGAGGAGGTCCAGAACCGCGTGAGGTCCGAGGTCCTGGCCATGGCCAAGGGCCAGAACTGGACATCGGAGGAGATGGAGGCCGAGGTCCGCCGCCGCCTGACGCTGATCGAGAAGAAGTTCGGCGAAAGATACGCCACTGTCGAACAATACAACGCCCCCGGCTTGGAAGGCACGACCGTGCTGCGCCGCGCCTTCAAGTCCGAGTTAAGCGGTCCGGAACTGGACCTTGCCAACGCGCTTCAGGACAACAACCTGATCAAGGCCGATGCCGCCCGGATCGAGATCGAGCGCAGCGGCTTCTATGCCTCGGACGACCGGATCAACGCGGTTCTGCGATCGCAATACGAACGCGCCCTGGAGGCGCGGCGGCTTGACGAGGGACCGGCGCGAACCATGCGCGTCCGGCGCCTGGTGGACGAGCTTCGCCACAAGCCGGGCGTCAGCGAGGAGGAAATCTCGCGCCAGCGCATGGCCTTGGAACGCCAGATGGAGAAGGAGGTCCAGGACGGCGCCCAGCAGGATAGCCGCCTGTCGATGGACAGCCTGAAGCAGGTCTATCAGGACAAGTATTTCTGGCCGCTGGAATATGCCGTCGAAGTCAGCATGTCGGGCGAGGATCTGAACAAGGCCCGCAACATGCTGGAACAGGGCGGCCGGCTGGAGCCCTTGCAGGAAATCGAATATGCCACCCGCACCGCCGGCACCGACGAGGAAACGGTCCGCCGCGTGGTCGGCAGCATGACCAAGGCGGAACTGGACGTGCTGGCCGCGCAGTGGGAAAAGCGGCACCCCGGGAAAAGGTTCCGCGACATGCTGGTCGGCGAACTGGACGGCCGCGATCTGTCGGACGTGCTGGACATGTACGACCACGGCAAGCCCACCAGCGCCCTGGAGGCGATCGCGCAGGAAGAACGCCGGGTCCACCGCGAAACGAACCACCTGACCGGCGTTCTGGGCGGCGCCGCGGCGGGGCACGAGGCGGCGTGGATGAATTCCGAACTGGGTCGCCTGCAAGATCTGAAGGCGGGCCTGTTGCGGACCGACTGGCCCGACACCGACGAGGCGCGTGAGGAGCGGGCGCGTCTCAGCGACGAGCTGGATTTCCGCGTCGAGCGGGTGCAGGCGGCGGTCGAGGATCACCGCCGCCGCATCGACAGCGTGACCGACATGGCAGCCCAGATCGTCGGCATCGTCACGGCCATCGTCGTGGCGGCCGTCATCACGGTGGCCACGGCCGGCACTGCAGGGCCGGTCATGGTGGCGGTCCTCGCCTCGCTTTATGCCACCGTGGCGACAATGGCGACGAAGCTGCTGATCAAGGGCGGCGCCTATGGCACGCAGGACTTTGCCATCGACGCGGCGGTCGGCGTGGTCGATGCGGCGATGTCGGCCGCGACCGCCGGCTTGGGCACCAAGATCCTTGGCCCGATCAAGAGCCTGGTCAGCGCCACCAAGATGCCCGCCCTGGCGGGCAGAATCGGCAGGACCGGGGTGGCGCAGCGGCTGGCGGCCATGGAGGGGATGGGCCTTGCCGCGCGCGCCGGCCGCGCCATTGCGCCCACCCGCGAGGGGGTGGAACGCGCCATCGCCCGCTTCGCCGCCGAAGGGATCGAGGATGCGGCATCGGCGGTGCCGTCCACGATGATCCAGACGATGACCGACGACAACGTCTGGAAGGGCGACCCGCTTGCCAATTTCCTGTCGGGCACCGGCTGGGGTCTTTTGCAGTCGGTCGCCATGAGCCGCACGCTTCATCTCTCCAGGACAGCTGGCGGCGGGCTTTTCGAACTGGGGCATTCCGCGATCTTCGAGCCGGGCAATATCGGGCGCGTGAAGGAGCTGAACCGGATCATCGGCGAGCATTTCGAGACCTTCCGGCAGGAAAACCCCAATGCCTCGATGGGTGACTTCCTGGCCTCGCCGCAGGGCCGCAAGGCCCGGGCCGAGATCGAGCAAAGCGGCCTGATGAAGGAGATCCGCGCGTCGGCCGATGCGGCCGAGGCAGCCGCGGGATCGGGGCCGTCCCGCGCTGATGGCGGAGACATGGCAAGTCCCGCCAACACCCCGAAACCGGACGCGGACGGCACCCCGGCACAATCCGATCCAGACGGGCCGCGTATTCAGGCGATGCGGGCGGTTCTGCCCGACCCGATCCGCCAGGGCACCTTCGTCACCCCGGATTCCAGTCTGCCAGGCCGCTCCGTCCATGTCGAGCCGTTGCGCATCGGCAACCGCATCGTCGGCGTGGAGGTCCGCGTCGGGCCGGGGGCGACGGCCCTGGACGTGGCGCTGCATTCCGGCACGATCCATGCGATGCAGAAATACATGGGGGTCCTGGGCAATGTCCGCCGCGTCCTGCACGACCTGATCCACAACGCGAACGCCACCGGCCTGCCCATCGGATCGCGGGGGTGGGAGGCGCAGTTGGAACTGGCCAAGCTGCCCGCGATCATCCACGAACGCATGGATGCACTGGCAAGGTCCGGCCCGTCCCCCGATGCAGCCTTGCGGGCGCAGGCAGAGGTGCGGTGGCTGGACGCCCAGCTTCTGCACCACCGGATGATCCTGTCCGATCCCCGCTTGGCGGCGCAGCAAGGCCGGGGTTTCGTTGCGGCCGAGGATCTCGACGCAGAAGAAGCGGCCAGGAAAATGCTGAAGGGCGATCTGCCGGAAAAAGTGAGTTCCCGGGCGGTGGACAGGCTTTTCGCCATGGCCAAACACGCTGACCCGGAGGCGGTGGTCAGGTTTCTGGCCGGTTTGAGGCAACACGACGCGGCGTTCGCGCAGCGCGCGGCGACCGCGGTGGACAAGGTGAAGGGCACGAAATTTGCCGAACTGTTGCAGGCCAGGGCGGCTGAACTCGACGCCCAGGCAAAAAGCCGGCGGAACCATCTGGACCGCCTTCGGGCCGAACAGCTGCCCGAGCGCGTCAGACGTTTCGTCGAGATCATGTCGAGGGTCGCGGACACGGGCACCCAGCAGACCACGCGCATGTTCGAAGAGACACTCGACTGGATAACCAACCCGCCCAGACCCGCGGCCGGCGACGATGCCGGGCGAAGCCTTGCGATCTTCGAATGGCGCAAGGGGGAAATCGATGCGATGCACGAGATGACCGACCTTCTGGGCAAGATCATGGCCGACCCGGATCTGGCGCTTGGATTCTTGGATGCGGATGCCTCTCGCGCGGGGATCCCCGAATTCGACCGCTATGACCAGCTTCAAGGCAGGCTGGCCAAAATCCGGGAATTCAACGCGGCCCTTGACGAGGCCATGGCCGATGTCCAGGCCGGAAAACTGTCGCTGGATCAGGTGAAAACCGGCGAAGTCCCGTCACGCCTGCGCAAGGCACTTGAAGGGCTGGACGGGCAAGGCCCCGAGAAGGCACGGACCCTGCTGGGGCACCTGCCGATCAGCGAGCGATTCCACGGCAGGCGGCCCGCGTCGCGCGAGACGAAATGGATCGCCAGGGGTGAAGTCGAGGCGCCCGGAACGTCCGACAGGCTGGAAGGCATGTTCGAACGCAGCATTCTTCAGCAGAACGTCGCCGCGATGGAAAAAGTGCGCCAGTTCATCCGCGATTTCAAACCCGACCTGGTTCTCGGGGTGGAGCGTGGTGGCGCGTTCCTGATCGAATCGCTCGGACCCGACTTCCCGACCAGGTCGGTTCCCAAAGCTCCAGACGTGAAAGGACGCAAGAAACCCCTGGGCGAATTCGAACAGCCCAAACCGGAAGGGTACCAGGACGTCCAGGGCCAACGTGCTCCCCATCTTGTCAAGGCCATCATGGACGTGATCGGCGACGGGAAAAAGGATTCTTATCGCTTCGTCGTTGTCGATGTGATCATGGGCGGCGGGGGTATCTCCGACATCAGGCGCAATGTTTTTGACTATGTGATGGGGCACCTGCCCGAACATGTCCGGGCAAAGGTCAAGTTCGAAAGCATCTGGCTGCGCGAACAGCATGGCTTCGAGCGGAGCGATCTTGCAACCGAGGTGAACAATTTGCTGCATTTCCTGAATTTCGCAGACGATCCGGCCCCGGTCATGGCCAGGCTCCGCGATGCTGCGCATCAGTCGCCCGAGGTCTTCCGCGAGGCAGTCATGGACTTTGCGCTGAAGACGCTGCCCGACGACCTGACAGGCGGCCAGACTCCGATCAATCAGATCCGGGCGTGGCTGGCCGGTTGGCACGACCTGACCGACCCCCGGGCACTGGCGGTCCTGCGCGAGATCTTCCGCGCCGACCCCGAACAGCGGGCGTATTTGCTGGGCGACGGCCTTGAGGCGCTCGGGCCGTTCGAAGGCAGGTTCGTTCAGGAAGGAGTCAACCTCACCGAACGCATCATTCCGGTGCGCCTTGCCGCAGGGGACGACATGAAGATGGTGATGGAGCCCGGCACCAGTTCCGACCCAATCGTCATCGTCGACGTCAAGACCGGCGACTATCGCGTCCTGCCGCTGGGGACGGTGGATCCGGTGACGAATGAAACGCTGTCGTCGCAGCGTGCGATCGTGGCGGCCATCCTGCAAGGCCACTTCAATCTGCAATGGTAGGGACAGATGCCCAGTCCGCACCGCACCCCTGAACCGACGATCCCGCGCGTACTGACGCGCGCCCTCGGCTGGGGCGATCTTGTGACGCGCCTGCTGGCCGCAGGCTGGTCGCCGCTTGACCCGCCAACCGAGCCGGGCCCGGTCGAGTGGCGCATGGGTGCAGCCACGCTCTGGATCCTCCGCGACCTTGCGACCCGCAACCTTGTCATGCGCCATGGCCGAGATGCTATCGTGCCGGCCGGCCTGGCGATCATGCGCCCCGACGAGATCATTGGCCTTGCCCGATCGGCCAACGCCTTAGACCGGCTGGCGGCTGCCCAGGCAGCGGAGGGTTCCGATCCGCATGTCGCGGCAGTCTGCGCGCTGGCCTGGATCGCCGATCCCGAACTGGCCATGGTCGAGCGGGCGCTGGCGACTCTCGAACGTCTCGGTGGCGATCCGGCGCCTGCCGCCGCGCTGTTCGCGGTTCCCGGGTGGCGTCGGGAAAAGCTCCAGGTGATGCGCCGGTGGATGCGCGACCGCCCGGCCGACCCAACCTGGGTCGAAAGCGCCCTTGCCCGCGCGCTGGCCGACCCCGACTGGGAAATCGCCGTCACCGCCATGCTTGCCGCCGGAACGCTGCGCCTGACCGGCCTTGCCCGCGCGGTCGCCCACATCCGCCTGCCCCAGACAAGGGCCGAGGGCGTGACCCAGGACGAGGCCCACATGATCCTTGCCCTGCGCGACGCCGTGCTGCGCGGCTTGGGCGGTCCGGCGGGCAAGGCGCTTCCGCTCGGCGTGGAGGCCGTGCTGGATGGCGATCCCGACGGTCTGCCGCCAAGCCTGCGCGACACGGCCGCGGCGCTTGGCCAGCCGCTTCCGGTCGGTACCCCGCCCGAACCGGCGCCGGGTATCACATTCGGGCCCGCCGGACCGGCCCTTGCCGATTGCACCCTGCTGACCTGGGTGCCGCCCGGCACATACAGGCTGGGCACAGTGCTTGCGCCGCGCGGCACCGTGCCGAACCCGCCGCACCGGCTGACGCTCGATCGCGGGTTCTATATCGACAGCGTCCCGCGCCCGCCCGTGACCTTTGCCGCAGCGCAGGCCGAGGCACGGCGGCTTGGCGGAAGCCTGCCGACACCCGACCAATGGGAAATGGCCACGCGGGGCGCCGATGGCCGACGATATCCCTGGGGGATGAATGCCGGAATGCCCGGCGATCTTTCGCCCCTAGGCCTCGCAGGCCTGACCCGAGGCCCCGGAGAATGGCTTGATCCCGGCCCCGATGCGCGCCCCCTCATTGCCGGCGGAGCGGCCTCGCCGGTGCCGGCCAACCGGCTGCCTGCTCTTGCGTCGGAATCTCGAAGTCACCGGGTAGTTTTCATGCTATAATGTCGTCGCAAATTGGACTCGTTTCGGTTCCGGCCTCCGCCTGAAGGAAGGGTTGCTTGGTATGGATCGTTTTTCATTACTTCTTTGCGTCGCACATCGCATTTACAGGGAAGGGCTTCAGAAAGCTCTTGCAGACCGCCCGGAAATCAGTGCCGTTCTTGCCTGCGACGGTCCCGGTCACATTGATGGTCTTGCGCTCGAGGGGGTCGATTCCGTTCTTGTCGACGTGCGTGCCGACCAGTCCGGCGACTCGGCGGCAAGCGTCCGGACGACCTTCGCCGCCGCTCGCGGCAAACCGGTCGTCGCGCTCGGACTGGACTGGGATGAAAACGCCCTCCTGGCCTCGGTCGAGGCCGGAGCGGCGGCCTGCGTCACGGTGGACCAGTCGATCGACGACCTTGTCGCTATCGTCCAGGCCGCGCTGAGAGGCGATCTGGTCTGCCCCCCCCGGATCAGCCGGTTGCTGCAAGAACACCTTCTTCAAATTTCGTACCGCGAACGCGAGGTGCATCGGCTGAATAAGCTTTCAAGCCGCGAGTACCAGATCCTGTCCCTTCTGAAAGACAGCCTGTCAAACAAGTTGATCGCACGCCAACTCGGGCTTGAGGTTCCGACCATCAAGAACCATGTGCACAACATCATTGTGAAGCTGAACGTCCAGAGCCGGACCGAAGCGGCGGCAATGCTGCGCAGCGCCGGTGAAGCAATGGCGGGGAAATCGCCCAAGCCACAAGGGCACGCGCCTCGTCAAGGGTTGATATGGCGTTGAGGTGGAACGCTGGCAGGCGAATAGCATCAAGACAGGCCCGGCGAACGACAGCTGACCGACCAGGACCGCTGCGGCAAGCCCTGATGGCCGCTCTGGAAACGTCGCTGCGCAGCATCAGCGGTACCCGACCGTCCGTAGGGGCCGGACGCTGAGATAGACCAAATGTCCCCTCCGCGTCGGGTCGGCAGGATACTGAGCCACAGAGTCCGAGGATTTCGCCGAGGGTCTTCTAGGGCGTGTTGACGTTTGAGGGTTTCCAAACTGATCGCTGGCTGATTCAAGGCTGCCAAATGGGAGGCAACCTTGA
>NZ_JAPTYD010000018.1 GCF_026913015.1 Paracoccus benzoatiresistens
CTTGTGGCGCTGCTGGGCGCGCGGCCCGGCGCGCGGGTGATCCTGGGACCGTTCGAGCATCATTCGAACCTGCTTCCGTGGCGGGAAAGCGGCGCCGAGGTGGTCGAGTTGGGCGAGGATCCCGCAGGCGGCCCGGACCGGGCGGCCCTGGCCGATGCCTTGGCGGGCGCGGCCGGGCGGCGGGTGATCTGTTCCTTCTCGGCCGCATCGAACATCACCGGAGAGATCGCCGATGTCGCGGCCCTGACCCGGCAGGCGAAATCGGCCGGGGCGCGGATCGTCTGGGATTATGCGGGCGGCGGACCCTATCTGCCGATCCGGATGTCCCCGGCCCCCGGCGCCGAAGTGGACGCCATCGTCGTCTCGCCGCACAAGTTCGTTGGTGGTCCCGGCGCGTCTGGGGTGATGATCCTGCGCCGCGACGCCGTCGCGACCGACCGGCCCAGCTGGCCGGGCGGCGGGACCGTGCGCTTCGTCTCGCCGGGAATGCACGACTACAGCCAGCGGATCGAGGCGCGCGAGGAGGCCGGCACCCCCAACGTTATCGGCGACCTGCGCGCGGCGCTTGCATTCCTTGTCAAGGATCGCATCGGCATCGAATTCATGGCAGGGCGCGGGGCGGACCTGACGCGCCGCGCGCAGGAGGCCTGGGCCCGCCAGCCGCGGATCGAACTGCTGGGTCCCGCCAGCCGACCGCGCCTGCCGATCTTTTCCTTCCGCATCCGCGACGGGCAGGGCGGACATGTCCATCACCAGCTTGTCACGCGGCTGCTGTCGGATCGCCACGGCATCCAGGCCCGCGGCGGCTGCGCCTGTGCGGCCCCCTATGTCCACCGTCTGCTGGGCATCGGCGAGGCCGAGTCGGCCCGTCTGCGGCAGGCGATTCTGGCGGGCAAAGAGCTTGAGAAACCCGGCTTTGTGCGCCTGAACCTGTCGCCCCTGATGAGCGACCGCAAGGTGCAGGTCGTGCTGGACAGCGTCACCGAACTGTCGGGCAATGCCGCCGATCTGGCCCGGCATTATCGCTGCGATCCATCGACCGCCATCTTCGTGCCTGCCGACGGCATGGCGCTTGCATAACGTATGTCGCAAGGATGATGGCGCAACGGTCAGGGCCAGCCGGTTCTTTGCCGGGGCTGGTCAAGATGAAGCAGGGCGGGGCCGGATCGCATCGGTCCTGCAGCGGAACCGCAATCCAACAGTTGGAGGCGCGACTTGCGTGCGACCTGGAGGATCTCTGCTATCCTCTGGTGAACTGGGTTCGCGCCGAGGACTGGCGGGTGAGGGTGTCGGCGATGCCGTGGTCGTCGGTGGCCTGGTTGGCGTCGTCGCGGGCCGGCATCCGCAATGTGCGCATCGACCGCAACCCGGCGGGCCAGGAGCGCCGTGGGTCACCCCTGGGCGCGCTTGCTGCGAAACCGCGCGGCCAAGTCCAGGTCGGGTTGAAGGCCATCCAGCGGCGCACCAGCAAGACCTTTTTCTTCGTCACCCATGACGAGGAGGAAATGCTGACCATGCCGGATCGGATCGGCGTGAAGAACAAGGGCCGGATCGAGCAGGACGGGACGCCCGAGGATCTGTATTTTCGCCCTGCCCATCCTCGTGTCCAGCGCCACCATTCCGCTGCTGGGGCTGGTTGATACCGCCGTGGTTGGCCAGATGGGGCCGCAGCGCTCATCGGGGCGGTGGGGTTGCGCTGTCGCCGGCCTCGGCCGAGGTCGAGCATCTGGCGCAAGGCTATGTCTCGATCCGCATCTGGGGCGCGCCCGCCACCATCGCCGTCTATGCCATCACCGGCTGGCTGATCGCCTTGAAGCGGGCGCGGTCCGTGCTGATGCTGCAGTTGTGGATCAACCTGATCAACATCGGGTTGGACGTGCTGTTCGTGATCGTTCCGGGTCTGGGCGTGCCGGGCGTCGCGACCGCGACACTGATCGGCGAATGGGCCGGGCTGGTCCTGGCGCTGTGGCTGTGCCGCGATGCCTTTCTGCCCGCGCTGCGATCCACCTGAGCCGGGATTTCCGATCGTGTCGCCCTGAGGCACACAATGGCGATGAACGCCGACCTGGTGCTGCGCTCGCTGCTGCTGCAGGCCAGCTATATGTCTTTCGTGTTCCTGTCGGCGGGGCAGGGGGATGTCAGCCTGGCCGCCAATCAGGTGCTGCTGCAGTTCCTGCATCTGTTTTCCTGCATGCTGGACGCCTTCACCTTTTCGGCCGAGGCGCTTGTGGGCCAAGCGGTCGGCGCCCGAAAGGTCGGAGCGTTGCGCCGCGCGGCGGTTCTGTCGGGAAAATGGGCTTTCGCCGGCAGCCTGCTGCTGGCGGCTACCGCCATTATGGGCGGTCCGCAGATGATTGCGCTGACGACCACCTCGCCCCAGGTGCAGGCCGAAGCCGGGCGGTATCTGGTCTGGGTCTGGATCATGCCGCTGGCCAGCTTTGGCAGCTTCATCTTCGACGGCATCTTCATCGGCGCCACGCTGTCGCGGCAGATGCGCAACGTGATGTTCCTGTCCCTGGTGCTGTATCTGGGAACCATCCTCGGCACGCTGCCGATCCTGGGCAACCACGCGCTGTGGCTGGGCTTGGTGGTGATGAGCGTGGCGCGCACGCTGCTGATGGCGCACAGCTATCCACGGGTCGAGGACAGGGCCCGCGTCCTTCCTTGACGCCTCGCCCGCTCTAGCTGTTCTGCACGATCAGGATGGCGCGGGCGGGGCCATTCCGCGCCTCGATCCGGTGGGGGCGGTCGGCAAAATAGCGGGCGGTGTCGCCCTTGTTCAGGGACTGGCTCTCGTCTCCCGAAGTGACCTCGATGCAGCCGTCCAGAAGGGTCAGATGCTCGCGGCATCCAGGCCCGTGGGGATCGCTGATCAGCTTGCCTCCCGCGGCAAAGGTCAGGTCATAGACCTCGTGCATGCCGACTGCCTCGGCCGGGGACAGGATGCGAATGCTGACGCCCTGACCGCGCCCGCCGATGACCGGCGCGGCCTCGGCCCGGATCACCTCGATCCGCGGCGTCTTGCGGGCGTCCAGAAGCCCGGCGAAATCGACCTGCAGCGCCTGCGTGAGGTTCCACAGCGTGGCGACCGTAGGGCTGGACTCGCCCCGTTCGATCTGGCTGACCATGGACCGGCTGACGCCCGACAGCCGGGCGACCGCATCAAGGCTGAGACCCTTGGCCGTCCGGGCCTCTTTCAGCGAGGCGGCAAGGCGATCGTGAATTTCGGAACGCGGGTTCATCAATTATCCCGGATAAAGAAAGAGCCTTCGAGGCAGCCCTCACCCAGCTTGAACGTGGCGCAATATTGTTGAACTGACAACATGGCAAACGTTCCATGAACATTCATTTATGCGTCCGTGCGACGTGCTGGCACCGATGGTTGTGCGATGGAACCGGGATGCCACGAGCGCGTGCGTGCACACTCGTAGGCACTGCCAAAGACAGCGCCTGCATCGTCTTGCTTGCCTTCCGGAAATCGGAACCGTTTGCCGAGATGATCGCCCAGACCCGGAAACCGGCCTGATTGATCGTGGGGCCGTGCAGGGCAATGCAGGGGGCCGGACGCCATTCTTCACATCTCCGCCGTCCAGCGTTCGGGACTGCCAAGTTGGTCAAAGGCCAGAAGGTTTCCTATGACCTGAAGCGCGGCCAGCGGTCTGGCAAGATGTCGGCCAGCAATCTGCAGGCAGACCGGCAAGAGCGTCGCGGTCTAGATCAGCATTGCACTGCGGTCGGCCAAGACGCATTACAAGGCGAGGCCGGACATGCTGCCTGGCCTTTTTCATGATCGCGCGCCGCGCGAGCCATTCGGGGGGAAACCAGCCATGACCGAGAACCGCAGCGACGCCCGCGGGCGTGCCGAGCTTGTCTTCAGCAAGCTTCAGGCCCCGTCGTCCGCACGCGATCGCGCGTTCGACGAGATCAACGCCATTCGGGCAGCAGGGGCGGAGAAGACCCAGAGGCTTCGCGAAGCGCGTCTGGCCAAGGAACTGCAGGACAAGGAAGCCCTGAAGGGCCGCTCGGCGGCCGGACTGCCGGAAACATCCTGAGCCGGCCTGCACGGCACGTCTCCCTGTGTGCAAGGACACGAGCGCCGTTGGCAAGACGAACCTGACCGACTGTGCTGCTGCTTCCTCTTGATCGTGGACCGGAGGGAGGGAAGGATGCCGGTTCCCTTATGGTGCAAGGTCCCGTGCGATGATCGTCCGTTCCCGCCCCGGTCTGCTGACGCTGTTCTTTGTGCTGAAGGGGTCGATCATCCTGCGCACCTGGCCGCAGCTTTTCGCTGTCGGCTTTCTGTCCGTGATCGTCGTGGCCGCGCATCGCCATGCACCGGACATCGTGCCGGGGATCAATCCTGCCCCTTTGACGCTGATCGGGATCGCCCTGTCCGTGTTTCTCAGCTTCCGCAACAATGCCTGCTACGACCGATGGTGGGAGGGCCGCAAGCTGTGGGGCCAGATCATCCAGTCTGCCCGGGACATCGCCCGGCAGACGGTGGTTCTGGACGAGGGGAAGGGCCAGACCTCACCCGAGCGGCGCGAGATCCTGGCGGCGATCATCGCCTTCGGTCATGCCGTGGTCGGGCAGTTGCGGCAAAAGACCAGCGCCCGGCAGGCGGGCGAGCCGGGACTTTTTGCCGAGCCTGCGGACACCATCCTGCACGCGGTTGCCGCACGTACCGGAGGATTGCTGCGCCAGGGCCGCCTTGCTCCTGTCGAGGCTCTTGGCCTGAACGACAGCCTTGGCCGGCTGACGCAGGCCCTGGTTGGCTGCGAACGCTTGTCCAACACGCCCTTGCCCTTCGCCTATACGCTGCTCCTTCACCGGACGGCCTATCTGTTCTGCTTTCTGCTGCCCTTCGGCCTGGCTGACATGCTGGGCTGGTCGACCCCGCTTGCCGCCATGCTCGTGGCCTATACGTTCTTCGGACTTGATGCCCTGGGTGAGGAGCTGGAGGAGCCCTTCGGCCTGCTGCCCAACAATCTTCCGATTTCGGCCTACGCGACCATGATCGAGATCCACCTGCGCTCGGCCATGGGCGAGACCGAGCTTCCCCCCGTGCCCGTCCCGAAGGATTACGTCCTGAGCTGACGCAAGGAGGGAAAGGCTTGAAGCGGTTTGCTTTTGACCGGAAGCGCGGAGGATTCCCGGGAAGTCCTTCATCTGCCCCGTTTCCGTAAGGAGGTCACAGTTAGGGGCCGTCGCCGGGGCACTCGGCATCCCCGATGTCGCGGCCCGAGTTCCTTGCGGCAAGCTGTGGTCTATGCACTTGCTGCAAGGGATGGCTCCTGCCCTGCCGGGGCAAGCCCGAAATGCTCTCGCAGTGTCCGGCCGCGGTATTCCCGGCGGAAGATACCCCGTTTTTGTAGCAGGGGGATGACTTCGGAGGCGAATAATTCCAACTGTTCGTAGATGACCGGCGGCATCACGTTGAAGCCGTCCGCGGCGCCCGACCTGAACCAGTCCTCGATCAGGTCGGCCACGCGGTCGGGCGTCCCCGCGACCGTCAGGTGGCCCCGCGCCCCGGCCAGCCGCTGCAGAAGCTGGCGCAAGGTCAAACCTTCCTTCAACGCAGTGGCGGCGTAACCCATGGCCCGGCTTTTCGACGCCTCGACCGAGGACGGGTCGGGAAAATCGCCGGGCCGCAGCGGACGATCCAGCGGCACCTGGGAAAAGTCGTGGCCGCCGAAGCGCGCGGACAGGCGCGTCAGCCCGATCTCGGGACCGGTCAGATCGTCCAGCTCCTCGAAGACGCGGTCGGCCTCGGCCTGGGTCGAGCCGATGGCGGCGCTGAGGCCGGGCAGGATCGCGATGTCCGCCGGCCGGCGTCCCCGCGCGGCGGCGCGTCCCTTGACGTCGGCATAGAAAGCCTGGGCGGTGTCCTTGGCCATATGGGCGGTGAAGATCACCTCGGCCCATTCGGCGGCAAAGGCGCGACCGTCCTCGGACTGTCCGGCCTGGACATAGACCGGACGCGACTGCGGGCTGGCGGGCACGTTCAGCGGCCCCAGGGTGCGGAAGAACGGCCCGCGGTGATCGACGGGCCGGATCAGGTCGCTGCGGGAATAGATGCCCCGGGCCCGGTCGTCCAACAGGGCCTCGGCCGGCCAGCTGCGCCACAGCGCATCGACCGCCTGCATGAAGTCCTGCGCCATGCGGTAGCGTTCGGCGTGGCTGGGATCGGTGTCGTGGCCATAGTTGAGCCCGGCCTGCGGTGCCCAGGAGGTCACAATGTTCCAGCCCGCCCGGCCGTTGGACAGGTGATCCAGCGTCGCGAATTGCCGCGCCAGGGTATAGGGCAGGCTGTAGGTCGTCGATGCCGTGCCGATCAGGCCGATGCGATCGGTGACGGCCGCCAGGGCCGACAGCAGCGCGATCGGTTCCAGGACGCCCGACGCGACAAGGCCGCCGGATGCCGGCGCCACCAGGGCATCCGCCAGGAACACCGCGTCCATCTTGGCCGCCTCGGCGATGCGGGCGGCCTTTGTGTAAAGCGCAAGGTCGGTCAGGCTTTCGCCCGCCGCGCGGGGATGGCGCCAGGCGCTTTCGTGATGGCCGCGCGGCATCAGGAACAGGTTCAGGTGCAGTTCTTTGGTCATCTCGGGCCTCAGAGCAGGTCGGTTTCCACGCCAAGGCTGCCCAGCAGCCGCAAGCGGAGGGATTCGAAATCGGGGTGGCTGGTGCGGCGCGGATGGGGCAGGGCGACCGCGTGATCCTCGGCGATGGCGCCGTCGCGCAGCACCAGGATGCGGTCGGCCAGCAGCAGGGCCTCGTCCACGTCGTGGGTGACCAGCACCACCGTGGGGCGGCGCCGTTCGACCAGGCGGAACAGAAGGCCGTGCATCTTCAGCCGGGTGAGGGCATCCAGGGCCCCGAAGGGCTCGTCGGCCAGCAGCAGGTCGGGGCTGCGCAACAGCGACCTGGCCAGGGCGGCGCGCTGTTTCTGGCCTCCCGACAGCGTGCCGGGCCAGGCCTGCGCCTTGTCGGCGATGCCCACCGCCTCCAGCATGGCCTGCGCCTCGGCCGCCGCATCGGGACGGCGCAGCCCCAGGGTCAGGTTGTCGATGACCCGAAGCCAGGGTAGAAGCCGCGAATCCTGGAACAGGACCGAGACGTTCTGCGGCACGTGATAGTTGCCGCTGCATTCGGCGTCGTCGTCCAGTCCTGCCAAGGCCCGCAGAAGCGTGGTCTTGCCCGATCCGGATTCACCCAGAAGCGCGACGAACTGACCCCTGGGGATGTCCAGCGTGACGCGGCTGAGGACCTCGCGGCCCTGGAATGCGCGCGTCAGGTCGCGGGTCGATACCGCGGCCAAGAAATCGTGCCTGCTCATGTTCCGATGGACCTCCGCCAGGACAGGGCGCGCGCTTCCAGCAACCGGACCACCGCGTCCGACAGAAGGCCAAGCGCCGCATAGATGAAGATGCCGACCACGATGATGTCGGTCTGGCCCCAGTCGCGGGCACGGTTCATCAGATAGCCGATGCCCGTCTGGGTGTTGATCAGCTCCAGCACCACGAGCGAGGTCCAGCACAGCGTCACTGCCAGCCGCAGCGACACGAAAAAGCCCGGAAGCGCGCCGGGAAGGGCCACCTTGCGGATGAATTCACCCCGCGTCAGCCGCAGCGTGCGGGCCAGTTCGACATGGCCCATGTCGATCCCGCGCAGCGCGGCATGGGTGTTGATGTAGACGGGCACCAGGACGGCGGTGAAGATCAGGAAGATCTTCATGGTCTCGCCGATGCCCAGCCACAGGATCACCAGGGGGATCAGCGCCAGCGTGGGCACCGCGCGCTTGACCTGCACCAGCCCGTCCAGCAGCGCTTCTCCGGTCCGGGTCAGGCCGGCGGCCAGTGCAAGCATCACCCCGGTCAGCACACCCAGGAACAGCCCCGCATAGGCCCGCCCTGCCGAGGCGGCCAGATGGGGCAGCAGCGTGCCGTCCGCGATCATCTGGACGCCGGTCGCCGCGGCGGTCGAGGGCGCGGCCAGCGTATAGGGCGACAGGATCCCCAGGCGGGACGCGGCTTCCCAGATCGCCACCACCAGCAGCGGCCCCAGCAGGCGCGTGCCGCGGGGAAGCCGGCCCGGCGTCAGCGCGGGTGGCCGGGGCGGCGCGGGGCGGTTCCAGACCGCCGCCGATGCTGCGTTGCGTTCGGGTGTCATGTCGTTCATGGCAGGGCCTTTCCGCTTAGCGCGCAGCTTCGATCACCGGGTCGAAATCGGCCGAGAAGGACCCTTCCGCATCGAAGCGTTCCGGCAGTTCGCCCGCCTGTGCGAGAATGTCGATCAGACGCTGGTGGTGGGGGATGCCCTCGGCGGATGTCTCGAACTCCATCAGCGACTGCGATGCCAGGATGGCCTCCGTGTCACTGGCCGGGATGCGTTGGAAATCGGTATAGTATTCCTTGCCCCATTCCTCGCGGTTCTCGTTGCTCCAGCCGGCGGCGCGGATGGTGGCGGTCAGGAACTCGCCGATGGCGGCATGCTTGGCGGGATCGGCCAGGGCCTCGGGGCGGGCATAGATGTACCAGGTTCCGGGAAGAAGCTCTCGTTCCCGCGGATCGGATACGGCGCTTGCGCCGATCTGGTGGGTCAGGCGCGTCACATGGGGTTCTTGCAGCACGGCCACGTCCACCGATTGCGTGCGCAGGGCGTCCGGCAGGTCGGTCACGCGCAGCGGAACGAGGGTCACGTCCTCCAGCGTCAGTCCGGCGCGGTTCAGCGCCTCGATCAGGAAGGCCTGGCGGCCCGAGCCTTCGATATAGCTGACGCGCTTGCCGCGAAGATCGGCCAGGTCGTCGATGGCAAGGCCGGGGCGCGCCACCAGCCGGTATTCGGATTTCTCGCGCGTCACCGTGGCGATGATCGGCAGGAGCATCCCTGACGCCCGGGCCTGGATCGGCGGGGTGTCGCCCACATAGGCGATGTCCAGGGCGCCCGCGCGCATGGCTTCCAGGATCGCCGGTCCGCCGGCGAAATTGGGAAGCTCCAGGTCCGAGGTGATCGCGTCGCGTTGCCCGCTGGCCTCCAGAAGGTTCCGGATCAGCTCGCTCTGGTCGGCGACGACCAGCTTGGTGCCGGCAGGAACATCCTGGGCAAGGGCGCTGCCGGTGATCAGCAGCGCGGCAGCAAGTGATTTGACAAAGGTTCTGGCAGACATTTCGCAAGGTCCATCTGTGTCGATTTTCCCCGGATCATTCGGCCCAAGCGGCCCGAATTCAATCTCGATAAGACTGATCGTGAATATTTGGAACCCTGTTGTCGCCGGTTCGCTCGGAAAGAGGCGGCTGTTGCTGTCTTGGCCGGTCAAACGAACAAATGGTGCTATTGGCCATTCTGCGGCCCTGCCATGACGTGGATTTCAGAGCTTCAATCCCGAGGTGCAACGACAAGGAATCTCCGTCCAGTGCGAACAAGGGGCTACGTCATGCCTGATCCTATCGGGACTGTGGAGGCGCTCCAGCATCAGAGCCTTCGAGCCATCAGCAGCCGGGCGGCGGCGCGATCAGACCGGCCCCGAATATCGCGTCCTGCCCGTTGGGCCCCAGGTCGCGGGCCTCGCCCCGAAGGCGCTTGCGCATCTGGGCTGCGCTCAGCGAGGGATCGCGGCTCCACAGCAAGGCCGCTGCCGCCGTCACGAAGGGTGCGGCATAGGAGGTGCCGGTCTTGGCCCGTGCCCCGCTGACCGAGGCGGCGGTCCAGACGTTCACGCCCGGCGCGGCCAGGTCGATATGATTGCCCCGGTTGGCGCGGCGGTAAACCTGACCGCGCCGATCCACCGCGGTGACGGCCAGCACCGCGTCATAGGCGGCCGGAAAGGCGGGCGCGGCCCTGGGGCCGTGGTTTCCCGCCGCCGCGATCAGCAGCACGCCATCTTCCGCCATGCGCGCGACCTGCCGGCCCAGTGCTGCATTCGGCGGCCCGGCCAGCGAAAGGTTGACGATGCGCACGTCCTGGGCTGCCAGGTAGTCCAGCGCCTCGATCAGCGCGAAGGCGTCGGCGCGCTGATCGGCGGCCACCTTCTGGAAGGCATCGACCGCCACGAGCTCGGCCCCCGGGATCAGGCCGGGGCTGCGGCTGTCCGCATCACCCACCAGCAGCGAGGCAACCGCCGTTCCGTGCAGCAGGTCCGAGGGCGGGGCCCCGGTGTCGATCCTGTGGACGCGGATGCGCGCCTCCGAAAGCGCCGCATGATCGGCGTTCAGGCCGGTATCCACCATGCCGATGCGCGGCATGGCGCCGCAACCGGACAGGCTGGCGGGCCAACCGATCATGTCACGGGCCAGACAGTCGGGACCATCGCAGCGGACGCCTTGCCCCGCCTGTTCGCTGCGATAGAAATGGTTGAAGTCGGCATCGGCCCCGGCAGCCAGGGCACGGGCCCGGTCGCGCGCCTCATCCATCGTCAGGGATGCGGGCTTCAGCATTCGCACCAGACTGCCGCCGTCCAGATCGCGGCGTTGCAGGACGCGGAAACCCTGGGCCCGCATGGTGGCCACGGCGTCATCGCCAACGCCGCGCGCCAGGATCTCGTTCTCGGCACGCGTGGCGAGCGTCTCGGGCGCGGCGGGGACGGGCCGGGCGCGACGCACGACCCGATCGTCGTCGTCGTCGTCGTCATCGTCCGCATGGGCCGCCGCAACAAGGGACCAGCCATCCCCCTCGGGGCGCGAATGGCCCGCAAGCGTCAGGGCAATTATGGCAAGGAACAGGATCAGCCTTGGCATTGTCGAAATCCCTTGGAAACTTCGTTTCTGGACAAGTACGTGGAAGAGCAGCAAATATTCCCCCGGACGCGGGAAAGATCCAAGAGGGATGGCATGGACGCAGCTTTCGGAGAGGCCCTGATCCGGCTTCTCCCCAATCTTCGCCGCTATGCCCTGTACCTGGCCCGGCGTTCCGATCTGGCCGACGATCTGGTGCAGACCACGGTGGAGCGGGCGATCCGGGCCTCTGCCAGCTATGATCCGGCGTGCCGGCTGGAACCCTGGCTGTTCCGCATCACCCGCAACGCCTTCATCGATACAGTCCGCCGCCAGCGCACCCAAGGGATCGAGGTCGATGTGTTCGATATCCCCGAGGCCCTGCCCGACCATGGTGACCGCGCCCTGGAGGCGCGGCTGATGCTGCGCGCCACGCAGGCCGCGATGAAGGACCTGCCCCCCGAACAGGCCGAGATCCTGCACCTGATCTGCGTCGAGGAGCTAAGCTATGCCGAGGCGGCCGAGGTTCTGGGCATTCCCAAGGGCACGGTGATGAGCCGCCTGTCCCGCGCCCGGCTGGCTCTTGCCGAAAGGTTGGGAATAAGATGATGCCCCATGCGTATGACATGGGAACCCCCGCGCGACAGGAGCCGGCCGTGCAGATCGATGACGAAACCCTGATGGCCCTTGCCGATGGCGAGCTGGACCAGGCCGAGGCCGCGCGCGTTTCGGCCGCCATCGCCGACGACCCGGAGGCCCAGGCCCGGCTGCGCCGATTTGCCGAAACTCGCGCGCGACTGCGGGCCTTGACCGCCGAAACGCAGGCAGCCCTGTCGGACGACGCCTTGATCGCGCGGATCCGTGCGGCCAGTGCGGCGCCGCAGGCCGCATCGCCGGTGCCTGCGCCCGCCAACGCCAACCGCGCGCCCCTGGCCGCGATCGCGGCCGCCTTGACCGCAGCCGTGGTGGGCATCGGCTGGTGGCAGATGGGGGGGACGGCATCCGGCCTGCCGCAGGCCCAGGTGGCTGCGCTTGACAGCCTGCCTTCGGGCGAGGCGACCGTGCTGGATGATGGACGCGAGTTGACGATGATCGCGTCCTATCGCACGGCCGCCGGGGACTTCTGCCGCGAATACGAGACTGCGCAAGGGGGCGCCCTGACGGTGGGCGTGGCCTGCCGCCAAGGCGGTGCCTGGCAGCAGCAGTTCGCCAGCGACATCACCGCCGCGCAAGGCTATGTTCCCGCGTCGGGCGATATTTCCGCCCTGGACGACTGGCTTGCGGAAACCGGCGCCGGAGAGCCGCTGACCCCCGAAGACGAGGCCATCACGCTGTCGGCGGAATAGATCGCATCCCTGGCCCGTAATCCTGCACAACAAGCAGGAGACGAAGCCGTGACTGTTGCGATCAAATCCCCGCGCCTGGCGCTGGCCCTTCATCCCCGCCAGGTCGCCGTGGCGGTCCTGGCGCTTGCGACGATCTGGGCGGGGCTTTTCCTGCCGGGCGATCTGGAGCGCGACGCGCGCCTGTCGTTGATCGCGGTCGTTCTGGCAATCCTGGGCTGGACCGGCACCCGCCTGCCCGAATCCTTCGTGGCGCTTGCGGTCGTGCTTGGGCTTGTCCTGACGGGCACCCTGTCCGAGCAAACCCTGTTTTCGGCCTTGGGCAATGAACTGATCTGGCTGCTGCTGGCAGCCTTCGTGATTGCCGCCGTGCTGAAGGACGCGGGCCTGACCGAACGGCTGATCGCGCCCCTGCTGCGGCGTCCGTTGCGCTTCGACGTGCTGTCCCTTGGCCTGACGCTTGCCGTGGCGGCAACTGCCTTCGTGCTGCCGTCCACCTCGGGTCGGGCGGCGCTGCTGATGCCGGTGTTCCTGGGCCTGGCGGCGGTCATGCCGGATGCACACCTGGTCAGGCCGCTGGCGCTGATCTTTCCGACGGCCATCCTGCTCTCGGCAGGCGGATCGCTGATCGGGGCGGGCGCGCATCTGCTGGCCGCCGAAAGCATCCGCACCGCCACCGGGCTGGAGATCGGCTATGGGGACTGGGCCTTGCTGGGACTGCCCCTCGGCCTGATCGCCAGCCTTGCCGGAACGGGCCTGATCCTGGCCCTGTTCGCCCCGCGCGCGCTGCGGGGCAGCCGGATCACCGTGCCGGCCCGCACGCCGGTTGCACCGGAACTGGCGGCACGGCAGCGGCGCATCGGCCTGGTCCTGGTCATCGTGGTGGGTCTTTGGCTGACGGCGGGCTGGCATGGCATCGGCATGGCGACCGTTGCGCTGATCGGCGCCTTGGTGCTGCTGACCAGGCCTTTCACGCCGCGCAACACCAAGGACATGTTCCGCGCCGTGGACATCGAACTGTTGCTCTACATGGCGGCGACCGTTCTGCTGGCGCAGGCGCTGACGCAAACCGGCGCCGATCGCTGGCTGGCGGGGCGCGCCCTGGCCGTTCTGCCGGAAGGCATGGCGGGCAGCCTGCCTGCCGTCGTCTCGCTGCTATCCGTGATCGCGGTTCTGGCGCATCTGGTCATCACCTCGCGCTCGGCCCGGGCGGCGGTGCTGATCCCCGCGGTGGCGCTGCCGATGGCCGGTCTTGGCCATGACGGGGCGCTGCTGATCCTTGTCGCGGTGATGGGCACGGGCTTTTGCCAGACCCTGACCGCCTCGGCCAAGCCGGTCGCGATCTTTGCCAGTGCGGGCACCGAGACCTTCACGCAGCGCGACCTGCTGCGGCTGGCCCTGCCGCTGATGCCCGTGGTCACGATCCTGCTGATCGGCTTTGCCCTGGCCGTCTGGCCTGCGCAACTGGCGGCGATGCGGGGCTGAAACGCCGTCCGAAAAAGAATGTCGGCATCAGGGAATAACCTCTGCCCCCGCCCCGTAAACCTTTCATCAGACGGGAAAGGACAAGACCGATGACCCTTACGATCCTGATCGCGCCTTCGGGCTTCAAGGAATCGCTTTCGGTTGGTGACGTGACCTGCGCCATCGCCGAGGGCGTCCGCCGCGCGATGCCGGATGCCCGCATCCTGTCGGCGCCCATGGTCGATGGCGGCGAAGGCACCACCGAGGCCCTGGTCGGGGCGACCGGCGGGCGACTGCACCGCGCCATCGTCACCGGCCCGGTGGGGGACCCCGTTCCCAGCTTCTGGGGCGAACTTGGCGGCGACGGCCCTCGCACCGCGGTGATCGAGATGGCGGCGGCCGCCGGCTTGTCGCTGGTCCCGCGCGAGCGCCGCGATCCGACGCTGACCACCAGCCGGGGCGTCGGGGAACTGATCCTGCGGGCGCTTGATGACGGCGCCGAACGCATTCTGGTCGGTTGCGGGGACAGCGGAATCAATGACGGCGGCGCGGGAATGGCCCGTGCCCTCGGGGCGCGCCTGCTGGACGATCAGGGGCGCGATTTGCCCGAGGGCGGCGGTGCCCTGGCGCGACTGGCGCGCATCGACCTCTCAGACCTTGATCTCCGCCTGAGGCATGTCAGGATCGATGCGGCCGTGAACTGGCACAACATGCTGCTGGGGCCCAGGGGCGTCGCCCGCGTCTTCGGCCCGCAGAAGGGCGCCACGCCCGACCAGGTCCGGCTGCTGGAGAAGTCGATGGAAACCTGGGCCGAACGGATCTGTGTCGCCACCGGAAGGGACGTGGGATCGGCACCGGGCGCGGGTGCCTCGGGTGGGTTGGGGGCGGGGCTTGTAACCTTCGCGGGCGCCCGGCTGCATCCGCGTTTCGACATCATGCGGGAATACCTGGACTTCGAGCGTCTGCTGGACTGTGCCGACCTGGTCATTACGGCCGAAGGATCGCTGGACGGGCAAAGCCCCTATGGCAAGGTCCCCTGCGAGGTCGGGCGCCATGCCGCCGCGCGGGGCATTCCGACGATTGCCCTGGCGGGCACCATCGGCAAGGGCGCAAGCGAGACGTTCCAGCACGGCATCGCGGCCTTTGCGTCCATCGTCAAGCGACCCTGCACGCTGGAGGAAGCCATCCGCAAGGGCGACAAGCTGCTGCGCCGCGCTGCCGAGGATGCGATGCGGATGTTGCAGGTTGGCCAGCGGCTGGCACTGCGCTGATCACCGTCATCCGGCTTTCAAGATTTCCGGCCATACCGAACGTGGCGGGCCGGAACGGCCGCTGCTGTTTGCGGGCAGGGCAGCGCGGCGATCATCCATGCCCTTTCAGGAGAGACTGACATGGCGACCTATCGTGGCAACGACGACGCGAACCGCTACAACGGCACGAACCTGGCCGACCTGATCCATGGCCGGTCGGGCGATGACCGGCTGTATGGCAACGGCGGCAACGACACCATCGACGGCGGTGAAGGCAACGATTACCTGTGGGGCGGGGCCGGCAACAACGTCATCTGGGGTGGGTCGGGCAACGATGCCATCTGGGCCGATGCGGGCAGCGACCGGATCATCGCGGGCGAAGGCAACGATACCGTCCGTGCCGGCGCGGGCAACAACGCGGTCAGCCTGGGCGAAGGCGACGATGTCGTCATCACCTTAGGCGGGCGCGACACACTGGACGGGGCCGGGGGCAACGACCGGATGACAGCCGGGGCAGGCAACGACATCCTGCGGGGTGGCGAAGGCGACGATATCATGCTGGGCCAGGCGGGCTTTGACACCCTGACGGGCGGCGAGGGCAACGATGTGCTGAACGGCGGACTTGGCAACGATCTGCTGTCGGGTGGCGAGGGCGCGGACCGCTTCGTCTTCAACGGCGGCCTGGACCGGATCACCGACTTCGAGAACGGCGACGATGACATCGACCTGTCGGCCTTCGCCCAGTTCACCGGCTTTGCCAGCATCCGCGCCGCCGCAAGCCAGAGCGGGTCCGACGTCATCATCAAGGCCGGGGCCAACCGGCTGGTGATCGAGGATACGCGCCTGAACCAGCTGGATGGCGACGATTTCATCTGGTGAGAGACAAGACCGGGCCGCAGTCGCGGCCCGGTCAAGACGGGAGGCCCATGCCCTGCCGAAACGCGAAAGGGCGCCGTGCCGGCGCCATCCGATGAGCGGCTGAAGCAGGTTCGATCGTGGCCGTGTCGCGGTTGGTCGCAGGCGGTCCTTTTCTCTTCCCGGAAGGCGGCAAAGCCGGACCCAGTGCTGCCGATCCCCTGCCGGGTGACGGTGATGCAATCGGGGTCCTGTCCCGTGGCAGGTGGTCGTGGATGGGACGGTCGCCTGCTGCTGGACAGCTCGGGATACCAAATTCCCTGTGTCTGCCGCTTTGTCCCGGTCGCCGTCAGGAAAGTCGATATTGCCGATTGGCCGACCTCGCCGGGCTGTCTATCCTTTACCGATCTGCCGTCAAATGCATCGGAAAGGAACTTCCATGAGCAAACGTGCTGTTGTGGTCATCGACATCCAGAACGACTATTTCCCGAACGGGAAATACGAGCTCGTGGGTATCGAGAAGGCCGCCGCCAATGCCGCCCGGGTGATCGAGGCTGCCCGCGAGAAGGGCGACCAGGTCATTCATGTCCAGCACATCTTCCCCAGCCAGGACGCGCCCTTCTTCACGCCCGGCTCGGAAGGCACCGAGATCAACACTGTTGTCGCGCCGCGCGAAGACGAGACGGTCGTGGTCAAGAACCATCCCAATCCTTTTCTCCAGACTGATCTGAAGGAGATCCTGGACAGGAACGGGATCGAGGAGGTGGTCGTCGTCGGCGCCATGAGCCACATGTGCATTGATGCCACCGCACGCGCCGCCAGCGACTACGGCTACAAGACGACGGTGGTGCAGGACGCCTGCGCAACGCGCGATCTCGACCATGACGGCGTCACCGTGCCTGCCGCCTTGGTTCATGCAGCCATGATGTCCGCCTTGGGCTTTGCCTATGCGACCATCACGGATACGGACAGCATCGTTCGGCAGTAGATCTTGCTCCCTCCCGGATATGAGGCAGAGCTGCCCGCCGGCGGCTTTCCTCTTCCGGGCGTCGTGCCGGCATACCCCGCAGGACGAAAGGATCGCGGCCGGGGTCGGCCGTCCGGGCCGCGAACTTGCTTGAAGCACCTATGCGTGCGGAAGGGCCGCGCCAAGGCTTGGGTAGGCTCCCAATCACAGGGTGCATCAAGGAACTGTCACCGGCGTCAAGCGCCCTGACATGCCCAAGGCTATATCCCTACCCGGGTCACCACCCGTCCATCGTTTGTCCTCGTCGCCACGCCAAGACGAATGGCGGCATTCTGTGCTACCTTCCCGGCCGAAGTCCGGGGCTTCTCTTTACACAAACACCTGTCCAGGCTGATCAGGCGGCAGGTCGAAGCGGGTCTTGTCGTCGACCTTCTTGGCCGAGCCCGCGATGTTGAAATGGACCCTGCCGTTGAAATAGATCCAGATCTCGTCGAGTGTCGCGGCCTTGAAAGCGGCGATCGCGGCGGGGTCGGCGCCATCCGGGGGCAGGGTGTTCGTCCAGAAGCTCTTCTTCTGCGGAATGCCCAGCAGCGCCTCCACCTCCGCCTTGGACTTGCCTATGATCGCCGCCTGATTGTCCGTCATCCTGTCAGCCATGATGCATCCCCTGTCAGAAGGGCCGCCAGATGCCCGTGCCCTCGTCACGAGTATCCACCTTGATCGAACCGTCCATGTTGACTTGGCTGCGGCCCTTCTCGGCCTCCCACCACGCGCCGTGGAACCAGTTCCCGCCCGAGCGGCACGAGTCGACCGAGCCGATCACGACGGTTCCACTGGCGGCGCGCAAGGCCTTGATGAAGGCGTCCCCCGAGCCTGACGAGTTGCAGGCTGCGACCGAGATGAAGGCTGTCCCGCCGGTGCCGAAGGCGTTCTTGACGATGCTGCCGAACTTCGCGGCGTGGGCGGCGCTGGAAACCATGTCCTGCGCCTCGCCGCTTTCGACGTGGCCGTCTCCGTCGGTGTCATCACCCATCCGGAAGCCGCCGCTGCCGGACCAGCCGCCGTGTGCCTCGATATGGATGCCGGTGACATAGCCGCAATTCCCGACATGCGCCCGCAGCCCCTCGATCAGGTCGCTGACGGTGTGCACCAGCATCCAGGCATCCGCATTGGTGTATCCGCCGTAGTCGCGCAGGTCGATCTCGGTTTCGGCATCGTGGATGAACAGCAGGGTTCCGAGGTTCTTGAGGCCTGTCGGGCACGAAGCTGCCAGGCGGGGCCCGATCGGCGCAAGAGTTTCCCACGCCTGCGCCGCCTGAGTTCCGGAGCGCGACGGCAGCTTTGTCCCAGACTTTGACTTGGCGTCGGTGGTGAAAGAGGCCGGGATGATGTCAGCTCCAAAGTTCCCGAGCCGAACCGTCTCGGCGCCCTGCTGCCCTTGCCGCGTGACTTCGATCGGCAGCCCCGCAGCGCCCGCGCGGCCCAATGCCGTGTTGATCGTCGGGCTTTCGGCGAGCGGCTGCGGGCCGGACGACATGTTCTGCTCGCTCAGCGCGGTTGCAGCCTGCCGCTTGGCTTCGGCGTCGTCGATCAATCCCTCGGACTTGGCCTTGGAGATGTTGCTCAGCTTGTGCTTTGCATCGGCGGTGCCCTGTTTCGACTTCTGGAAATCCACTGCCATCTGTCCAAAGCTCGTCGCAAGCGAGGTCGCGGAATTGAGCGCACCCATCGCATTCGCCTGAGTTCCCGCGAGCCCCGCCATGTCGCGGAAGGCGCCGGAGTTCGTGACCGCGCCCAGAATGCCAGCCAGTCCCTGCGGATCGGGCGCATTCGGCGCGTTCTGCAGGGCAATGATCGGCGCGGCCAGCGGGGTCGGCGTCATTCCCTCGGGTGCCGCCCGGCGCGACCCAAGCTGGTCCGCAAGCAGTTCGAGCTCGGGATCCTTGTCGGACAGCACCCAATCGACCGATCCGAAATGCTCCTCGCATGCCTCGCACCTGTCCATCAGGGCCTGCGCATAAAGCCCCTCGGTCGGCAGGCTGACCCGCAATGGTTCGCTGCGGACCTGGCTGTCGTAGTAGTAGCGGTAGGCTTCGTCGGGGCTTTCATGCCCGTTGATCCCGAGGAATGCCCCCGCCGCGACCCGGAAGACCAGACAGTTTCCCAGGATCGCCATCGGGTCGCGCTCGACCACCGAGGCTATGCTGCGGCCCGGATCCTCGACCCACGCCCCGTTGACAAAACGGCGCCCATAAGGCGCGGTGAAGCCGTCGAGCATCATGTAGAGCTCGTCCCGGTCCATCAGCCACCAGATGACCTTGTGGTAATAGACCGAGTTCGCGTTCAGGTGGACAAGCAGCTTCGCCACCCCGTCCTCGATCACTGCGCGCAAATCCTCGCGCTCCCACGCGCTCAGCGGGAAATGCGCGGCCGCGCCCGAGCCATCCGGCTGCCCGGTCTCGACCGTGACGAGATCGCGCACACCATGGTCGGAGTCAACCGCACGGTCGAAGTGATCGGTATAGTAGTGCAGCGACATCCGTTCGAGGCTCGCGACCGAGCCGGGCGGCAGCGCGGTTCCCGCAAGCAGCGTCATCTGCTGCATCATCGCGCGGTTAAGGCTTGCCGCTGCGACAGGCACGGTGAAATCGACCCGCACGGTGCCGCCATAGCGGTAGGTGGTCGCAAGGGTGAAGTCGATGTTCGTGATCGGGCTTGTCCCGAACTGAAGCCGCAGGTTGTCAGCCCAGCGGGCCGCCATCCCGGGGGCGACCTCGCGCTGGAAGTACAGGTCGCGCGCCCGTTCGTTCGCGGCTGCGAGATTGGCGATGACTTGCCGGGCCGGCTGCGACAGCAAGGGCGCGAGCGGCGACCAGATCTTGAAATAGTCGTCCATCGTCTCGGTCGCGCCCTGCTCTCGCGGGCGGTCGATTGACAACTTGATATAGGCCGAGCCGGTGACGTGGTTGACCGGATGGTCCATGCGCCGGCCGGGCGGGATGTCTGAATCCGCCCAAGCCGAAGCCACCTCGTCCAGCCGGTCAAGCGCCCATCTGAGGGACGTGTCCAGCACTCCGTGGCGCAGCTTGTCGCGCCACTTCAGCGCCTTGTCGATGTCGAAGGGGGTGACCGAGAAGGGCACGAACAGGCATTCGCGCACGCCCGCGAATGCCGTATCAACCCTCAGATGCCGGAGGATTTCGTAGTAGAGCACTGACAGCGCGTGGCAGTAGTTCACGTTCCTCAGGGTTTCGGAAACGCCTTCTACCTCCTCCTCCTGCGTGATCTCGGTGACGATGGTGTTTTCGGAACTGCGGACAGATTCACCGAACTGGCGGATGGCATCGCGAAGCTGCTGCTGCTCGGCCGCGGCAACCCGGCGCCCGCCCTGCTGCCAGCTTTCGGACGAGGCCTGCCCATGCGCCGCACCTCCGCCGATCACCACCGGCCCCATCGCAAAGCCGATCCCGCCGGCGACGCCGGTGGTGCGCGACTTGGAGCCGCCGCTGCTCCATTCCGAAAGGCTTGACTGCACCGCGTCCGTATAATCGCGCGCCCGCGTGGTGACCTGCGTCAGCGCATCGGTCGCATCCGTCCGTTCTCGACGCCGCGCTGCCTCGCGGCGCTGCCACGAGATACGGGCGATCCGCCGTGTCTGCCGGGGCGCAAGGGTCAGGGCGTGGGCGACATTGCCAAGCGAATAGCCATTCGACCGCCACTGCACGCGCCATTCCAGCACATGGCCCCCTGCGACGCTGGATGCCTGATAGATCGTGGGGTCGCCGTCCCATTCGATGGGATTGCTGGCGCTGATTGGCGCCCGGGGCTTGGACCGGCGCTCGACCCAGTCGATCCAGGGCCGGCGTGTCGGCTGGAAAACCATGCGTTCCAACCTGTCCAGGATCGCAAGTCGCGGCTCGGCAAGGGCAGCGGCACTGAGCCGCAGCGCGTTGATCGGGGTCAGCGATGATGTCGAAGCCAATCCCGAGGTCGGCATCCTGCCCGCCATGAAGCTGAAATCGTCGTCGGCGGCCCCGATCGCGGCCCCGACCGCACTCATTCGGATCGGCGGGGCGAGGTCGAGCAGAATCGGCCGCGAGACCTTCAGCGAGGCCTGCCCGCCGATCTCGGGCTGGTCCATCCGCAGGATCGTGAAGAAGCGCCGCTCGCCCAGGATGCGCTGCGGGTTCTCGAACGGGGTGCAGAACCGTCCCGGATCGTCCGAGAAGGCGTCGGGATGGTCGATGAGCTGTTGCTCGTCGAAGTCGAACGACGGCGCCCCGTCAGGGGTGTTGCCAACCGCCGGAGCAGACGTGCCGCCGTTCGGCTGGTCACGGACGGCAACCGGAAGAAGGATCGTGACAGGTGGCCGCGGCTGCGCGGGAAGCGCGTCAAGATGGTGGCCTGCGAAATCCTCGGGACCCAGCAGCAGCCATGCCCAGGATGTCTCGTCTCCCTCGATGTCGAGCGAGAAGTTGAAGGCCCCGTCGGGACGCAATGTTACCGGTTGCAGGTTGAGGGCCGCCAGCAGCGAGGGGTTCAGCTTGGCTGCATTGCGGCGCACGACCTCGTAGGTGGTCACCTCGCCTTCGCCATCAAGGCCAACCAGATGACGGACCGCCTGGATTTGGGGGTTGTCCACGTCTTCGATCACGTCAGGCCGTATCGGCGCGACGAACAGGCGATATGAGTTGAAATCCGGAAGCTGGTCGTCAAGGCGCACGAACCGTCCGGTGCGAACCAGGGTCGGTCTTGCATCGGGGCGGTTGACACCCTCGGCCAGCACCTGCTTCGGCACCGTGATCTCTCGTTCCGTGTCGCCCTCGGGCTCAGTGTCCCCGGATGTTCGCCAGAGAACCGTTCCCTGCAAACTCTCGATCTGGACCCAGAAGGGAGCGCCCGGCAAATTGTCCCCAACCGTGATCTGGGCTTGACCATCCGCCGCCAGTTCGGCGCGGCGTGACCCTTCGATCTTGATCGAGGGGAGCGGAACATCCGGATCCGCGTTCTGGTCGTCCGGCAAGATTTCGCGCGTATAAACGAGACGTCCGAACAGGACCATCTTGAGCTGGCCTTCGCCATTCTCGGGTTGAATCCTTACCTTCAACTGTCCAGGCATGACGAGGCTCCAGCCCTGCCCATGCGCGGAACACTGATCTCCGCGCTTGTGCGCTGACGGTTCATGCTGCCGAAAAGCGGGATCGTTGTCGAAAGCGATGGTTCGGAACCGCCAAGATCCAGCAGAATCGGTTGTCGCTCAGACTTATGGATCAATCATAGCAGGCCTTGGCCAATTCGCATATACTTATCACCCTCTTGCGAGCCGAGGATCATGTCACCCGCCGCTGGCAAGGGGTCGGGTATGCAGGGTTACAAGCCGCTGACCTTCTGGGACTGGCGAGAACGGTGTGATCCTGTTTCGTCCGGAATACTCTACCAGAGCCGGATACGGCGCATGGCTGCCCTGCTCCTGACCAAGGGGGCAGGCTTCACTCCGAGTGGCAATTCGCATGTCGCCTGAGAGCCTGGGGGGCTTGGGGGGCTTGGGGGGCTTGGGGGGCTTGCGCCCCCAATGCGCGCTTGTCCGAAGCTTGCAACCCCTGGATTGCCGGGATGAAACATCGCCTTTGCAGCGGACTGGCGAAAGCCCGGCAGGCGGCTGTCAGGTCAGCTCGTGAAAGCGATCATCGAAACTCAAGGCCTCGATGTCGATGAACAGATCAGTGCCACCAGGCGAACCCTGGCGAAGGTCCGTGATCCGGATCCTTCCGTCATCGAGACGATCCACCTCATAATCGCATCGCGCCCCGTCCAGGATGACCACATCGACACCATCGCCGCCGTCAAAGGTGTCGTTGCCGCACCCGCCCTGGAAGGTGTCGTCGCCAATGCCGGCGTAGATCAGGACTTCCTCGAACCCCTTCAATCGGGTGCCACCGACAAGCCTCACATCGTAGCCGTCCGAGAAGTCGAAGTTGATGCTGTCCGAGAATTCGAAGCTGGAGCCGTCCGAGAGGGAGAAGCTCCAGGTGCCGAACGTATCCAGGTCCAGTTCGAACCTGTCGTGGCCGCGCCCGCCATCAAGCGTGATCCGGTTGTCGGACAGGACCGGAGCAGAGCTGGCTTCCAGACGCAGGGAGTCGTCTCCGCATCCGCCCCTCAGATCGATCCGGTTGTCCATGTATGTCGCGGTGCTTTCAGGCCACGGCCAGTCACGCAGATCGGCCGACAACACGTCTTCTCCCTCGCCCCCTCTGAGATCGAGGACATTGTCGGTCATGATGACCGTGCTGTCCCGGCCAAGGGGTTCGGCGAACATCGAGCTTTCGAGGGTGTCATCGCCTTCGCAGCCGTAAAGCCGCGCCGAGTTGTGCGTCATGATGCCCCTGCCGTTGTCGGGGGACCTGATAGTATAGTGAGCCTGCAGGTGGTCGTTCCCTTTGCCACCCCAAAACCGGTCATGCTCGTTCGAATACTGCTCTGTATCGCTCCCCGAGGGCAGGGGGCGAGTGGTGTGGGACAAGTTGTCCGCTCCCCGGCCGCCGTGGACGAGGTCACTTCCAAGACCGTCCCTGAAATCGTCATCCCCATCCCCGCCCCAAAACTGGTCGTCGCCCAATCCCCCGTCAATATTGATGGCGTCCATGCCGACAAGGGTGACGCCTCCGAAAAGCACCTGGTCATAGCTGTCTCGAAAGTCGAAGATCACGTCTTCTGTCGGTCTGTCATGAAATATGTTGGCCTTGTCGATCCCAGCCCCGCCATCAAGAACGGCGCTGTTGCCGGTTTCGCCTTGGGTGGAAAGCAGGAATTCATCATTGCCTTCACCTCCACTCATGAAGATCCGATTGCCGCTCACGGCTGCGGTGGTGCCAGGGCCCCATGGGTAGGTCTCCAGATAGACGCTGAGGGAGTCGTCTCCTCTGCCTCCATCCAGGGTCATCACGTTGTCGCTGCAAATTGCCTCTCCGCCAGCATTGGCGTCAGCCTGGACGACGACGTAGTAGCTGTCATTGCCATCATCGCCCCGCATGAATACGGAGTTGCCGCTTACGCTGGCACTTCCGCCGTCCGAGACAGCCGCCCTCAAGGTGCAATCGAAGGTATCCTCATCATCGCCGCCTGAAGCTGAAATGGTGTTGCCGATCGCCGCTGCGGTGGTGCCATTGCTGGCTTCAGCATAGGTGTCTAGATAAAGCAGGTCCCTGCCCTCATCACCCGTGATCATATGGGAGTTCCCACTGGCAAGGATTTCGGCAAGGATGCGGGATAAGATCGCGTCTTGCCCCAAGCCACCGGATGCCGTCTTAACCTGGCCGGACTCGTCGGCCGTCAAAAGCTCGATCTCGTCGTCTTCCATCGCAAGCCCCCCTGATGTTTCGGACCGAAGAGAAACGGGCGGATCGGATGGAGGCCGCAGCCGGGAAATGTTCAGGACGTCAGCATCCCCGCCGGAGGGCGTGTCTGATCTGAACCAAGGTCCTCCCTCGATGCCACCTGGACCGGGACCCGCACCACCCGTGAACCTGTGCGGCGTCCCTGGAAAAAGGCTACGCCTGCTGCCCGATGCTGTCCATCAGAAGCTGGCAGTGGCTGTTGCCCTGACAGGCATCCACGGTTCCCGGTTTATTTGCAAACAACCGCGGCGAGTGCAGCCAGCTGCACTTTGCGGTGCTGGCGGAGTTTCCCGCTTGCAGCGCCAGCGTCACGACACTGTCATTGCCGGCAGCTAAACGCCACGTGACGTAAAGGATGGCCTTGATGAATTTCGCGCATATCCGGGCATTTCATTCTGTCCCGAAAGAAGGCGACATGGCCCGGGCCGCGCATGTTCTGGGCGTGTCCCAATCCACGCTTTCCCAGCAGATTCACGCGCTGGAAGCCAGGCATGCCCTGCGCCTGTTCGAAAAGCGCGGCCGCAGGCTGGCCCTGACCGATACCGGGCGGGCGCTTCTGCAGGTGATTGAACGGCTGATGGAGGTCGTGGACAAGGTCCAGTTGACCCTGCGAGGACCGGGCACGCTGGACGAGGGGCATTTGTCCCTGATGTCCGACAGCACCACGCTGGCAATCGAGCTGATGCGGCGCTTTGGCGAAAGCTACCCTTCCGTTTCGCTATCCCTTGCCATCGCTTCGATGGACGAGATCAGAGAAGCCGTGCGAGACGGCAAGGCGGATATCGGCATAGCCATGAACCCGCCGATGGGCGATCTGGTCACGGCCGAACCGCTGATCCCCGAACGCTTCCACTTGCTGCTTCCCTGCGGCCATCGCCTTGCGGCACAGGACGAGGTGTCGGTAAGGGATCTTTCCGGAGAAACGATCATCATGCACGAGCGGGGGTCGCGGACCCATGCCTTCGTCCAGCAGATCCTGGTGTCGGAAGATGTGCGCGACACGCGGACCATCACCGTCTGCGAACGCAGCGCCATCCGCGAGGCGGTGGCCCGCCGCATGGGAGTGGCGTTCTTCGTCCTGTCCGAGATACCGCCCGATCACCGGCTTGCCTGCCGTCCACTGGTCGCCTCGGGTGCGCGGCTGGAACTGGACGAGTATCTTCTGGTGCGGAAGGACCGCCACCACAAGCCGGTCGTGGCGGCGTTCCGAAGCGTGGTGGCGGGCTGCACGTCCGAGAAGCTGCCGGCAGACGCGCTGATTGCGGTCTAGGCCGCCTTGCGGTTCGGAGCGCACGTCGCTTTCACCAGATAGCTGATCTCGTGGAATTCGCCGTCGGATAGTGCCGTCAGCGGATCGTTGTCGAAGATGCCGAAGAAGCTCAGCAACATTCGCAGATCGCCGAGGCTGGCGGTGGCTATGCCGTCCATCGCGGAAGGCGAGGCCGGAAGCCCTTCAGAAGGACGTTCTTCGCGTCCGAGCAGAGCGCGACGCTCCCATGACACCGTCATGGGGAGCGTTCTGCCCGGAGCCCGGAAGCAGCCCGGCGGTCAAGCATCATGGCCGTCGATGCCGTCGATCAGGGCCGGAGCACCGAAAGGGATCAGATCGACCGGCCCTTCGCTGACGCTGACACCGGTGGCGCTTACGCGCCAACCAGCAGGTCGTCGTATCTGAACGTGAGATTGTCGATGCAGACTCCCTCGCCGCGCACCTGGATCACGTCGTCGGGGCCGCAGGGATTGTCCAGGTAGACGACAGCCTTCTTGCCCCACATCTTGATCTCGTCGATCGTGACGCCCGCGGCCAGCGAGATGCTGTCTATCCCGACCTCGAAGTCGGTGATGGTGCTGCGGGTGCGGACGCCGTCATGGACCTCAAAGCCGAAGAAGAACGTGTCCGCCCCCTCGCCGCCGGTGAGCCGGTCGGATTTTCCGCCCGCGCCGACCAGCAGGTCGTCGCCGTCGGTGCCGACCAGGCGGTCGCGCCCCGCCGTGCCCATCACCACGTTCAGCGACGGCGTGTCGTCCAGGCTGGTCACCGTCAGGTTGTCGAATTGAAGCCCGGTGCTGGCATAGCTGTAGAGCGCCACGCCGCCCTTGTCGAAGGCCGTGTCGGTGACCAGGAATTCGAAGATCTCGGTCCCGTCCACGCTGACCGACAGGCGGTCGCCCTTCGGCCTCGACCCGCAGGCGCATGGACTCGTCCTGGGCATAGTTGTGCCAGCCCCGCGCCAAAACGGTCTCGTAGCCGTCCTCGACAAGGATGATCTGGGCCAACCCGGCCTGATCGTCCAGTTCGACCTTGTAGTGGTGCTGGTCGTCCACATAGCGGACCAGAACCTCCAGGGCGTCGTCGTCCGAGGGCGTGACATCGACCTCGACCGCGTAGTCGATCCAGTCCTCGCCGCCCTTGACCAGGGAATGGGTTCCGTCGCGCATGATATAGGCGCCTTCGCCGCCCTTGGACCAGGCATCCCAGCCAGGCTCCTGCTGGCCGCCGCCGATGTTGCTGTCCTGAACCAGCGCGTCGTCTGCAATCCGCCAGTCGGACGGGCCGTTGGTGCCGTCGTCAACGATGGTGTAGCGCTTCAGCGAGCCGCTGAAGTCGTCTGCGAACATCAGCTTGTCGCGGCCGGTCACCTGCAGATCGATCCGGTCCTGCGACATGTTGCCGTTCACGTCCGTGACCCGCAGCGTGACCTGCGAGGCGCCCACGGGGGCGTCGATCACCGCGTCCCGGCCGGTCGCCACGACCTTGTCGCCAGTCAGCCAGTCATAGCTGGCGACGGCAACCGGGCTGATGGTGGCGGCTGCCGTCACGGGGATGCCTTCGCGGCCGTTGCCGTCCAGGTCCGTGGCCGTGTGCTGGCCCAGGGCACGCGCCGACAGGACCTGCCCGTTGACCGAGACCTCGTCAAAGGACGCGCGGCTGATCGAGCGGCTGAGCACGCCCACCGTACCGCCTTCCAGCGGATCGCTGTCGATCACCGGCCCGTCGAGCAACTGGTCGTCCAGCGTCACGATGATGCCGCGGTCGCTGACGGCGATGCGCAGATCCTGCTCGGCATGGTGGCGATAGGCGCCGCTTTCCTGCGCCAGAACCGTGCGCTGGCCGCTTTCGACGCGGACAAGCTGGCGGGTGAAGGTCTGCTGGTCGATCGACAGTTCGTAGTGGTTATTCTCGTCCTGCCAATAGAACACCGCGCCGATGGTATCGTCATCGGCGGGATGCACGACCATGTCGAAGACGTAGTCCGACCAGTCGCCGGCATCGTCGTTGCCATAAACCAGCACCTCGTTCGCGCCGTCGGTCTGGGCATACAGCGCGGCCTCTCCCTGCCGTCGGGGTTGCCGAAGACCGAGCCCTTCAGCTTGAAGGAGCCCAGGTCATCCGTGGGAACCTGGGTGCCGATGTCGGCCAGCATGACATCCGCGCTGGTCTCGATCGGCCCGCGCGACGCGGCAGGGGTGGTCCAGCCCTGCGCGATTCCGTCGTCGAAGGTTTCGGTCAGCAGGTGACGCGGGCCTTCGACGATGACGGTCTTTTCGTCGCGGCTGACATTCCCGTGCTCGTCTGCGACTTCCAGCACCAGCCGGTTTGTGCCCTGGCCAAGCTCGACCGCCAGCAAGGGCGTGTCGCCTTGCCCAGCAGGCCGCCTTGTGCGTCATACCAGGAATAGGTCAGCGCGCGGCCGTCACCCGGCAGGATCGTGCCCGAGGCGTCCAGGGTCAGCTCTGCCAGCCCGTCAGCACCGGCCTTGATGGTCAGATCCTCGCCCGCTTTGGCGATGCCGATCTGCTTCGGCGCACCGATGCCCGCGTTCTCGAAGGTTTCCTGATGGTCCACACGCTCGAAGAACTTGTCGAGATCGGCGAACTTGGTGTGCGTGGTGATGTGGTCGTTGTCGGGGTCGATCACGATGATGCGGAACGCACCGTTGCCGGCCCGGTCGCCAAGCGAAGGATCGCCCGCGCCGGTGATCTCTCCCGAGATGCCGTTCTGGTAGTTGACGAAGACCTGGTGAAGATTGTTGCCGCCAGCGGTTTGACTGACCACCGTTTCGGCACCGTCCAGGAAGTTGTGGCCGCCGAAGGTGAAGCTGATGTTGGGATACTTCGACGCCAGTTCGCGATACATGTCCTCGCCGTCGTTGACGTTGCGGGCGTCGTCACGGATGCCATAGCTCCAGGCTCCGTTCTCTCCGGTCAGATCCTCCGTGGTGGGGTCGACGCGCTTGTCGCCGCCGTTCCGTGCATGGGTGTTCAGGATGACGCGATGGTCCAGATGGCCCTCGATCACCTCGCCCGCGCAACGCAGCACATCGTCAGGGGCGCCGAACTCCAAGCTGAGGATCAGCCAGTCCTGGCCGTCCGGGCTGATGAAGGTATTGTAAGTGTTGCGCAGCGAAGGTTGGTCGTATCCGTCATAGGTGCCATCCGTGCCAAGCTGTTCCGGCGTGAAGTAATCGTCGATCTTCGAGGAAAAGTCCTGCGCGTGGCCGTCGTCGCCCATGTCGTGGTTTCCCACCGCCAGCGTATAGCCGATGACGCCGTCCATATGGCTCCAGGCATCGGTGGCGATCTGCCACTGGCTGTCGAAGTTGTTGTCGGTGACGTCGCCGACCTGCAGCACATGGGCAATGCCAAGCGCGTCCTTGTGGTCGGCGATGTGCTGGATCATCTCGCCGAACATGGCCCGGATCTCGGGTCCGACGTTGAGGTGTAGCTTTGCGTGTCGGGCACCGCGATGATGCTGTAGGCATTCTCTCCGGCGACGATGGCGCGGAAGTGGTCGGTGAGGGTGTTGCCGGTCGCATCCTTGAAGGTCAGCACAAAGTCGGCATGGCCCAGGGCACCGGGCGCGACGGTCAGCACGCCGTCCTTGATCGTGGCGGACGCCTTGTCCCCATCCGAGGTCGTGATGTGAAAGTCGGTCGCATCGGGATAGAGTTCGCTCAGGTCAAAGGTTGACGTCGCATTCTGCCGCAGCAGGAAATCCATCATCATCGGTGTTCGTCCCTTGGTAAGACGTGCCGGTCATGGCTCGGCACTGCGAAACAACGATGCACGGCCCCCGGATGACGGCGCCGCACACGCTATGCCGCGGCTTTCTGAGGTGAGGGTTCCCCGAGGACAAGTTCATTCTGTGGCGGAATAGTTAATTGGGACCGAAGCAATGTGCGGCCTCAAACCGCTTATCAACGACGGCGACAAGTTCGGCGTCCGTGAGCGCATTCCGTGGCAAATGCCGCCCGACAAGCTCCGCTGTTCCGGCGTGACGCTGCCGGCGCCGGGCGTCCCCCCGACTAGAAGCAGGCCGTTGCCCAGGAATGTGCCGCAAGCTTGGCCGGGCCCAGGACCATGTGCCCAGCCTAGCCCAGAGGTGTTTTCGGATGATCGATTGGGGCTTTCGTGAACCACGCAGGCGTATGACCTGAACTCATACTGCAAGCGTTTTTCCAGAAGCATGGCGTCCAGCCGAGGATTCCAAGGATAGCCCCAGTGCGTCGGCGGCGCGTTCCGTGACGGCGGGATCGTTTCCCATCAGGACCGCATCCCCGGCGACCCTCTCCAGGGTGCGGCGCACGGCCTGGGCCCGCCGGCCCAGGTCCGACGGCATCACGGCGGCTGCAACGCGCGGCAGCCCAAGCCCCCGCTCCAGCAGTTGACGAGGCGTCAGCACGATCAGCGCGGCGTCAATGTCGTCGGACTGGAACAAGTCCGCCGCCGTCTCGAGCGCCTGACTGCATGGCGCCAGCCCGGTGGCCTTGCCCACCACCCCCAGCCTGCAACCGGCGCCCCCCGCCAGCGTCTCCAGCGTTTGGCGCATCCTTGCGGTCGCCTCGGGCGCGCCCACCAGCGCCACGACGGGCAGGCCACGATGGTCACCCTCGCCGACCAGGGCATTGAAGAGGCCTTCCAGGATGGCGCCACGCCGCTCTTGGGGGGCGGACATGATCTGGGGATACACGCCTGGCCGGCTGTTGACCTCGCAGATCGCGCCGCCGGTCTCCTGCCAGGGGCGGGTGAAGTCGGTGGAAAGGAAATCGATGCCGCAGACGTCCAGGCGCAGCCTGCGCGCCGCGGCCTCGGCAACCTGGCGGATCGACGGATGAACCTTGTCCGTCACATCCAGCGGCGTTCCGCCGCGGGAAAGATTGGACTCGCGCCGCAGGAAAACCTTCTGCCCTGCTTCGGGGACCGCATCCACCGTGAGTCCCTGCTGAGCCAACACGGCAAGCGCATCCTCGTCCAGCTTGATCGGCTTCGTGAGCCAGTGCGCGCCCTTCAGTGATGTGTCACGCTCGGGGCGCCTGTTTTCCTTCCCGACCAGCTCCGCGACGCTGCGGGTCCCGTCGCCCGTGACCTGCGCCGGCTGGCGGTTCATCGCCGCCAGGAACTTGCCGCCTGCAACCAGCAGACGCACCTCGTCGCCCTGGATCAGCGTCTCGATCACGGCCTTGCCCGAGTGGCTGACGGCGCGGGCAAAGGCCTTGCGCATTTCGGCCTCGTTCGACACGCCGATCGTGACGTCCCGGCCCATGTTGCCGTCGAAGGGCTTGACCACAAGCGGATATCCCAGTTCCCGCGCGGCGGCGAGGGCCGCCTCTTCGGTACGGGCGGTGCGCTGCCCTGCGACCGGCAGCCCGGCATCGGCCAGCAGCCGGTTGGCCATGCCCTTGTCCTTGGCCATTTGTGCGCCAATCGCACTGATCAGCGTCGATTCTGCTCCCTTCAGGACGCGGGCGTAGCGGCCCAGGCCGATCCGCACATATCCGGAGCGTCCGAGGACCTGCCAGGGAATGCCCCGTTCGCCCGCTGTCTGGGCCAGAAGCAGCGAATTGCCCGGAGGGGTGACGGGCAGTGTCGTTCTCAGGAAGCCGCGCAGCACGCCTCGCACCGTTCTGCGCAGTTGAGGGACCTCGATACCGTCCACCAGCGCCTGGACGACCGCAAAACCCGCTTGCGCGGCCGGCAGGCCGATCCGCGCATCCGTCGTCTGGAAAATGGCCGTGCCCTGCGCCTGCCGCCAAACTGAAGCCCCCTCCGCCGCATCCGCAGCTTCCGCCGGGCGATAGCCACAGTAGGTCACCGGCCATCCGGCAAAGCGCTGCACGATCACGGCCATCACCTCGGCCACGGCGGCTGCGTGCCAGCCGGTCTCGGACCGCCGGAGGCGGCGCCAGCCCGCAAAGTCCACAACCGCGGGGCGCATGAAGGCCGTCGCGCGACGCAGGTTCGCGATTGCCTGGGGATCGACGATCCGACCGGCCGCCCCGGCGAAGGTCGCGCGCATCACGGCATTGCGGCTATGGGCATTGCCGGGAAGCAGGAAACTGCTCTGGTCGATCTGCATGTTGATCCTCCGTCGGCGGAGCGGCTTCAACTGCGTCTGTAGGCTTGGCCTGCCCCAAGGGGGTCTTTTTTTAATCCGGGAGAATCTCTCCCGGATCAAGCTTTTTGAGCATCCATTTGATGGGGGCATTGGCGGTCTGAGCCTTCCAAGGGATCTTCCAGGAGGTTCTGGCCCGAGGTGTCGCCGGGGCGCAGCAGAATGGGCAGGCGGAGGGATCGCTGACCTGCCACGGGTTTCATCCGGTTGCGCCGCTCGCAGCGGAGGGCGAGGCGGCGGGAAGACGGCATTGACGCCGGTCAATGCCCCTTGGCAGCAGCAGAGATACCTTCTGAGAATGACACTCGCCAAGCTTGAAGGTGTTCCCATGGCCGTCACGGGCATTTCTACCCTCGATCACGCACCCCAGGTCTTTGCCGAATGGCTCAACGAGTTGTGCGCCGATCTTGGATGGGAAAAGCCGCGCGCAAACCTGCTCCTGAGCGAGACGCTCCATGCCGTGCGTGATTTCCTGACGGTGGACGAGGCGGCGGATCTTGCGGCCCAGCTTCCGGTCCTTGTCCGGGGCGTATTCTTTGAAGGCTGGGATCCATCCCGCACCCCCGTCAAGCCGCGCAACAAGGCCGACCTTCTGGCCCGTGTCGAGGCACGCTTCCAGAGGGAGCCCCTGGAGGATTCCGAACGGGCCGTCGCGGCAGTGTTCGATCTGCTGCGGCGCCATATCTCCTGGGGCGAACTCGAGCAGGTCAAGCATGCGATGCGCAAGTCGATACAGGAGCTTTGGGACTAGGTTGGGAAGGTGAAAAGGCTGATTGCCCGTATCGCGGCAGGCCTGGGCAATCTTCATTCTTGTGCGAAGTTTCCTCACGTCGGCCGTCGAGACAGCGCGGGCTAGGACTTTCATCGGCCACATGTGCCGCAGCTTCCAGATGGACTCGTGGATCCCCGGTCCTTCACCGCCGATCCATCGCATGCTTGACAGCATGCCCTGCCTCCTGCCCATAACGCAGGTCACACAGGAGGCGTGATGCAGCAGAAACGGGTGACCCTCGAGGAGATTGCGCAGGCCGCAGGCGTTTCGCGGGCAACCGTGTCCCTGGTCGTTCGCAAGTCGCCGCTGGTTGCCGGACATACCCGCGAGAGGGTCGAGCAGATCATGGCCCAGATGGACTATGTCCGCGACATCGGTGCGGCGCGGCTGCGCAACAGGTCCAGCCAGACAATTGGCGTCATCGTCCCGAACCTGGTGAACTCTTTCTTCACGGAATTCCTGTCCGGCGTCGAGGAGGTGATGGCCCGGGACGACCGGGTCGTCCTGCTTGCCAACAGCCATGACGATCCTCGGCGGCAGGACGAGATATTGCAACGGTTTCGCGGACACGGGGTCGATGGGGTCATCCTGTGCCCCGCCGTGGGTACGGGCCCCGAGCTGCCGGGCCGGATCGCGGGTTGGGGGATGCCGCTGGTGCAGGCGCTGCGCGAGGTCGGGCCCCCGACCGACTTTGCCGGGGCGGATTACATCACCGCGGTCGGGCTGGCGATGCGGCATCTGGTCGAACAAGGGCACCGCCGCGTGGCCTTTCTGTCCGTCAGCGCCCGGACTTCGGCACGGGAGGAGCGGCTGACAGGCTATGCCCGCGCCCTGGCGGAAACCGGGGTCGAGGATGCGGGTATCGTCGAGGCCGATCTGACCTGGGAAGGGGCGGCGCAATCAGCGGCGCAGATCCTTGCCCTGCACACGCGCCCGGATGCGGTGCTGTGCTTCAACGACGTCTTGGCTGCGGGGCTGATGGCCGGATTGCGTCGCGCGGGCTGCGAGCCGGGGCGTGATCTGGCGGTGGTCGGACTGGACGATCTGCCGCTGGCCGAACTGACCTATCCGCCCCTGACCAGCGTCGCCATGGATGCGCCGGGTATCGGGCGCAAGGCCGCGCGCCTTCTGGCCCGCAGGCTGGCCGACGACGCCGCGCCGCCTGAACGGGACATCGTCGTTCCGCGGCTGGTTGTCAGGGACAGCAGTCCGCAAAAGGTTTGACACCCCTGTGATTCGCATTTAGATCGTTCTAAATCGAGAATACGACACGTCGGCAGGGGAGGGCAGATGTATCAGTTCAACTTCGGGCCTGTATTCGAGAACCTTGACCTGCTGCTGCATGGCGCATGGCTGACGGTCCGACTGTCGTTTCTGGCGATGATCCTGGGCCTGGTCGTGTCGCTGCTGGGCGCGGTCGCCAAGACCTCGGCGATCCGGCCGCTGCGCTGGTTGGTCGATGCCTATGTCGAGGTGATCCGCAACACCCCGTTCCTGATCCAGATCTTCTTCATCTTCTTCGGCCTGCCCGCAGTGGGTATCTCGATGTCGCCGAACACCGCCGCACTGGTGGCGCTGGTGGTCAATGTGGGCGCCTACGGGACCGAGATCATCCGGGCCGGCATCGAGTCGATCCCGAAGGGCCAGATCGAGGCGGGACGGGCGCTTGGCCTCAGCCCGGTCAACATCTTCCGCTACGTGGTCGTGGTGCCTGCATTGCGCAACATCTATCCCGCACTCACCAGCCAGTTCATCTACCTGATGCTGACCTCCAGCGTGGTGTCGGTGATCTCGGCCAACGACCTTGCCTCGGCGGGGGCCGATCTGAACGCCCGCACCTTCGCCAGCTTCGAGATCTACCTGGTCCTGACGGTGATGTATTTCCTGCTGGCGCTTGGGTTTTCCACGCTGTTCGGCGCCATCCGCCGCGTGTTCTTCACCTATCCTGCGAGCCGCTGACATGATCCGCGAATTCTCATCCGCCGATGTGACGTTCATCGTGCTGGCAGTCCGCTGGACGCTGATCCTGTCTGCCATCGCCTTTGCGGGCGGGGCCCTGGGCGGGCTGCTGGTCGCGCTGGCGCGCACCTCGGCCAGCAAGGTTCTGCGCCGTGCCTCGGCCGGGTTCATCCAGGTCTTCCAGGGCACGCCGCTGCTGATGCAGCTTTTCCTGGTCTATTTCGGGCTGGCGGTCATCGGGCTGCCGATCGACCCGCTGCTGGCCGCGGCCGTTGCGCTGACCCTGCATGCAAGTGCCTACCTGGGGGAAATCTGGCGCGGCAGCATCGAGGCCGTGCCCTCGGGCCAGACCGAGGCTGCGACCGCGCTGGCGCTGTCCTATCCCCACAGGATGCGGCATGTCGTCCTGCCGCAGGCGATGCGGATCGCGACGGCACCGACGGTCGGCTTTCTGGTGCAGCTGATCAAGGGCACCTCGCTGGCCTCGATCATCGGCTTTACCGAACTGACGCGCGCCGGGCAGATCATCAACAATGCCACGTTCAAGCCGTTCCTGGTCTTTGGCACCGTGGCTGCGCTGTATTTCATCCTGTGCTGGCCCCTGTCGCTGATGGCCCGCAGGCTCGAGGCGCGGATGCGCCTTGCCGTCACCCGCTGAATATCGAGGAGGAGAAACCATGAAGCTGAACCGCCGTCTGTTCACCGCACTTGCCGCAACCACGCTGGCGGTACACCTTGCCGGGCCGTCGTCTGCCGCCGATCTGGCCGCCATCGAAGGCGCCGGGACCATCAAGATCGGCATGCTGGTCGATTTCCCGCCCTTTGGCATCCAGGACGCATCGGGCACGCCGGACGGCTATGACGCCGACGTGGCCAAGGCCCTGGCAGAGTCGCTGGGCGTCAAGGCGCAGATCGTGCCGGTGACCGGGCCGAACCGGATCCCCTATCTGCTGTCCGGCCAGGTGGACGTGCTGGTGGCATCCTTGGGCATCACCGAGGAGCGTGCCCAGAAGGTCGATTTCTCGACCCCCTATGCCGGCATCAGCATCGCGGTCTATGGCGCGGCTGACGCCGAGATTGCCCAGCCGGCCGACCTGGCCGGCCAGACCATCGCCGTGGCGCGAGCCTCGACCCAGGACACCGGCGTGACCGAGGTCGCCCCCGAAGGAACCGAGATTCGCCGCTTCGACGACGACGCAAGCGCGGTGCAGGCGCTGCTGTCGGGGCAGGTGTCGCTGATCGGGCTGTCGAACGTGGTGTTCCTGCAGGTTGACAAGGTCGCGGCAGGCAAGTTCGACAAGAAGTTCGACCTGTCCAGCCAGGTGCAGGGCATCGCGGTCGCGCCGGGATCCGATGCGCTTCTGGAAAAGGTGAACGCCTTTGTCCAGACCGCCCGCACCGACGGCACCTTGGATGAGATCCACCAGAAATGGCTGGGCGAACCGCTGCCGGATTTCGTCAAGGCTGCCGAGTAACGCGCGCTGCCCGGCCCCCGCGGCCGGGCCGCTTCTTCCAGGGAGCAGGATCATGACCCAAGACGCCGTCATCATGCGCGCCGTCAACAAGTATTATGGCGGCTTTCACGCCCTGGTCGATATCGACCTGACCGTGCGGCGGGGCGAACGCATCGTCATCTGCGGCCCGTCCGGGTCCGGCAAGTCCACGCTGATCCGCACGATCAACCAGCTCGAGGCGATCCAGTCGGGCACCATCATCGTGGACGGGGTGGAGCTTACCGCATGGGGCGACAACGTTGCCAAGGTTCGCCAGGACGTCGGCATGGTGTTCCAGAACTTCAACCTGTTCCCGCACATGACCGTGCTGGAGAACTGCGTGCTGTCGCCGATGAAGACCCGCAAGATCCCGCGCGCCGAGGCCGAGGCGACCGCGCGCCACTACCTGGAACGCGTCAGGATCCCCGAACAGGCCGACAAGTATCCCGCCCAGTTGTCGGGCGGCCAGCAGCAGCGCGTGGCCATTGCCCGCGCCCTGTGCATGAAGCCCCGGATCATGCTGTTCGACGAACCCACCTCGGCGCTGGACCCCGAGATGGTCAAGGAAGTGCTGGACACCATGATCGATCTTGCACGCGAGGGCATGACCATGCTGTGCGTCACCCACGAGATGGATTTCGCCCGCGCGGTCGCAGATCGCGTGATCTTCATGGACAAGGGCGTGATCGTCGAACAGGGCGCGCCAGACGAATTCTTCGGCAGCCCGAGGAACGAACGCCTACGCAACTTCCTGGGGCAGATCGCGTGACCCGGCCCCGCATCCTTTCATTGGCCGACCTGAAGCCGCAGGACATGGCGCAGCAGCTGCAGAACGATTATGAAGTCGTCCGCGACATCGCGGCCGCCGCCGATGTCGAGGCCGTGGTGACTGCCGGCAATGTCGGCCTGTCTTCCCAGCAGATGCGGCAACTGCCCGCGCTGCGGCTGATCGCGGTGAATGGCGTCGGCGTGGACGCCGTCGATCTGGACGAGGCTGCGCGCCGCGGCATCGCCGTCACCACGACGCCGGATGTTCTGTCGCTGGCGGTGGCGGAAATGGCCCTGGCCCTGGCCCTTGCCGCAGGCCGGCAGATCGCCGAGGGCGACCGCTTCGTCCGTGCGGGCGATTGGGGCCGGGGCGGCAAGCTGGGGCTTGCATCATCGGTTCTGGAACGGCGGGCGGGGATCCTGGGTTATGGCCGGATCGGGCGGCGGCTGGCGGACATGCTGCGCGGACTGGGGATGCAGGTCAGCTATACGGCGCGGCGGGAAAAGTCCGATACGCCCGACCGGTTCTTCCCCGATGCGCTCAGCCTGGCAGGCGACTGCGAACTGCTGTTCGTGACGGCGGCAGGTGGCAGCGAGACCCGCAACCTGGTCGATGCCGATGTGCTGGCCGCCCTGGGCCCGCAGGGGATTGTGGTGAACGTCGCCCGTGGCCCTGTCGTGAATGCCGTGGCGCTGGCCGATGCACTCCGTTCGGGCGCGATTGCCGGTGCCGGGCTTGACGTGTTTGACGATGAACCGAACGTGCCGCAGGCGCTGCTGGACGCCCCGAACTGCGTGCTGACGCCGCATATCGGCTCGGCCACCGTTCAGGCGCGGCGGGCGATGGCGCAACTGGTGCTGGACAATCTTTCGGCGCATTTCGCGGGCAAGCCTTTGCTTACGCCCTACGAGGTCTGACATGCGCGTCCTGTCCATCGGCGAGCCGCTGATCGAGTTCACCGCGCGTGCCGATGCGCCCTCGACCTTTGACAGGCGGGCAGGCGGCGATACGCTGAACACGGCGATCTATCTCGCGCGGCTGACCGCACCGGGAACCGTTGGCTATCTGTCCTGCCTTGGCGACGACCCCCACAGCCGGTGGCTTCGCAGCCAGATCGAGGCCGAGGGAGTCGATACCGCGTCCATGGCCGAAAGGGCAGGCGGGCGGCCCGGCCTCAGCTTCATTGCGACCAATGCGGCCGGAGAACGCAGCTTCGCCTATTGGCGCGACCAGTCACCCTTTCGCGACATGTTCCAGGGCGGAGCCAACCTTGCGGCTCTGGACAATGCCGATACGCTGTTCCTGTCGGCGGTCGCCCTTGCGGTGCTGCGACCGGACGGGCGGGGGGCGCTGCTCGATGCGCTGCAAAGGCGCCGGGCGCAGGGGGCCAGCATCGTCTTCGACACCAACTATCGCCCCGCCCTGTGGGCCGATGCCGCGACGGCGCGGCAGGTGATCGCGCATGCGGCCGGGCTCGCCACGCTGGTGCTGCCCTCGCTTGACGACATGGCGGATTGCTTCGGCTGCGCCGATCCCGCCTCCGCCATCGCGGTCTTGCGCGGAATGGGGCAGGCCGAGATCATCCTGACCACCGGCGGCGACGCGGTGCTGCGCTGTGCGGCGGACGAAGACGCGGTTCAGCGGCACGACCTGCCGCCGGCCGTCGCCGCCGTCGATACCACCGGCGCAGGCGACAGCTTCAACGCCGGCCTGCTGGCCGCACGTTTGGCGGGCCTGCCCAATGGACCCGCCATCGCTGCCGCCGCGCGACTGGCCGCCATCGTCGTGACCCATCCGGGCGCGATTATCCCCCGGGCAGCAATGCCCGATCTGGACCTGACGAAAAGCATTTCATGATTGACACATTTGATGCCGCAACGGCGGCCCGAACGCTGCTGGATGTCTGGGACGGAAGACCCCGGCCCGCGGGTCTGCCGGTATCCCCGCCGGATACCGACGCCGCCTATGCGGTGCAGCGCGCCGTGATCCGGGAGCTTGGCAGCGGGGCATGGAAAATGGCGCTGCTGGCGGGGCGGGATCGGCACGCGGCGGCGCTGCCCGGCAGGCTTGTCCGGGCCTCGGGCGACACGCTGGCGCCCCTGCCGCAGGACGCCTGCATCGAGGTCGAAACCGCGCTGATCCTTGGGGCCGATCTGCATCCCGGTGCTGACCGGGAAACGGTCATGGCCGCCATCGGAGAGGTCCGGCTGTGCTTCGAGATCGTTGCCTCGCGCTTTGCGGACCGGACTGCGGTGCAGCCACTGGAGGCCATGGCCGATGCCTTCAGTTCAGGCGGCATCGTCTTGGGGGACCGCCTGGACAACTGGGGCGAGGCCATGGCGGGTTCACTGGGCATCCGCCTGTGGCTGGACGAAAAGCCGATCCAGGCGTCGGAGACTCTGCAGACCCTGGATGATGCGCTGTCCTTCCTGTCCTGGCTGGCAGGCCATGCGGCCGAGCAGGGCGCGCCCCTGCGCAAGGGGGACGTGATCATCACCGGTGCAAGGATCGGGCCCCTGCCGCTGAAGGATGCAGGCACCGCGCGAGCAAGCGCAGGCGGGGCAGGGGTGGCGGTGCGCCTTATGCCTTCGGTCCCAGGCTGAAATCCGCATCAGCCATGCCGCGTCCACGGTGAAATCATCCACACCGGCAGAGCGCTTGCCGCCCGTTCCAGTCCATCAGGTCAGCGGCGTTGCCGCCCCCCGCCTTCTCCGAACGGTTGCTCCGGCGTGCAGCAGCGAAACGATGCTCTCCAAGGCGCATCAGGCTTTCGCCCGCCGGCCGAGTGAACACGAGATGATCGCGCCCGACCTGTGAAGTCGGACCACCGGCACGCGGCTCTCCGCACGAGATCGCCCGTCACCGGTCCTCGATCTCGGCGACGATGGCCGCGCCGATGCGGGCGATGGCGCGGTTGCGGGTGGCCATGTCGGCCTGATTGCCTGTCAGATAGACCGCCGCCAGCCAGGGATCGCCCTCTGGCGGACGGACCACCGCCACGATGGAACGCGACCCGTGACCGCCCGCGCCGGTCTTGTCGCCAATGATCCAGCCTTCCGGCAGGCTGGCGCGGATCAGGTCGTCGGCCACCCGGTCGGCGCGCATCCAGGCCTCTAACTGCTGCTGCGAGGCGTCCGACAGGACCGGGCCGAACAGCAGCCTCTCCAGCGTGGCGACCATCGCGGCGGGGGTCGAGCTGTCGCGCGGATCGCCCGGAGCCCCTTCGTTCAGGTCGGTTTCCCACCGGTCCAGGCGGGTCGTGTCGTCGCCGATGGCGCGCAGGTATTCGGTGAAATCCTGGGGGCCTCCGACGCGCTCCAGCAGCAGGTTGGCGGCGGTGTTGTCGCTGAGCGTGATCGTGGCCTCGCACAGCTCTCCCACGGTCATGGCGTCGCGTGTTTCGGTGACCGGGGAATAGGTCACCAGGTCGGCGGGGGTATAGCCGATCACGCGGTCCAGCTCATCCTCTCCGGCATCGACCAGGGTCAGGATCGCGCCGCACAGGGGGGCCTTGAAGGTGCTGGACAGGGGAAAGCGTTCGCCCGCACGATGGCCCGCGACCTCTGGCCCGCCCTGGCGGCGCAGGGCCACGCCGACGCGTCCGCCCAGTTCAGCCTCGATGGCGCGGGCGGCCTCGGCGATGGTTTCCGCAGGGGCGGGCGCGGCCAGGCAGGCCAGCAGAAGGCCCGCGGATAGGGTTGATTGCAGCATGCAAATCTCCGGTCTGGTCCCGGCATGGGACAATCCTGTCACCCCTGACGGGTGGCATCGGCTTGTGTTATGGGATCGGCCTGCGCGCGTCGCGCCTTGGCCGCCGGACCTCCATACGGCAGGGACCCGGCCCTGTCCAAACGACAAATCCTGACGCGGCGCATAAGATGGTGTGATGGCATGGACCGACCGAACCTTCCGCTGAACGGGCTGCGCGCCTTCGAGGTCGCGGCCCGGCAGGGCAGCTTTACCCGCGCCGCGATCGAGCTGCGCGTGACCCAGGCCGCCGTCAGCCAGCAGATCCAGCGACTGGAGGAGCTGCTGGGCCACCGCCTGTTCACCCGCGCCTCGACCGGGTTGATCCTGACCGATATCGGCGCCGCGCTGCACCCGGTGCTGACACGCAATTTCGACGAGATGGGCGAGGTTCTGGACCGCTTCCAGGGGGGCCGTTATCGCGAGGCGCTGAACCTGGGCGTGGTCACCACATTCGCGACCGGCTGGCTGATCCCGCGCCTGCCCGCCTTCGAGGCGGCGCATCCCGGCATCAGCCTGCGCGTGTTCACCCATAACAACCGCATCGACATTGCCAAGGAGGGCCTGCACATGGCGATCCGCTTCGGCGACCGCACCGCCTGGCCCTGGCTGGAGGCCGACCCGCTGATCGCAGCCCCGCTGACGCCGCTTTGTGCGCCCGGCCTGCTGGGGCAGCTACGGACCCCCCAGGATCTGGCCGGGCAGCGGCTGCTGCGATCCTATCGCGCCGACGAATGGGGGGACTGGTTTGCCGCTGCCGGGGCCGATTGCCCGCCGCTGGAAGGGCCGGTTCTGGACAGCTCGGTCGCCATGGCCGATCTCGCGGCGGCGGGGCAGGGGGTCGCCCTGTTGCCCGCGGCGATGTTCGCCCGCCAGCTTGAAGCCGGCGCCCTTGTCCGCCCTTTCGCGGCCGAGGTCGAGGCCGGCCGCTATTGGCTGACCTGGCCGCGCGGCAAGCCGCAGACCGTCGCAATGGCGCAGGTCCGGGCTTGGCTGGCCGACAGCGCAGGCTCTGCCGTGGCGACAGGATAGCGTGTCGGCCCTGCGCCCCGGGTCAGGCGCAAGGATCTGCACCGAGGCGCGACAAGGGAACCACGACGTGCTAGAGCCTGCGGACAACCCTGCCGGGAGGCCCGCGATGACCATCACGAACGAAGACGAACTGGAGGGCCTGCAGGCCATCGGCCGCATTGTCGCCAACACCTTGCAGGGCATGGCCGCAGCGATGGAGCCGGGCATGACGACGCGCGAACTGGACCAGCTGGGCCGCCAGATGCTTGACCAGGAGGGCGCGGTTTCGGCCCCCCAGGCCACCTATGACTTTCCGGGCGCCACCTGCATCAGCGTCAACGAGGAAATTGCGCATGGCATCCCCGGCGACCGCAGGCTGGCGCGGGGCGATCTGGTGAACATCGACGTGTCGGCCTCGCGCGGCGGGTATTTCGCCGATACCGGGGCAAGCTTCGGCCTGGGACCCCTGCGCCCCTCGCTGGAGCGGTTGTGCCGCGACGGTCAACAGGCGACCCGGATCGGGATCGCACAGGTCGGCCACGGCAAGCCGCTGGCCGGCATCGGCAACGCCATCGGCGCCTTCGCCAGGCGCCGCGGCTATACCTTGATCCGCAACCTTGCCAGCCACGGCGTCGGCCGCGCCCTTCACGAAGAGCCGGGGGAAATCGCAACATGGCCAACCCGCGGCGACCGCCGCTGCATCCATGACGGCCTTGTCATGACGGTCGAACCCTTCCTGTCCCGTGGCGGCACCTGGGCCCAGACCGCCGCCGGCGACGACTGGACGCTCTACGGCTCTCCTCAAGCGCCGGTCGTGCAATACGAACACACCGTCGTGGCGACCCGCGGAAAGGCGATTGTCGTCACCCTGCCGGGCTGACGAAGGGCGCGTCTTCGACGCGCGCTGGCCGACACCGCCCACGGGGCTGTCGATCAATCCGGCAGCGGCGGAACGGGACAAGCAAGGGTTCAGGCCGGCCGCAGAATTTTCCATCCTTTGCAGTTAACAGCAGCGCGGCGGCAAAGATAAACGTTTTACTTAAGGGTTAAACGTTTAGGTCAGGCTCATGGCGGCGGTTACCATCAAGGACGTAGCAGCCGAGGCGGGGGTGTCCATTGCCACCGTCTCCAATGCCTTCAGCGGCCGGAAGTTTGTCAGTCCCGAGGTGGTCCGGCGCGTGGAGGAGGCCGCCCGGACGCTGGGTTACCAGAAGAACATCGCCGCCTCGCAACTGCGCACGGGCCGGGTCAAGGTGGTGGGGGTTCTGGTTCCCAGTCTGGCCGATACATTCTTTGCCGCGCTTGTTTCGGATCTGGAGAAGCTGGCCGAGGCTGATGGATATCAGGTGCTGGTTGCCACTTCGGGGGACGATGCCGCACGAGAGGCCGCGCAGTTGGGTGCCTTGTTGGGGTGGAAGCCGTCTGGCCTGATCGCGGTGCCCTGCACCAACGCGATCCCCGACACGCTGAGACGCGAGATGGTCGCCCTGCCGGTCGTGCTGGTTGACCGGATCGGCGAAGAGGACCTGCCCGTCGACACTGTGGTCGTGGATAACCATGCCGCCGGCCGCGAGGCTGCCCAGCACGTGCTGGAAAAGGGCCACCGCGAGATCCTGATCGCCGCTTCGGTGGCAGGCCTGCGCCCCATCGCAGAGCGTATTCGCGGCATCACGGATGCCTGCCTTGCGGCAGGGGTCGCGCCCCGCATCGTCGAACTTGGGACGGATGTCGAGGAAGGGGCCGCACGGCTGGGCGCCTTCCTTGCGCGCGAGGGGCATCCGACTGCCGTGATTGCCACGACCAACGTCACGACCCTGGCGACGCTGACGGCCTTTGCCCAGGCGGGGATCGACATGCCGGCGGATGTGTCGCTTGTCGGGTTTGACGATTATGCCTGGATGACGGCGCGCAGGGTGCCGCTTTCTGCGGTGCGTCAGCCGATCTCGGATATCGCGCAGTCCGCTTGGTCCTGCCTGATGACCCGGATCGGCGGGTCGGCGGACGCGGCGGTCCGTATCGTTCTGGATGCGCCCTTGCAGCGGCGCAATTCGGTTGGCGTTTCCCGCAGGGTTCTCGACACCGCGTAGTTGCTGCACAGCGAAGCCGGGCGGGGAGAGGCCCGGGTTGAAACAGGAAGCGGTCGGTTCGTCCGGCTGGGGAGGACATGGTGAGGAAGACGACATTCCTGGGGGTTGTCCCCCTGCTGGCGCCTGTGCAGCTTCTGCTGCTGGTGGTGGTGATCCTGCCGTCGATCTATGTCGTCTGGCTCAGCTTCCACGTGTCCAGCTTCGGACAGGCGCCGGAATTCACCGGGTGGAGCAACTATCTGCGCGTCCTGTCCGATCCCGCCTTCCGCGGCGCGATGTGGAACACGGTCGTGATCGTTGTCGTGGCCGTGCATCTGGAAATGCTGATGGCCCTTGGCATGGCGCTGCTCTTCAACAGCGGCATCCCGTTCCGGCGCATCCTGCTGGTCGCCGTGCTGGCGCCCTATGCCGTGTCCGAGGTGGTGGCGGTCGCCATGTGGCGCTTTCTGTTCGACCTGGATATCGGGCCGATCACGCTGCTGATGCAGGGGCTTGGGCTGCCCGTCCTGGAGTGGTCCTATGATCCGGTGGACGCGACGGTGATGATCGTCCTTCTGACGATCTGGATGCATCTGCCGTTCACCTTCGTGATCCTCTATGCGGCCCGGCTTGCCATGCCCTCCGACCTCTACGAAGCCGCGCGCATCGACGGCGCCACCCGGCTGCAATGCTTCTGGCGCGTCACCCTGCCGCTGATGGGGCCCGCGATCCTGGTGGCGCTTCTGTTCCGCTATATCTTCGCCTTCCGCATGTTCTCGGAAGTCTGGCTGCTGACCGGTGGCGGGCCGGCCCGATCGACCGAGGTGGTGGCGGTCTACCTTTATCAGGAAGCCTTCAGCTACAACGCCTTCGGCACCGCGTCGGCCACTGCCCTTCTGATGGTGGCGGCCTCGCTGGTGCTGGCTTCGGGATATATCTGGCTCTTGCGTCGGCAGGTGAAGAATGCGCGCTGAAACCATCCTGATCCGGCTGGGAAAGGCCGTGGCCGTGGTGGCGATCCTGTTCTGGTCGCTGTTCCCCATCGTCTTCATCGTCTCGTCGTCCCTGAAGCCCGGGCAGGACATCTTCGCCGTGCCGCCGCAATGGACGTTCCAGCCGACGACCCAGCATTATGTCACGCTGTGGACGCAGTGGGGTGTCTTCTTCCGGGGCTTGGCGAACTCGGCCATCGTGACGCTGGGGGCGACGCTTCTGGCGGTCATCGGCTCGACCTGCGCGGGCTATGTGTTCTCGCGCCATGCCGCGCGGTGGTTGGAGCTGTCGATCGTGGGCCTGATCGCGGTGCGCCTGATCCGCGGGGACCTTCGCCGAGATGGGCCGGGCCATGTCCGCCATGTCGCGCCCCGCGGCGGAATATGAGCCGGATGAAAAAGCGCGCCGGGTCCATGACGCGCGCTTCGCGGCGTTCCAGAAGCTGCAGGCGGCGCTGAAAGACGCCCGAAACGCGTGATCTCTGTCTTTCGGGACAGTTGTTGACCGGGATCCGATGGCAGAGCATTGTTGTCCATGCGGCTGCGTCATGGTCGACCGTTTCACTGCATCACAGCGTTTCCGGGTTGTCAGGCCCGGGCTTGGATATGATCTCGTAATATTCCCGGAGCGAAAGATCCGCGGCGGAGGCGGTGTCAAGCAGGACGGTGACACGAGGGTGCATCTGTAACGCCGATGCCGGGCAGATGGCGGACACCGGACCTTCGATCATCTGTGCGACGGCGCGCGATTTTGTCTTTCCCGTGGTAAGAAGAAGAATTTCCCGCGCCTCGAGGATCGTCGCGATGCCCATCGTGATCGCCTGGTGCGGAACCTCCTCGCCCGGTCGAAAGAAACGGGCATTGTCGTTCACCGTCTTGCGCGCCAGGGTCTTGACCCGCGTGCGGGAGCCGAGCGACGAGATCGGCTCGTTGAAGCCGATATGTCCGTTCGCGCCCAACCCCAGCAGTTGCAGATCGATCCCGCCAGCCGCCTTGATCGCCGCCTCATAGCGGTCCGCCTCGGCCTGCGGATCGGGCGCATCGCCCCTTGGAAGATGCGTTTGCGCCGCAGGCACCCCAAGCGCGTCATAGAAGTGGGCACGCATGTAGCTGGCGTAACTTTGGGGATGGTCGGCGGGCAGGCCCACATATTCGTCCAGATTGAACGCGGTGAAGGCAACCGGGCCGCCTGCAAGATCGCGACGCAGCGCGGCATAGACGGGCTCCATCGTGCCGCCCGTTGCAAGGCCCAGCACGGCACGGGGATTGTCATGCAGCCGTGCCACGATCCGGGCGGCGGTAGCGGCACTGGCGGTTGCAGCGTCCGGAAAGACAAGAACTTTCATGGTTTCTTTGGTCCAGGCTAGAAGAGGAAAAGGGTTTATGTCGATGCAGAGCCTTGCTCGTGACGCCATGCCCACAGGAGGCAGCCCAGGATCACGACCGTGCCACCCATCAGATGGGCCGACGGCCGGTCACCGAAGAAGAGCCATCCTGCCGCGGCCGCAAACAGGATCGAGGCGTATGACACAGGCGCCAGGACCGCCGCCTCCTGCCGGCGGTAGGCGCGCAGGAAGCAATATTGGCCCGCCTGGCCCAGGGCGCCGATGGCGAGCACGATGGGCCAGTCCGCCGCCGAAAGCGGCTGCCAGACGGCTGCGGCCGGTCCTGCCGTCAACACGGTCAGGCCAAGCGTGTAGAACAGCATCATCACCGTGGGGCTTTCGCGGCGCAGGGCGCGCGTCTGCACCACGGCCAGCGAACCGAACAGGACGGACACCACCGCCGCGACAAGGCCGGTCGCGTCGATGTCGCGGCCTGCTGTTCCCCGCAGGTCCGGGCCGACCGCGATGATCACACCGCACGCTATGCCCACTGATCCGATCCAGCGTGCCCGAGAGACCTTTTCGCCCAGCAGCGCCACGGCCAGCAGGACGGTCACGATCGGCCGCAGGTACCCGATGGCGTTGACCATCACCAGCGGAAGCGCGGTCAGGGCCAGGAAGTTGCTGCTGAGCGCGACGGCGTTGCAACCCACGCGAAAGGCGTTGCGGGCGGGCTGGTGCATGGCGAAAAGGTCCGCCCGCCGCGCCCATACCCAGGGCAGGATCAGGCCCAGCCCCACGGCGGCGCGCAGGAAGACGAGCTGCATGGCCGGAATGGTTGCGCCGCTCAGCTTGACCAGCACGGTCATGCCCGTCACCAGCGTCATGTCGGCAAGCAGCCATGCCACGCCGTCGGGGATCCTGGGGGCCATCGGTCGCGCCACAGCTCAGGCGGGCTGGATCAGGTTGCACATCAACCGGAATGCACCGGGCACCAGGCGATCCATCTGGTGATGCAGGACAAGACCCGTATGGGTATGACGCCCCCGTCCGATCCGGCCCGAGATCAGCGCGCCGTGCAGCGGATCCTCGCCCGGATCGGCCATCGCCAGCAGGGGTACGTAGGGATCCGCCCATTGGGCCGCGAAATACAGGCCGCGCTCCTTGTCCCATCCGTCGAAATCGCCCGCCCCGATGCGGTTCGGACCGCTCAGCAGGGGATGGTCGGGCTCCAGGATCGTGACCGGGGCGGCAGGATCGGTGATCCGCCACCGCAGCGAGGGTGTGCCGACCATAACCCGGCAAGGCGGGGTGCTGTCGGGATACCATCCCTGGTCCGGCCGCTGATAAAGCGTCACCAGATGCCCGCCATGTCGGACGAACGCATGCAGGCGCTGCGTGGCAGCCGCCAGGTCGGGACGATTGCCAAAGGCCACCACGCCCACCAGGACCGTGGTATAGGCCAAAAAATCCTCGTCCGGCGCAATCTCGTCCAGCAGGGTGACGTCTAGGCCAAGCTGCCTGAGCCAGTTGCCGACGGAATCGCCCGAACCGACATAAGCGATCCGCGCCCCATGCGGTCGCGCAAGATCCAGGGTCAGGACATGCAGCGTGGCGGGTACCAACTGGCGCACCGTTCCGACATGCGGATAGGACGCCGTGGCAACGGAATGCGCCGGGCAGCCGCCGACCGTGGCGGGTATCGTGACAATGCCGGGCGGTGTGGCGGCAGGCGGCGTGATTGTCAGCCTGGATCCCTCTTGCGCCAAGTGCCAGCCGGGTGGCAGGTCCAGCTCAGGGGTTCCGGTGACAGTGACAGTCAGGGGTTCCCGGTCCTCGGTCAGGCGAACCAGCCGGGCGGGATGCAGCGCGACCTCTTGTGTGGGCAGGACCTCCAAGGGGTGTTCAAGATCGACGGCGAACTGCAACGGCCGCCCGGAGATCGTGGCCTCGACCCTCAGCCAGGCAGGACCGTTGCCGCCAAGCGGATCGAAGCCGGGGTGGAACGCGTCGGTCAGCGGTGCATCCTCCGCGACCCGCAACTCCAGTTCGGTACTGGCCTTGGTCAGCGCCATCGCAGGGGCGGCGACCCCCTGCGGCAGCATCGGCGTGATGGTCATGTCGCAGGCCGCGGGCGGGATCGCGTGTTCAACCCGCAGTTTTGCCGTGCCGCCGGGGCGCAGGCCGGCAGGCTGGACCCAGGCCAGCGGCGACAGGCCCGCCGCCTCTGCCAGGGCGACGCCGATCTCGCGGCGCTTGCGGGCCAGGCGGTGGCCATGCTTGTTCATGAAGGCGGGGGTCGCCGCCCTTTCGGCATCCTGAAGCGCGGCATCGGCCTGCGCCAATTCCTCCCGGATCCTTGCGCGGTCCGGAAAGGACGCTTGCGCCAGGGATACGCATCCTGCTGCATGGTGGATGGCATTTCCTGCCGGCCCAGCCAAGTCAGCCAGGTCGCCCAACGTCTGCGGCAGGGACTGGGCCAGCCGAACCTCGGCACCGCCGCCTACCCGGTGCAGCCCCCAGGTCCGCTGGGATGCGCCCGACCATTGCCCCATGCCCTGCGACGCGTGCCGGGCCCGCGACCATTGTCCGATCTCGGCATGGGCCACCCCCGTGGTCGGGTCCTGCGCATCGGCCGTTATCTCCAGCGTGGCCTGCGGCGGCGGCAGTGCGTCGTCATAGGTGCCGCCCCCGCCCGACCAGGCAGGCAGATAGTGATGCGTCACGGTCCAGGGCGCCTCGGGGCGGTCGCGCAGCGCGGCGGGGTCCGCGGCCAGCCCGATGGCCTCGGCCGCGGCGCGGGTCATCGCGCGGTGATGGCCATGCTGTCCGGGGACATCCAGAAATGTCGGCAGCACGACATCGGGACGATAGATCCTATAAGCGCGGGCCAGCCGCGCGACGATCAGGTGCCGGCCCCAGCGGGCGAACGTGGCGTCGCCATCCTTGGAAAAGCCGAAGTCGTGGACAGCGTCGCCCGGCCCGAAGCCAAGCCAGGCCACGTCGCAGTCGAGCACGCGGGCGGCTTCCTCCATCTCGCGGGTGCGGATGGCCCCCAGAAGACCGCCGCGTTCCGGACCAAGCGCGTTCTGCCCGCCCTCGCCCCGGGTGGAGCATGCGATCACGACGCGGTGCCCCAGGCCGAACCGAAGCCAGGCCATCAGCCCGCTTTGCTCGTCGTCGGGATGGGCGCCCGTGTTCATCACGGTCAGAACACCGCCAAGGCGGGACAGCGCGTGCGACAAGCGCAACAAGGCGGGCGAGGCTTCGCGGCGGGCAAGTCGTTCCTGGTCGGGGGTCATGGTCTTCCTGAACTCGGGGCGCAGGGCGCGGTGCCTAGCCCTCGGTCTGATCCAGTTGCGGGGTGATGACATTGAAGAAGGGCAGGGCGGCTGCCCCGAGTGCCGCGGATTCCTTGCCCGTGTGGCCGCACTGGACGCGGGGCAGGATGCGGTCGCGCCGGTTGGCCACGCTGGTGGGGATGGCCAGCCGGGCGATCAGATCCTCCAGGATCGGCCGGGGCATCTTGCCGCCCAGGATCACTGTGCGCGGGTCCAGGATGTTTTCCAGCAGGCCGATGATCCAGGACAGGTGCGGCGCGGCCTGGTCCAGCCAGGACATCAGCGCCGGATCGCGCGCGGCGTGCAGACGCAGAAGGGCGGCCGCATCAGGGATGACGCCATCGCGGGCCATGGCCTCGGACAGGGCGTGCAGCGAGACATAGCGCTCGATGCAGCCCGATTGTCCGCACTGGCAGGGCAGTCCATCGGGAACGACGATGATGTGGCCGATCTCGCCCGCGTTGCCAAAGGCGCCCTTCAGCGGCTGGTCGGCGACGATCGCCCCCATGCCCATGCCCGCCCCGAAATAGAGAATGCAGAAGTCCGACACCGACCGTCCCTGTCCAAACAGCATCTCGCCCACGGCGGCGGCATTCGCGTCGTTGTCGACGCTGACGGGGACGCCGCAGCGTTCGGCCAGAAGGGCCGCGACGTCGATGCCGCTCCAGTCCGGCAGGGTGGTGGGGCCGACGCCCGAAAGGCCCTCGATCCCGAAGGGGCCGGGCATCACGACGCCGATCCCCATGAGCTGTGCCTTGAACGCAGCGTCGATCCGCGCGACCATGTCGGCCAGCAGGTCAAGAACGACGCCCGCGCGCATGTCAGGCAGGGGGATCTGTTCCTGGGCCCGCTGGTTGCCGCCAAGGTCCAGCACCACCGCCGTCAGCGAACCCACGGCGATCTCGAACCCGATGGTGATCGCGCCGTCGGGGTTGATCGCGTACTGGATTGGGGGCAGCCCCCGCGAGGTGCGCTTGCGGCCCATGTCGACCAGCAAATCCTCGGCCATGAGCTCGTCAATGATGTTGGCGACGGCCTGGGTCGAGATATGCGCCAGATCGGCCAAGGCCTTGCGGCCCAGCGGCCCGTGACGACGCAGCAGTTCCAGCAGGACACGCCGGTTGTGACCGCGGCTGCGACCGGGATTGTTGCCCTTTGCGGTGCGTCCTGCAGGTGGGGGCGAAGCCGTCGTTGGGGTCATGTCCTCTGGTCCTCGACATTCCGGGCATCATCCTTGCGACAGCCACTTGATCCCGGCGGGCTCGTGGACGCCGATCCTGTTCGCGCCCGGCATGCAGGCAGACTGGCAAATAGAAATGATTAACTCAAGTGAATTATTTTATTGACGGACGTGACATCAGACGCCAACCTGCTTCCGACCCCGCGACAAAAAAGCCGGGGGGCGGCCGGATAGGACGGCTCAAGGGTGCTGGTGCGATGTACCGGGGTACGGGTTCCAGCCCAGCCAGGGAGAACGACATGAATTACTTTACCCGGAACGTCACCAGGACGGCCTGGATCGCTGCGGCGGCTATGGGCTGCACGTCGGCTGCCAACGCCGTCGAGATCGAGTATTGGCAATACATCTACGATTCCCGCGTTCAGGCGGTGGACCAGCTGATCGAGAAGTTCGAGGCCGAAAACCCCGACATCACGGTCAAGCACGTCACCTTTCCCTATGCCGACTACCAGACCCGCGTCGTGGCCGCGAACATGGCGGGCAAGGGCCCGGATGTCTTGCAGATGTTCTACGGCTGGACGGACAGTTTCGTGAACGGCAAGGTTCTGCAGCCCTTGCCTGCCGACATGTTCCCCACGGACAAGATCGAAGCCGAGTTCTTTCCGATCGTGACGGCCATGCGGCGCGGCGACGACTACTATGGCCTGCCGACCGCCGTGCGGTCCTTGGCGCTGTTCTACAACAAGACCCTGTTCGCCGAAGCCGGGATCGACAGCCCGCCCAAGACGCTGGACGAGTTGGTCGAAACCGCCAAGGCGCTGACCAAGAAGGACGGCGGCGGCAATTACACGACGGTGGGCATGACGCTCGACATGGCCGGGCAGGACCACCAGTGGTGGCGAGAGGTGCTGGTGCGCCAGTTCGGCGGCACGCCCTACAGCGAAGACGCCTCCACCGTCACCTATGACGATGCGGCCGGCGTTGCCGCGACGCAGTGGTACACCGATCTGGCAACCAAGCATCAGGTCGGCCAGCCCGGCTTCATGGACGAGGGGCAGGCCGCCTTCCGTGCCGGCCGCGCGGCCATGACCATCGACGGCACGTTCCGCCTGGGCTCGTTCCGCGAAATCGACGGGTTCGAATGGGGCGTGGCAGAGCTGCCCGCGAATGCCGAAGGGCTGCGGTCCAACTATGCCTCGTATTTCGCCAACGGCATCGGAGCCGGTGCCGAAGGCGAAGAACTGCAGGCTGCCGCCAAGTTCCTGGCATACCTTTCCTCGCCCGAGGCGATGCAGCTTTGGCTGGAAGTCGTGGGCGAGTTGCCGGCGCGTCCCGAGGTGGCGATGACCGAGGCGAACCTGGCCGATCCGGTCTATGGACCCTTCCTGAAGGCCCTGGAATACGCCCACACCACCACCTTCGTGGACGAACAGGCCCAGCGGCAGGTGACCATGGACATGGCCAACCGCGTCTTCCTGCAGGGTCAGGCCGTCGAGGCGAGCGTGGCCGAGGCCGCCGCCGCCGAACAGGCCATCATCGACCGCGCCCGCTGAGCCGCCGCGCGAGAGGAGCGTTTCTGACATGGCGATGACGCAACCATCACCGCAATCGGGGCCGCGCCTCTCGATGCGCACGCGCCGCGCGATCTGGGTCTGGGCCTTTCTGGCCCTGCCCGTCCTGTTCTACAGCGTGATCCGGTTCTATCCCACGATCGACGCCTTCCGGCTGTCCTTCACGAACTGGAACCTGCTTTCCCCGCCGGAGTATGTGGGGGTGCAGAACTATCGCGACATGTTCGCCTCGGCCGAATTCTGGCAGGTGTTCCGCAATACCTTCGCCTATCTGATCATCGGCACGCCGATCAGCCTGCTGCTGTCCTTCACCGTCGCCTATTTCCTTGATCGGATTCGCTTTGGCCACGGCTTCCTGCGGGCGCTGTACTTCCTGCCCTATATCACCACCGCCTCGGCGATGGGATGGGTGTGGCGGTGGTTCTATCAGCCCGCGCCGACCGGCGTGATCAATTCGGTGCTGGGCAGCCTGGGGATGGGCCAGCTGGATTTCCTGCGGTCCACCACCTGGGCGCTGCCCTCGATCATGGTCACGGCCATTTGGGCCGGCCTGGGCTTTCAGATCATCATCCTCATGGCCGGGCTGCGGTCGATCCCGCAAACCTATTACGAGGCCGCCCGCATCGACGGCGTGGGCGAATTCGCGATCCTGCGCAAGATCACGCTGCCGCTGTTGAAGCCCACGACCGTCTTTCTGGTGGTCTTTTCGTCCATCGGGTTCCTGCGGATCTTCGACCAGGTCTACAACATGACCACCAACGACCCCGGCGGGCCGCTGGGATCGACCAAGCCGCTGGTGCTGATGATCTATCAGACCGCCTTCAATTCCTACCAGATGGGTGCCGCGGCGGCTCAGACGGTCGTGTTGTTTACGATCCTGCTGGCGATCTCGCTGCTGCAACTGTGGATCCTGAGGACACGCTGATGGCTGCAATCGACACACCCGCCTCGCGGCCCCTGACGATGACACGCATACGGCCGGGACGGATCCTGGCCTGGACCGTGCTGTTCATCGGCGGCGTGCTGATGATCACGCCGATCCTGTTCATGTTCTCGACCTCGCTGAAGACGGCGGGACAGATCTACGACCTGCGGCTGATCCCGCAGTCCCCGACGCTGGCGAACTACGTCAAGGTGCTGACCGAGGGGCAGTTTCTCCGCTGGTTCCTGAATTCGGCCTTCGTGGCGATCTGCGTGACGCTGTCCAACGTCTTCTTCGACAGCCTGGTGGGCTATACCCTGGCCAAGTTCCGGTTCCGCGGGCGCCAGCTGGTCTTCATCGCGATCCTGTCGACGCTGATGATCCCGACCGAGATGCTGGTCATCCCGTGGTACATCATGTCCGCCAACCTGGGCTGGCTGGACAGCTACTGGGGCATCATGTTTCCCGGCATGATGACCGCCTTCGGCACCTTCCTGATGAAGCAGTTCTTCGAGACCGTGCCCGACGATTTCATCGAGGCCGCGCGGATGGACGGTTTGAACGAATTCACCATCTGGTGGCGGATCGCCATGCCGCTGGTCACGCCGGCGCTGTCGGCCCTGGCGATCTTCACCTTCCTGGGCAACTGGACCGCCTTCTTCTGGCCGCTGATCTCGACCACCTCCAAGGAACTCTACACCCTGCCCGTCGGGCTGACGAGCTTCGCGGTCGAACAGGCGATCCAGTGGGAAATGATCATGACCGGGGCCGCCATCGCGACCATCCCGACGCTGATCGTCTTCCTGGTCCTGCAACGCTACATCGTGCGCGGCGTCATGCTTGCCGGGCTCAAGGGATGACCATGACCGACACCACGACCTTTCCCGACCCCATCTACCAGGACACGGTCCTTGGCCCACTGTTCGACCACGCCCGGTCGGACCACGCCGAGGGGTTCCGCCGCATCGACCGCGCCCATCTGGTCATGCTGGAGCGAACCGGCATCCTGCCGCGCGACGTGGCCGCCACCATCGCCCGCGCCCTGGCCGAGATCGACCGGCAGATCGACCCCGCCGGCCTGATCTATACCGGCGAGGTCGAGGACTATTTCTTCCTGCGCGAAGCCGAACTGAAGGCGCGCGTTGGCGCGGATGTCGGCGGCCGGCTGCACACGGCGCGGTCGCGCAATGACATCGACCATACGCTGTTCAAGATGTCCCTCAAGGCGCGCATCGACGTGCTGTCCGGGCAGGGCCGCGCGCTTCTCGGCGCGCTGATCGACACCGCCAGCCGCGAGCGCGACACCCTGATCGTGGCCTATACCCACGGTCAGCCCGCACAGCCGACCACCTTCGGGCATTACCTGTCCGCGGCGATCGAGGTGCTGATCCGCGACCTCGCGCGGCTGGAAGAGGCGCGGGCGATTGCCGATCAGTGCTCGATGGGCGCGGCGGCGATCACGACCTCGGGCTTTCCCATCGACCGCGGGATGATGGCGGACCTGCTGGGCTTTGCCGGGGCGCAGCGCAATTCCTATGGCTGCATCGCGGCGGTGGACTATATCACCGCCACCTATGGCGCGGTGGAACTGCTGTTCCTGCACCTGGGACGCCTGATCCAGGATTTCCAGGTCTGGTCCAGCTTCGAGGTCGGCCAGATCCATGTGCCGAACAGCTTCGTGCAGATCTCGTCCATCATGCCGCAGAAGCGCAATCCTGTCCCGATCGAGCACATGCGCCACCTTGCCTCGCAGACAGTCGGTCGCGCGCGCATGATCAAGGACATCATGCACAACACCCCCTTCACCGACATGAACGACAGCGAGGGCGAGACTCAGGCGGCGGGTTATGGCGCCTTTGCCTCGGGCGGGCGAGTGTTGCGGCTGCTGGCAGCGTTCGTTCCCGCCCTGCGGATCGACGGCCGGAAGGTGGCGCGAACCATCGACCAGGCCTGCATCACCATCACCGAGCTGGCCGATACGCTGGTGCGCCGCGAGGGGCTGTCGTTCCGCCAGGCCCACGAGATCGCCGCCGACACCGCGCGCGCCGTCACATCCGCCGGGGAAAGCCTTGCTTCGGCCGGCTACGTCCCGTTCAGCGCCTCCTTCCGGGAGACGATGGGCCGAGACACCGCCATGACGCTGGACGACTTCGTTCTGGCCGTCTCGCCCGCGCATTTCGTCCGGGTGCGCGACCGGTTCGGCGGGCCGGCAGCCGCGCCGATGGACGAGGCGCTTTCGGCCTATCATGCCGCATTGGCCGGGTTCGAAACCGCTGCCCGCGCCCATGCTGATCGCGACACGGCCGCCCGGGCCGCCTTGGAAAGCGCCTTCGGCGCGCTGATGGAGACCCACTGATGGCGACGTTCGAACTGCGCAAGCTGGTCAAGACCTATGGCCGGACCCCGGTCATTCACGGCATCGACCTGTTCATCCCGGACGGCGAATTCGTGGTGTTCGTCGGCCCCTCGGGCTGCGGGAAGTCAACCACCCTGCGCATGATCGCGGGGCTGGAGGAGGTGTCGGGCGGCGAGATCCGCATCGGCGACCGCGTCGTCAACGAGGTCGATCCCAAAGAACGCAACCTGGCGATGGTCTTCCAGAACTATGCCATCTATCCGCACATGACGGTGCGCCAGAACATCGCTTTCGGCCTCTACACCTCCAGGCTGTCCGGGGCCGAAAAGGCCCGGAAGGTCGAGGCCGCGGCCGCGCTGCTGGGCCTGACGCCCTTGTTGGACCGCCGACCGTCGGCCTTGTCGGGCGGGCAGCGGCAGCGCGTTGCGATCGGCCGGGCCATGGTGCGCGAACCAGCCGGGTTCCTGTTCGACGAGCCGCTGTCGAACCTTGACGCGCAATTGCGCGCCCAGATGCGGATCGAGATCAAGGATCTGCACCGCCGCTTGGGCACCACCATCGCCTATGTCACCCACGACCAGGTCGAGGCGATGACCATGGCCGACCGGATCGTGGTGATGAAGGACGGCCACATCCTCCAGGCCGCCCCGCCCATGGAGATCTACGACAATCCCGCCGACGTCTTCACGGCCCGCTTCATCGGCACGCCGTCGATGAACATCATTCCCGCCCAGTCCGACGCGGGCGTCCTGTCCCCGGCAGAGGGCAAGGCGGCGCTGCTGGCCGGGATCCGGCCGCACGATCTGACGATCGGGGCCGAGGTCGTGGACCCCGCCCTTGTCCTTGCGGGCAAGGTGACCGCCGTTGAGCCCCTGGGCCCCGAAACACTGGTCCATTTCGAGGCCGCCGGGCAGCACATCATCGCAACGGCGCCCGCCCATGGGCAGATCGCCGTCGGATCGCGGGTGACCGCGTCCGCAGGCCGCGGGCGGGTGCATCTGTTCGACGGCGCGACCGAACGGGCACTGGGCCGCCAATGACCGTGCCCCTGCCGAATCTTCTGGATCCGCCCGCGCATGGGCCACTCCTCAGTGCCTTGGTGACGCAATTGCGTGCCAGGATATGGATTGGGTCCGGCGAACTGGCGTCCCTGGGATGGCTCGACTCTTCCGGCGCCTTCGCCGCCGGGGCAGGCTGCCTGTTCGCCTGCGACATTGGCGGCACCAAGGTTCATTCCGCCGTGGCCGACATGAACGGTGCCATTCTGGGCGAAGCGCGCGCGGACACCCCCACAGAGGGTGGCGGCGCCGTCCTGGATTTGGTCGCGGCGCATTTTGAGCACTTGACGGCCGACAGGGGCGCAGTCGTCCGGGCCGCCGGTATCGGCCTGCCTGGAGCCGTCCATCCCACAACCGGCAAATTGGAAAGAGCGCCGAATCTGGCCGGCTTGGCGGGGCGCGACATGCGCGCCGTCTTCTCGGATCGGCTGGGCCTTCCGGTCGCCGTGGAAAACGACGTCAACATGGCGGCATTGGGCGAGGCATGGCTGGGCCATGGCGCAAGCCTGCGGGATACCTCGGGCGGGCTTGCCTTTATCGCGCTTGGGACCGGGATCGGCATGGGCCTGGCCTGGGGCGACCGCCTCCTGCGCGGTGCCCATGGCGCGGCCGGAGAGATTGCCGCGCTGCCCATCGGTGCGGATCCCCGCGATCCCCGGACCCATCATTGCGGAGCACTGGAAAGCCTGGTGTCCGGAACCGCGCTGCTTGCTGATTACCGCTCCCTCGGCGGGTCCAATCCCGGTCAGTCGCTTCGCGAAATCAGCCGGAACGCCGGGCAGGACATGGCCTATGGGCAGGTAATGCGAAGGCTTTCCGAACGAACGGCGCAAGCGGTTCTGGCGGTCGATGCGATCCTTAATCCGGCGATTGTCGTCTTTGGCGGTGGAATTGGTTCGCAACCGTCCTTGCTGGCGGGGATCCTGGACAACCTTGCAAGCATCATGCCGATGGATATGCCAGTCCCCGATTGCCGCCACAGCATCTTGGGCAATCGCGCAGGTGTTCTGGGCGGTATCCGTGCCGCGCGCCTGCGTTACGCCGACAGCTTGATTGGCGATCATCAAGCCTCGGAAATCGCGCAAGCGCTTCGATGATGTGACCGCCCCCCGACCGCATCGCATGTGCCAAGCGGGTCTGCAACGACCCACAAAGGAGAGCGGTCATGTCGGGGATCATCACGGTCGGGCTCGATCTGGCGAAGAATGTGGTCCAACTGCATGGAGGCCGCTGCGCGGGGCGGGCCGTTCTGCGCAAGAAGTTGCGGCAAAGGGAAGGTGCTGGAGGTTTTCCGCCAACTGCCGTCAGGCGTCGTGGCTGCGCTGCCCCCTGAAAAACTGGACCGTCTGAAGCTGGAGTCTTCGGCGGCCCGTCCCTGGTCTGGGGGCGGATACAGTGTCCATCGAACGCTGGCCTGGCGGACACCGCTTCGTTGCCGGGCGCTTTCCTGGAATCAATTGCTTCAGCTGGTCAGTTTTCACCTGTCTGTCACAGCCAAGTCGCGGGACTGCAATATGGGGGCGATAACAGGCATGGCGAAAGGAAGCGACAAAGCCGCTTCCTCGAACGTGGAAGAGAGATATGCTTGTCAACCGCCGCCACACCTTGGGCCTGTTCGGCGCCGCCGCCGGCTCATTGATCCTGCCGCGCCAGCTCATGGCGCAGGCGCCGCGCCGATCCATCACCATCGCGGTGCAGAAGATCACCAACAACAACACGCTGGACATCTGGAACGAGCAGTCGAACGTGGGCGAGCGGGTGTTCTTCCCGAACCTGTGGGAAGGGCTGATCCTGCGCGACTGGATGGGCAACCAGGGCCCGGTCCCCGGCCTTGCGACCGAATGGAAGCGCCTCGACGACAAGACCATCGAGCTGAAGCTGCGGCAGGGCGTCAAGTTCCACAACGGCGACGAGCTGACCGCCGAGGACGTGGTCTTCTCGTTCTCGGACGAGCGGCTCTTCGCCGGGACCGAGCCTGCGGGCGGCAAGACGCTCTATGCGGAAAACTTCAAGCCGCAGAACGCCAAGGAACTGCCGGCCAACATCCCCGGCATCGCCCGCCGGCTGTGGCCCGCGCTGCGCGGCGTCGAGGCCGTGGACAAGCATACCGTCCGCTTCCACAACGCGACGCCCGACATCACGCTGGAAGGGCGGCTTTACGCCTTCGGCTCGCAGATCGCCAGCAAGCGCGCGTGGGACGAGGCTGCCACTTATGCCGAATGGGCCAACAGGCCCGTCACGTCCGGCCCTTACATGGTCGAGGAGTTCCGCCCCGACACCTCGCTGACGCTGGTGGCCTTCGACGAGTACTGGGGCGGTCGCCCGCCGCTGGAGCGCATCCGCTTCGTCGAGGTCCCCGAGGTGGCCAGCCGCGTGAACGGGCTCTTGTCGGGTGAATACGACTTCGCCTGCGACCTGCCGCCCGACCAGCTCGCGACCGTGGCCGCCGCGCCGGGGCTCGAGGTCCAGTCCTCGACCATCTGGAACCATCGCGTCACCGTCTTCAACAAGCAGAACGAATTCCTGGCCGATCCGCTGGTCAGCCGCGCGCTCACCCATTCGATTGACCGCCAAGCCATCGTCGAGGCGCTATGGGGCGGGCAGACCGTGGTTCCGGCGGGCTTGCAGTTCGAAAGCTTCAAGACCTCGAACATGTTCGTCGAAGGCTGGGCCGCGCCGGAATACAACCCGGACCTCGCCCGCGACCTGCTGAAGCAGGCGGGCTACAAGGGCGACCCGATCCCCTATCGCCTGCTCAACAACTACTACACCAACCAGACGCCCACCGCGCAGGTGCTGGTCGAGATGTGGAGGCAGGTCGGCCTGAACGTCGAGATCGAGATGAAGGAAAACTGGGCGCAGGTCCACGACCCCGAAGGAACGCGCGGCGTCTTCGACTGGTCGGCATCGAACAACATCAACGATCCGATCACGCCGCTGGTCGTCCAGTTCGGCCCGAACGGCGAGGCCCAGCAGAAGCGCAACTACTGGAACGACGAGGTGAACCGGCTTTCCGTCGTCATGGAAACCTCGATGGATCCGGCCGCGCGGCTGAAGGCCCACGCCCGGATGCTGGAAATCTGCGAACGCGAGGACCCGGCCTATACCGTCCTGCACCAGAACGCGGTCTTCACCGGCATGAAGTCCGAGCTGAACTGGAAGGCCGCGCCAGCCTTCGCGATGGATTTTCGCGCAAACAACTGGAACGTCTAATCCTTTTCCGCGGGGCGCGGGGCCATGGGGCCGCGCCCCGCGCTTCCCTTGAAAGACAGGAGGGCGGCTTATGTCGTTTGTCTCCATCCGCGACCTGAAGGTCGCGTTCGATGGCGTCCGGGTGCTGCACGGCATTGACCTGGATATCGGCAGGGGCGAGGCGGTGGGCCTTGTCGGCGAAAGCGGCTGCGGCAAGTCGGTCACCTGGCTCGCCGCACTCGGGCTGCTGCCCGGCAAGGCGCGGGTCACGGGTTCCGTGCGGATCGAGGGCCGAGAACTGATCGACGCCCGTCCCGGCGAACTGGAATCCGTGCGCGGCGCGCGGATCGCAATGATTTTTCAGGACCCGTCCTCGTCCCTGAACCCGGTGCACCGCGTGGGCCGGCAGATCACGGAAAGCCTGCGGCTGCACCGGGGCCTGCGGGGGTCCGCGGCACGGGCCGAGGCGATCCGGCTGCTCGACATGGTCGGCATTCCTTCGGCGGCGACCCGCATTGACCTTTACCCTCACGAATTTTCCGGCGGCCAGTGTCAGCGCGTGATGATCGCGATGGCTCTGGCGGGCCGGCCCGACCTGCTGATTGCGGACGAACCGACTACGGCGCTGGATGCCACCATTCAGGCGCAGATCCTCGACCTTCTCTCCTCGATCCGGCGCGATACGGGAATGGCGATGGTCTTCATCAGCCATGACCTGGGCGCGGTATCGGCGGTCTGCGATCGCGCGTCGGTGATGTATGCCGGCCGGATCGTGGAAACGGACAACGTCGCGCGCCTGTTCGGAGCACCGAAGCACCCTTACACACGCGGCCTCTTCGACGCGATTCCGGACCTGAATGCCGGCCGCGCCCGGCTTGTTCCCGTTGAGGGGACCGTGCCGGACCCGAGGAACCTGCCGCAGGGCTGCGCCTTCGCGCCACGCTGCGCGCGGGCAACCCGGTTCTGCACCGCCTATGCGCCGGACCTGAAACTGCAGGCAATGGGTGGAAAGGTCGCCTGCTTTCATCCCGACCAGAGTTCAGAGCCCATGCGCGAAACGCAGGTGGTCGTCGCATGAGTCCCCTTCTGGAAGCCCGCGGCCTCGTCCAGCAATACACCAGCGGCAAGTCGCTATTCGGCAAGCCCGACATTGTTCGCGCGGTGGACGGCATCGATCTGACCGTGACCAGGGGCGAAGTCCTGGGCATCGTTGGTGAATCCGGCTCCGGCAAGTCCACCCTGGGCCGGATGCTTCTGGGCCTCGAAACCCCGTTTTCGGGCGAAGTGCTTTATCACGGCCAGCCCATGCCCGCCCCTCGGACCGAACAGTGGCGGCGCCTTCGCGCGCAGATGCAGCTGATCTTCCAGGACCCGCTGGCCGCGCTTGACCGCCGCATGACCATCGCCGCCCAGATCGCCGAACCTCTGGAAATCCACGGGCTTGCAAAAGGCGCCGAAGTGACCGACCGGGTCGCCGCGCTGATGGCCCGCGTGGGTCTGCGCCGTGACCAAGCCGACCGCTATCCGCATGAACTGTCGGGCGGACAGCGTCAGCGCGTCGTGATCGCCCGCGCCCTGGCGACGAACCCCGGCTTTCTTGTCTGTGACGAGCCGGTGTCGGCGCTGGATGTCTCGATCCAGGCGCAGGTGGTGAACCTGCTGCGCGACCTGCAGGAACAGGACGGGCTGACGATGGTCTTCATCAGCCACGACCTGAAGGTTGTCCGCAACATCTGCGACCGGGTGGCGGTCATGTACCTGGGCCGCGTGGTCGAGGAAGCGCCCTCGGACAGCATCTTCGCAGAGCCGCGCCATCCCTATACGCAGGCGCTCGTCTCCTCGATCCCGCTGGCGGGGCAGGGGCTGGAAGGCCGGATCATCCTGAGGGGCGAGCCGCCGAACCCTGCCGCCCGGCCGTCGGGTTGCGCTTTCCACCCCCGCTGCCGCTTTGCCGACGCGTCCTGCACGGTGCAGGTTCCCCCGCTTGAAAACCACGGCGGCCGGCTTGCCGCCTGCCTGAAGCTGCCCCGCGCCCCGCGGCTGGCGGCCTGAGAGTTCCCATGCTTCGCTTCACACTCGCCAAGATCGCCCGCGCGGGCCTGACCATCCTGCTGGTGATGACCTTTGCCTTCATCGTGCTGCGGATGTCGGGCGATCCCGCTCAGGTTCTGCTGGGTCCCGACGCGCCGCAGGATGCGGTCGATGCCTTCCGCGAACGCTGGGGCCTGAACGATCCGCTGTGGCAGCAATACCTGGCCTATCTGCAGCAGATCCTGAACTTCGACTTCGGCATCTCGATGCGCGACCAGTCGCCCGCCATCGACCTGGTGCTGGAGCGCGTCCCGGCCACGCTGGCGATCACCGTGCCGGCGCTGATCCTGAAAGTCTGCATCGGCATCCCGGCGGGCGTCTATGCGGCGCTGCACCGGGACTCCATCGCCGACCGGGGCGTCATCATGATGTCGATCTTCGGCTTCACGATCCCCTCCTTTGTGCTGGCGCTGGTGCTGGTGCTGGTTTTCGCGGTCACGCTGGACTGGCTGCCCTCGGGCGGGCAGGACACCTGGCGGCACGCGATCCTGCCCATCGCCACGCTGTCCATCGGCGGCATCGGCATTCTCGCGCGCTTCTCGCGATCCGCGATGATCGAGGTGCTGGGCCAGCCCTATATCCGCACCGCCATGGCCAAGGGACTGCCCTGGCGCGAGGTCGTCTGGAAGCACGCCCTGCCCAACGCCGCGATCCCGATCATCACCCTGGTCGGCTTCATGGTCGGCGCGCTGATCGCGGGCGCGGTCGTGGTGGAAAGCATCTTCTCGTGGCCCGGGGTCGGACGGCTGATCGTGGTGTCGGTCTCGAACCGCGACCTTGCGGTGGTGCAGTGCCTGCTGCTGGTCATCGCGGCCTCGATGGTGCTCGCCAATCTTTGCGTCGACTTCGCCTATGGCCTGCTCGACCCACGCCTGCGCCAGAAGCGCACCCAGTAAGGAGCGAGACCGATGGCCGATACCGCAGTTCCCGCGCCCGCGCCCAGTCTTCTGACCCGCACGCGCCTGAGGATGCCCTGGCTGGTCGTTCTGGCCGTCGCCTGGATCGTCCTGATGGTGCTGACGGCCATTTTCGCCGACTGGCTGCGGCCCCATGACATCACCAGGATGAACCTGTCGGTGCGCCTGGCGCCGCTGGGCACGCCCGGGCACTGGCTCGGGACCGACGAACTGGGCCGGGACGTCCTGTCGCGCCTGATCCAGTCGATCCGCGTCTCGCTGGTGATCGCCTTCGGCTCGACGATCCTGTCTGCCGCCTTCGGCACGACGCTGGGCTTTCTTGCCGCGCAGTTCCGGGGCTGGGTCGAGCATCTGGTCATGGCGCTGGCCGACTTCCAGGCGGCGCTGCCCTTCATGATCATGTCGCTGGCGGTGCTGGCCTTCTTCGGCTCGTCCATGGTGCTGCTGGTCTGCCTGATGGGCTTCTATGGCTGGGAACGATACGCCCGCATCGCCCGCGGCCTCGCCATCTCGGCCTCGGCGCAGGGCTATGCGGCGGCGGTGGTGCAGCTTGGGGCGAAACCCTCGCGCGTCTACCTGCGCCACATCCTGCCCAACGTCGCCTCGACCCTGATCGTGTCCACGACGCTGACCTTCCCCGAGATCATCCTGATGGAATCCGGACTCAGCTTTCTTGGGCTCGGCGTGCAGCCGCCGGAAAGTTCCCTGGGCAACATGGTGGGCTTCGGGCGGGAATATCTGACGCGGGCGCCCTGGATCATGCTCGCCCCTTCGGCAGTGATCGTGATGACGACGCTGTCGATCTCGCTGCTTGGCGACTGGCTGCGCGACCGGCTCGACCCGACCATCCGTTAACCTCTTTCAAGGAAAGCACCTTCATGTCCAAGATCATGGCCCATCGCGGCGCCCGCAACCTCTGGGCCGAGAACTCGTGCCTCGGCTTCCGCGAAACCGCCCGCCACGGCTTTGACGGGATCGAGTTCGACCTGCACCTGACCCACGCGGGCGAGATCGTGGTGATCCACGATCCCACGCTGGAACGGACCACCAACGGCACGGGCCGCGTCCGTGACCTGACGCCGGAAAGCCGGAATGCGCTTCGCCTGCGCGGCCCTGACGGGGCGCTGATCGACGAGGGCGTCCCGAGCCTGGAGGAGGTGCTGGAGATCCTTGCGCCGCACAAGGAAACGGGCCTGTATGTCGAACTGAAGTCCGACGAGAACGGCACCCCTTATCCGGGGCTGGCTGAGAAAACTGTCGAGACGTTGCGCCGCTTCGGTTTGGCCGGGCGTTCCGTCCTGCACAGCTTCGACATCGACGTGGTGCGGCATATCCGCACGGTGGCCCCTGACCTGCGCCGGATGATCTCGGTCAACCGTGACTGGGCGGACCGGCAGGGCGGAATGACGGCCTTCCTGCGAGAGGTCGATGATCTAGTGGACATCGTGGGCATCCATCACGAGCTGTTCGAGGCCGAGTTCGACCTGATCGCGCGCCTGCGCCCGCTGAAGGCCTGTTCTGTCTGGACGATCAACGAGCCCGCCCTGATCCGCCGCTGGATCGCGCGGGGGCCGGGCTTTCTCGTGTCCGACAACCCCGTGCTGCTGCGCGACCTGGTGCGGGAAGGCGTCCCGGCATGAGGGAATACAAGGCGATCCTTTTTGACTGCGACGGCGTGCTGATCGACAGCGAGCCCATGGGCTGCCAGGCGCTGGCCCGGGCTGTCACCGCCGCCGGCCTTCCCATGACCCGAGAGGACGCCACGCGCGTCTTCTCGGGCAACGCCGCGCAGGCCAGCATCGCCTGGCTGCGCGAGGCAGGCCTGGATGCCACTGCCGTTTTCGGCGAATCCGACCGCATCCTGTTCGAGATGTTCGACCGCGACATCCCCCATGTGGAAGGGATCGAGGCGGTGCTGTCGGGCTTCGGTCTGCCGATGGCGATCTGCTCGAACTCGTCGGTCGCGCGGCTCGCCCAGTCGGTCGCCCGCACCCCGCTGGCGCCCCGCTTCGGTCCCCATATCTATTCGGCCGAGCACGTCCCTGCGCCCAAGCCCGCGCCCGATCTTGCCCTGTTTGCCTGCGAACGCCTGGGCGTCGCGCCTGAACAGGCGATCTTCATCGACGACAATCCGCATGGCGTCCTTTGCGCCACCGCCGCGGGTTGCCTTGCGGTGGGCTTCATCGGCCCGTCCGAGCACCGCAAGGGCCATGCGCAAACCCTGCGCGATGCCGGCGCCGAGCATGTCGTCCACGGCATGGCCGAGTTCCGGGACCTGCTGTCCCGTCTTCTCCTTCCCCTCGCCGCCTGAACCGAGAGATGGAATGGCCGACCTTCCCCTGATGGGCGCCCTCCTTCGGACCTCGGCCGCACCAGGAGACTTCACCTCGAAGCCGCGGCCGATCCTGGAACGGCGCGACAAGGCGGGGCTCCGAGCGTGCCGGCGCATCTTGTCGGGCCGCAGGCCGCCTGAGCGCGTTCGCCGTTGCACTGCCGTGACGGTCAGCGCCAGCTATACGACGCCATCGGAAAGCAGCCCTGCAGCCTTCCTGCGAAACGTTTCGAGAATGATTTTCTCGAATGCGCAGGCCGCGTCGGTGACTGTCTTGTCGTCGCCCGACAAGCCCATCAGTTGCACGCCGGCCGGCCTCGAAAGCCCTGGCAATGGCAGGCTGATTGAAACCAGGTCGAGGTAGTTCGCGATCCTAATGAAGCGTAACAAAGGGATCGCAAGTTCATCAACCTCGTCAATGCGACGCGCCGTGATCGGAGTCGTCGGCGCAAGGAGTATGCCTCTTTCGCGCATTGCCGAACGGATCGCACGAATATCCGATGCCCGTTGTAACAACAGTTCGTGATACTCATCCGGCGTCACGCGCGCGCCTTCGAGCACCCGCCGGCGGACATGCGGATCAATCGGCTTCGTCGGATCCATCGCAAGGTGGCCCAGCCGGCGATGGATTTCGTACGCGACAATGCGGCCGTTCCGAGATTGATAGTCGGCCGGCGAGCGTGGAAGTTCGAGCGGAACGACCATGACACCCTGTCGGCGTAGTCCCTGCAGAAGCTCTGCATAGGCGGCAGAGATTTCCGCGTCGATCGGATCCAGCTGGTCAAGAGGAACGAAGCCCACCACGGGTGGCAGGACCGGATCGGCGTCGGAAGGGGGCATTGAGGCCATGACATCCGACACAAGGGCCGCATCGGCTGCTGTCGAGGTCAGGGGACCAAGCGTGTCGAAGGTTGCGCTCAGTTGGGCGATCCCACCCAGGGAAATGCGCCCGCACGACGGCTTCATTCCGACCACTCCGCACAAGGACGCGGGGATTCGAACAGACCCTCCCGTGTCGGACCCGATCGCGAACGGGACGAGGCCTGCCGCCACGGCAACAGCAGATCCGCTGGACGAGCCACCTGGCACACGGTGATGATCATCATCGCATGGGTTTCGCGGGGTTCCCATGCTGCTGTTTGTTCCCCAGCTGCCGATCGCGAACTCGACCAGATGCGTGGTGCCGATCAGGATGGCACCTGCCGCCTCCAGCCGCTGGATGGCGGTTGCAGTGTGTTCGGCCACTCCGCGATTGTAGCACCGCGACCCGAAGCCGGGTTCATGTCCGGCGATATCGGCAAGATCCTTCACGGCAAAGGGGATGCCGTGCAGCGGGCCGATGCGTTCCCCCCTGCGCGCCCTTGAATCCGCGTCAACTGCGGCGGCAAGAGCTTGATCTGCGAAGATCCTGTTGAAGGCGTGCAACCTTTGGTTTTGTGCGGAAATTGCCGCAAGGCAGGATTGCACGAGTTGCTGCGAGCGCATTTGACCGCTCGCAAGATGTCGAGCCAGATCTGACAAGGTGTGTGTCATCGGCTGGACCTCCTCGCCTTGGTGACGATCCAATAGTCCCAAAGCAGAAAGGCAGATCAATGGCAGACCGCCAGCCGATATGACGCCAGTCGATGCTGCAAAAGGACAATCCGGCGCAATCCGCCCGCCATCCTTTATCGCATGTCGGTGAAGCCGATCTCATGGCGCTTGGGCTGGTCAGGGGGAAAGAGGCTCGGCCTGCATCGGTCGGTCCAGTTCACCTGCGGGATCGCGCAGATAGGCGGAGACAACATCCGGAACCTGGTCTGATCCCGAAGCAAGCAATCCGCATCGACGCAAGGATTCCCTGGTCCGGGCGTTTCGTCCGATATACTCCAACACGATCCGGGTGGCAGATGGCCGGCGGGTATCCGCGCCAGAGACCCCTATGGTCAATCCGGTCAGGTGGGATACGCGATTGCGATAGACCGGGAAAAGTATCGTGTGGGTAAGCTCGGATCCGGTCAAGGTTTCTTGATCTATCAGGTGCAGCCGGTCTCTGACCTCCACAACCATTCCGGTGTACTTGTAAACATCGGGCGGGCCGCCGTTCGCATCGATCAGGCGCTCGATGCGCCGGTAGACCACGAAATCATGCCAGGACGCGATCTGCACAAGCGAGCGAAGGATATGCCCTGGTCGCGACAGCGAAGCGTAATAGGCGAAGTAATTGCCGATATATCGCCCCAAGTAACCCTTTTGCCGCTGCGCCTTCAGGAACAGCGCGTCCACAGCTTCGGGAATCGGCGGGGAATCCCCGGTCCGCCGTGGCCGCAACTGGACGATCTGGCGAAACTGATCGCTGGGCATCAGGATTTCGAACTCGTCCACGCCGACAAAATCGCAGATGCGCCGCAATGTCGCGCGGGACGGAAAGGATTTTCCGGACACATACTTGTTAAACTGTTGCCGGTTAATCTGAATCTTTCGGCAGACTTCCGACACCGAGGGATAATAGCTGCAGGCCAGCCTGAGGTTGGATGTGAAGTTGGCCGAGCTGTACTCAGACGAGTCTTGTACTGATATATGCTCCAGCAGCGTCAACTGGCATACATCTACTCATATGTTAAGCGTTGTTGGCAAGGGTTCACCCAAGGTAAAGTTGCTTATCCCGACAAAGGGCCGTCCCCATCTCCAGTCACCGGCAGGCGGGGACGGACAAGGCAACCGGACCAGCAAGGCCGGGAAGAAGAAACACATTTCATCCCGAACACGAAGCCTGTCATGAAACAGCTGTTTTGCTCGTTGGCGCTTGGCGCAATGGGTCTTGCGCTATCAACCACCGCCATTGTCGCGCAAACCCGCGGCGGCACCCTGGTGCAGATCACGCAGCCCGAGCCGCCGAACCTGGCGCCCTTCATCTCTACCTCGACCCCGATTGCCCAAGTGACATCCAAGGTTTTCGATGGCCTGCTGGAATATGATTTCGATCTGAAACCGCAGCCCAGCCTGCCGAAAGCTGGGAAGTCTCCGAAGCAGGTTCCAGCGTTCGCGCGGCTGAACCACCGTTCCCGCTCGTGGGCGAGCACGCACCAGCCCTGTCGCCCCCAGATGCTGAAGACTTTCGCGCAATGTCGTGCGGCTGACGCCGAACCGTTCCAGCAGCGTTTCTTCCGGCGCTCGACCAGTTCGTTGAGAACGCTGGTCAACGCCTTTCGGCTGGATGACGGCGCAGCAAGTTTGGCAGCGTGAGGCTGGGGCATGATGTCCGTGGAGTCCGATTGCACCAGTATATCACAGACAGCCCGACAGGGTGGCAAGCCTCTGCGATGAATATCATTTTTTACTTACGTTTCATACTATCTATGACAACTTTCGAATGGCCGTGACTGCGGTTCTGTCCGGCGCGGGCGCATCAGGTCCGGAGACGCTGAATTGCCGATCATGACGATCCAGTCGGGTAGGCACCACCGCCCGCATCTCGACCAGAGGCGGCTGCATTCAGCGGCTGGACCATGACGAAGTGGCGCTGATGCGCCCTGCAACCGACGAAGCGTTGCCCATCGATAGCGCGTGCTATCCGCTGGTTCCCTTTGGCAACCGTGTGCGGGACAACCACTTTTCCTTCAAGGGCAGTGAACCGCCCCGGGTTTGCCGGAGGCTGGTTACCTTTAGTTACGCGGCGATGTCTTCAGTTTCCAGCGCCGCGTGG
>NZ_JAPTYD010000019.1 GCF_026913015.1 Paracoccus benzoatiresistens
CGTCTTCTTGCCCAGTTCGTTGGCCGCCCGCATCACGCGGATCGCAATCTCGCCCCGGTTGGCGATCAGGATTTTCTGAAACATGGCGCGGTCTCCCTTCGCAGTTGCGCGAAACACTAGCGATGCCGCAGCGCAGCGCAAGCGGGACCGCCGGGCGAGTGCAACAAAAGGTTTACGCAAGGTCGTGTTCCCTGGATGTTCCCATTTTGCGGTTGCTTTTTGGAACCATGACCCTATCTCATGCGCTTGGTCGGGCAGGGACACACCATGGAACAGAAGTTCATCGAGGTACGCGGCGCGCGCGAGCATAACCTGAAGGGCGTGGACATGGACATTCCGCGCGACCAGCTGGTGGTCATCACCGGCCTGTCGGGTTCGGGCAAGTCCAGCCTCGCCTTCGACACGATCTATGCCGAAGGCCAGCGCCGCTATGTCGAGAGCCTGTCGGCCTATGCGCGCCAGTTCCTGGACATGATGGGCAAGCCCGATGTGGACCACATCACCGGTCTGTCCCCGGCGATCAGCATCGAACAGAAGACGACCTCGAAGAACCCTCGGTCGACCGTGGGCACGGTCACGGAAATCTATGACTATCTGCGGCTGCTGTTCGCCCGCGCGGGCACGCCCTACAGCCCCGTCACCGGCCTGCCGATCGAGGCGCAGCAGGTCCAGGACATGGTGGACCGGATCATGGAGATGCCGGAAGGCACGCGCGCCTATCTGCTGGCGCCCATCGTCCGCGACCGCAAGGGCGAGTACAAGAAAGAGTTCCTGGAGCTTCGCAAGCAGGGCTTCCAGCGAGTCAAGGTGAACGGCCAGTTCTACGAACTGGACGAGCCGCCAGTGCTGGACAAGAAGTTCCGCCATGACATCGACGTGGTGGTGGACCGCATCGTCGTGCGCGAGGGGCTGGAAACGCGCCTGGCCGATTCGCTGCGCACCGCGCTGGACCTGGCCGACGGCATCGCCATCGTCGAAACGGCGGCGGAGGAACCGGAACGGACCACCTTCAGCGAAAAGTTCGCCTGCCCCGTCAGCGGCTTCACCATCCCGGAAATCGAGCCCCGGCTGTTTTCCTTCAACGCACCCTTCGGGGCTTGCCCGGTTTGCGACGGACTGGGGGCGGAACTGTTCTTCGACGAACGTCTGGTCGTGCCCGATGCCGCCCTGTCCATCGACAAGGGCGCCATCGCGCCTTGGGCCAAGTCGAAATCGGCCTATCTGACGCAGACGGTCAACGCGCTGGCCAAGCATTACGGCTTTGACAAGAAGACTCCGTGGAAGAACCTGCCCGAGAATATCCAGCAGATGTTCCTGCACGGCTCGGGCAAGGAGGAGATCGCCTTCCGCTTCGACGATGCCGGGCGCGTCTACAATGTCACCCGCGTGTTCGAAGGGGTGATCCCCAACATGGAACGCCGGATGCGCGAATCCGACAGCCAGTGGGTCCGGGAGGAATTCGAGCGTTACCAGAACAACCGCCCCTGCGGCGCCTGCCACGGATATCGCCTGAAGGACGAGGCCCTGGCCGTCAAGATCGCGGGCCAGCATATCGGCCAGGTGGTCGAACTGTCGATCAAGGAGGCGCTGGCCTGGATCGAGGCCGCGCCGAAGCACCTGACGAAGCAGAAGAACGAGATTGCCCACGCGATCCTCAAGGAAATCCGCGAACGGCTTGGCTTCTTGGTGAACGTTGGCCTGGACTACCTGACGCTGTCCCGCGCGGCGGGCACCCTGTCGGGCGGGGAAAGCCAGCGGATCCGGCTTGCGTCGCAGATCGGCAGCGGCCTGACGGGTGTGCTGTATGTGCTGGACGAACCCTCCATCGGGCTGCATCAGCGCGACAACGACCGCCTGCTGGACACGCTGAAGGGGCTGCGCGACCAGGGCAACTCGGTCATCGTGGTCGAGCATGACGAGGATGCGATCCGCCACGCCGACTATGTCTTCGACATGGGACCGGGCGCGGGCGTCCATGGCGGCACCATTGTCAGCCAGGGCACGCCCGACCAGATTGCCGCCGATCCCGCCAGCCTGACGGGGCAATATCTTTCGGGCGCGCGAGAGATCGCGGTCAGCGACGAACGCCGCGAGGGCAACGGCAAGACCGTGAAGGTGGTGAAGGCCACGGGCAACAACCTCAAGGATGTCACGGCCGAGTTTCCCCTGGGCAAGTTCGTCTGCGTGACCGGCGTGTCGGGCGGCGGCAAGTCCACCCTGACCATCGAGACGCTGTTCAAGACCGCCAGCCTGCGCCTGAACGGCGCGCGCCAGACCCCTGCCCCTTGCGAGACGATCACGGGGCTGGAGCATCTGGACAAGGTCATCGACATCGACCAGCGGCCCATCGGCCGCACGCCCCGGTCAAACCCCGCGACCTATACCGGTGCCTATACCCCGATCCGCGACTGGTATGCGGGCCTGCCTGAATCGAAGGCGCGCGGCTACAAGCCCGGGCGTTTCAGCTTCAACGTCAAGGGCGGGCGGTGCGAGGCCTGCCAGGGCGACGGCGTCATCAAGATCGAGATGCACTTCCTGCCCGACGTCTACGTCACCTGCGAGACCTGCAAGGGCAAGCGCTATAACCGCGAGACGCTGGAAGTCCTGTTCAAGGGCAAGTCCATTGCCGACGTGCTGGACATGACGGTCGAGGACGCGCAGGGCTTCTTTTCCGCCGTGCCCGCCATCCGCAACAAGATGGACGCGTTGATGGAGGTAGGCCTGGGCTACGTCAAGGTCGGCCAGCAGGCGACGACGCTTTCGGGCGGCGAGGCGCAGCGGGTCAAGCTGGCCAAGGAACTGTCGCGCCAATCGACCGGCAAGACGCTGTATATCCTGGACGAACCCACGACCGGCCTGCATTTCGAAGACGTGCGCAAGCTGCTGGAGGTGCTGCACCGGCTGGTGGACCAGGGCAACACGGTCGTGGTGATCGAACACAACCTGGATGTCATCAAGACCGCCGACTGGATCATCGACATCGGCCCCGAGGGCGGCGACGGCGGCGGGCGCATCGTGGCCGTGGGAACGCCCGAGGATGTGGCGAAGGTCCATGAAAGCCACACGGGACGCTACCTGGCGCCAATGCTGCGGCCTGCGCGGGTCCGCGCGGCGGAATAGGCGGCCTAGCCAGGCAGATCCACAGCGATCCGCTGGACCATGCAGCCCGACTTGTCCCGGCCCTGGTCGGGCATGTCCGGCTGGGTCTCGAACCCGGCGCAAAGGCGGATGCTGTCCGGCGCCACCAGCTCGATCCGGTAGGGGGCGCCCGTAAAGGGATCGGCCAGGCGCGGCGTCAGGGGGCAGGCTTCGATGGGCGTCGGATCGGTGCCCACCCGCCCCGCCTGCTGGGCCTTGCAGAGCAGCAGCGACTGGATCGCGGACAAATCGCGTTCCCGGGTCTGGTCGCGCCTTTCCGCCCGGCCCTGTGCCGGTCCGCCGGTGGCAACGACGCCCGCCACAAGAACCGCCAGAGACAGGCCGGTCAGCGCCCAGACGGGCCAAGGTCTAGCCATCCAGATCCTCGCGATAGCAGCCGGCCACCAGCAGGCCCGTAACGGCGACCAGGGCGCATTTTGCCGCCAGCCGAGGCGTCAGGTCGCCCGACAGGAAGGCATAGACGACCGAGACGACATCGCCCAGCAGCACCAGGGCCGCGGCAAGGACCGTGATCGAGGCAAAGACCCGCCGCGCCTGCGAACGCCGCCTTTGGTCGCCTTCGCCCATGTGGCGGGCCATGCGATGGTCCAGAACCACGAACAGCGGCAGGAAGGCCAGGATGGCCGCGATGGAAAAGCGCATGGACCATCTGTCCAGCGCATGGAATTCGGCCGGATCGGGAATCGCAAGGTCGATCACCTGAAAGCCAAGCCGCAGGACATGGAAGCAGACAAGCACCAGCGCGATCATCAGCAGCGCATAAAGCATCGCCTCGCGCGCCGAGACATAGGGCCGGGGCCGAGGAACGGGCGGCAGCCCGCCCCCGTCCTGCCAGGCTGTCATGGCGCCTTCGATCTCGGGCGCGGTCCAGCCGGCCTGCTGCAGCGCGCTGCGGATGCGCACGCCGTCATGGCCCGCCGCCAGGGCGTCGCGCACGAAGTTCGAAAGCTGCTCGGCTGCGGCCATGGCCCTTCCCTTGTTGTCGCGGCAGGTTCACGTGCTTTGCAGGGTGCTGTCAATGTTTGGAAAAAATTCGTGCCGGACGTGATTTTTCCTCTTGCGCCCCCCGGCGCAGTCCCATAAATCACCGCTCACCGAAGGCGAGACGGTAAGACGAAGCGCCAGAGGAAACGGATGCGGGCGTAGCTCAGGGGTAGAGCATAACCTTGCCAAGGTTAGGGTCGTGAGTTCGAATCTCATCGCCCGCTCCAAAAATCAAAAAGGCCGGACCTTCGGGTCCGGCCTTTTTGATTTGCTCGTCTTGCGCTGCCTTGTCAGCCTTCGCGGTTCCCTTTGGCCTTCTGCCTCTTCGCCACCAGGTGCCGCGCGGGCAGACCGTGGTTGCGCCAGCGGTCCCGCTGAACGCCCACGAACTGACATTAACGGTTCAAGCCAGAGCTAAAGATCTCACCGCCAATTGCCTTCCAATCCTTTCCGGGAAAGCCCGCAGGCGCATGTTGTTAGCAGAAGGCTCATCAGTCACATCGGTCCAGGCAGACTGCCAAAGTCGTGCTCAAATGCGCAGACAAATACTTGCACAGGGTGCAGCGAGAGTGTTAACAGGGTGCCGCAGCCCTGGCCTGAATACTCAGTAAACGAAAAACAGGTTAAAAATTCAGGCCAGAACCTCGAACGAGCTTCCCAGGACTCGCTAACCATACTCAGATAGCATGCTTGTCTTCCTCACGAGCGTGCCATTGACCTTTCTGGGACGGCTTATACTAGCCGAAGAGTTTACACTGTCAAGTTTTCGGACGAGGGTAAGATGCCTGCACGTGGCGAGTTGCCCCGGGCCTTGATCGAGGCGGGGCTTGCACTTCTTGATGAGGAAGGCACCGAGGGGCTGACGCTGCGGCGCGTTGCCGCCCGGGCGGGCGTGTCCCATGCCGCGCCGGCTCATCACTTCGACGGCCTGCCGGGATTGAAGACCGCCATAGCCACGCGGGGCTTCCAAAGCTTCCTGCATGATCTGGCCGCCGCCCGCGACAACCTGCCTGAAGGCGCCGATGCCTTCGATGCGCTGCTTGCGGTCAACCTGGCCTATATCCATTTCGCGGGAAACCGGACGGCGCTGTTCCGCCTGATGCTTGACCAGTTGCCCACGCGGGACGCCGAGCTGCGCAATATCTCTAACGGCAGCTATCTTGTCCTCAAGGAGGTATGCGCACCTTTCACCGCCAACCGTCCTGCCGCTGCGCTCGAAGCGGCGGTCTGGGCACTGACCCACGGCTATGCGTCCCTGACCATCGGCAAGACCTATCTGCCCGAGGCGCAGGTCCGGACCTGCTCATACGAGGAGGCCCTGCGCCTGCTGGTCGGCTGACCGGAAGGCGCAGGGTGTCCGCTTAACCGTCCACGCGGATGCGGGCGTTCTGCGGGTCGTAGGGGCTGTCTTCGGTCACCTCGGCGTCCCACAGCTCGCGGAACATGCGGACTTTCAGCTTCGTGCCAGGCTGGGCGAGGTCCGGGCGGACATAGCCCATGCCGATCTGCTTGCCGAAGGCGACCGAATAGCCGCCCGAGGTCAGGCGCCCGACCTTCTGGCCGTCCAGGAAGATCCCCTCGCGCCCCCAGGGATCGGCGTCCTGCGGACCGTCGATCAGCAGGGTGACGCACATCGACCGGATGCCCTTGGCCTCCATGGCGGCCTTGCCCCGGAAGTCCTTGGGCAGATCGACGAAGCGGTCCAAACCGGCCTCCAGCGGGGTCGCATCGCGGCCCAGTTCGGTTCCGAAGGCGCGATAGGATTTCTCCTGCCGCAGCCAGTTCTGCGCCCGCGCACCGACCAGCTTCAGGCCCAGCGGCTCGCCGGCTTCCATCAGCCGGTCGAACAGGTGGTTCTGCATCTCGATCGGGTGGTGCAGTTCCCAGCCAAGTTCGCCCGTATAGGCCACGCGGATGGCGTTGACGGGGACCATGCCCAGTTCGATCTGCCTGGCCGACAGCCAAGGGAAGCGCTTGTTCGACAGCGCCGTTTCCGGCTGCGCATCGCGGATCAGCTTGGCCAGGATGTCGCGGGATGCCGGACCCGCCAGGGCAAAGACCCCCCACTGGGTGGTCACGTCCTGGATGCTGACGTATTCACCACCCGAGGCCATGAAGTCCTCGGCTGATTTCACCAGGTGATCGCCGTCATAAGCCGCCCATGCCCCGGCAGACACCAGGTAGTAGCTGTCCTCGGCCAACCGGACGATGGTGTATTCGGTCCGCGTCGTGCCCGCATCGGTCAGCGCATAGGTCAGGTTGATGCGGCCCACCTTGGGCAGCTTGTTGGTGGTCAGCCAGTCCAGGAAGGCGGTCGCCCCCGGCCCCTTGACCATGTGCTTGGCGAAGGCCGTCGCGTCGATCAGGCCCGCCGCGTTGCGGATCGCCTCGGCCTCGGCCTTGGCGTACTGCCACCAGCCGCCGCGGCGGAAGCTGCGGGATGCGTGGTCGTCGAAGTCCTGCGGGCCATAGTAGTTCGGCCGTTCCCACCCGTTCACATGGCCGAACTGCGCGCCGCGCGCCTTCTGCCGGTCGTAGGCGGGCGAGGTGCGCAGCGGCCGGCAGGCTTCGCGTTCCTCGTCGGGATGGTGCAGGATGAAGACGTGCTCGTAGGCTTCCTCGTTCTTGCGGGCGCCGTATTCGGTCGTCATCCAGTTGCCATAGCGGCGCGGGTCCAGCGAGGCCATGTCGATCTCGGCCTCGCCCTCGACCATCATCTGGGTCAGGTAATGGCCGACGCCGCCTGCCGCGGTGATGCCGAAGCTGAAGCCCTCGGCCAGCCACATGTTGCGCAGGCCGGGCGCCGGGCCGACCAGGGGGTTGCCGTCGGGCGTATAGCAGATCGGGCCGTTGTAGTCGTCCTTCAGCCCCACCGTTTCCGAGGTCGGAAGCCGATGGATCATGGACATGTATTCCTCCTCGATCCGCTCAAGATCCAGCGGAAACAGGTCGGCGCGGAAGGACTCGGGCACGTCATACAGGAACCGCGCCGGCGCGTTGCGTTCATAGGGGCCGAGGATCCAGCCGCCGCGTTCCTCGCGGACATACCACTTGGCGTCGGCGTCGCGCAGAACCGGATGTTCGGGATTGCCCGCGGTCCGCCACTGCACCAGGGCCGGGTCGGGCTCGGTGACGATATACTGGTGCTCGACCGGGATCGCGGGGATCTTGATGCCCAGCAGGCGCGCGGTGCGCTGCGCATGGTTGCCGGTCGCGGTCACGACATGCTCGGCCCGGATCTCGAAGGTCTCGCCGGATCCGACCAGGTTGCCGCCCTTCTCGACCAGCTTCTCGCAGGTGACGATCCATTCGGACCCGGTCCACTTGTAGCCGTTGACCTGGATCTTCCGCTCGATCGTGGCGCCCGCCATGCGCGCGCCCTTGGCCATGGCCTGGGTGACATCGGCGGGGTTGATGTAGCCGTCGGTCGGATGGAACAGCGCGCCCTTCAGATCCTCGGTGCGGACCAGGGGCCAGCGGTCCTTGATCTGCTGCGGGGTCAGGAACTGATGCTCGATCCCGACGGTTTCGGCGGTGGCGGAATACAGCATGTATTCGTCCATCCGATCCTGCGTCTGCGCCATGCGCAGGTTGCCGCAGCGCGTGAAGCCCGCGTTGAGGCCGGTCTGCGATTCCAGTTCCGCGTAAAGCTTGACCGAATAGTCGTGGATATGGGTCGTCGCGTAACCCATGTTGAACAGCGGCAGCAGGCCCGCCGCGTGCCAGGTGGATCCCGCCGTCAGCTCGTCACGCTCGACCAGCATCACCTCCCATCCGGCGCGGGCCAGATGGAGCGCGATGCCGCAGCCGACTGCGCCGCCTCCGACGACAAGAACCTTCACATGCGACTTCATTCGCGCGACTCCTTGGGTCAAGTTGTTGTCCCGTTACTGCCACGGCTTGTGTTTCCAGTTCCCATGGGCCCGACCTAAAATGGCCAAAAACGACATGCTGCAATGCAGCACTTGTGCGAATCTGTAGCGGTCCCTTAGGGTGCGCGCCACCAGGGACGGGGGAACGGATGCAGATTTGCCGCGACAGGCAGGCGATGCGCGATTGGCGGCATCAGGGCAGTCCTGTGGTCCTGGTGCCGACCATGGGCGCGCTGCATGACGGCCACCTGTCGCTGGTGGCCCGTGCCCGCGACTGGCTGGAGCGTCAGGGCGGCGGGCGGGTCGTGACCTCGATCTTCGTGAACCCCACGCAGTTCGGCCCGAACGAGGATCTGGCGACCTATCCCCGGGATGAGGAAAACGACCTTGCGCTGCTGCGGCAGGCTGGCTGCGACGCGGTGTTCCTGCCGACCGTGGCCGACATCTATCGCCCTGGCGCACAGACGGTGGTCGAGGTGACGGGCCTGTCGCGGATGCTGATGGGACGACTGCGGCCCGGCCATTTCCGTGGCGTGGCGACGGTGGTGACGAAGCTCTTCAACATCGTCCGGCCGGATGCCGCGACCTTCGGGGAAAAGGACTACCAGCAGCTTGCCGTGATCCGGCAGATGGTGGCCGACCTGGACGTGCCGGTGCAGATCCTTGCCGTGCCCACGGTGCGAGAGGCCGACGGCCTGGCCATGTCATCGCGCAACCGCCGCCTGTCCCCGGCCGAGCACGCCGCTGCCCCTGTGCTGAACCGCGCCTTGGACCGCGCCCAGCAGATGATCGCGCAGGGCGCGGGCCTCTCGGCCGTCCGGGCCGAGTTGCGCCGCATCATCGGGGCCGAGCCGCTGGCCCATATCCGCTCCATCGATATCCGCGATGCGGTCGACCTGTCGCGCATCGCCACCATCCAGCGTCCGGTGGTGATCCTGCTGGCCGTGCGCTTCGGCGACGTGCTGCTGATCGACCAGCGTGTCGCGCAGCCGAAAGGCGGCCCCGATGTCCGTTGAAACCCGGATCAAGCGCGTCACCGCGCCCGAGATCGCATCCCGCAAGGGCGGCACGCCCATTGTCGCGCTGACTGCCTATACCGCGCCCCTGGCAGCGATGGTGGACCGCCATGCCGACCTGATCCTGGTCGGCGACAGCCTGGGCATGGTGATCCACGGCCTGCCCTCGACCGTCGGCGTGACGATGGAGATGATGATCCTTCATGGTCAGGCGGTCGTCCGGGGCAGCCAGCGGGCCATGGTAGTAGTGGACATGCCCTTCGGCAGCTACGAGGAAAGCCCCGAGCAGGCCTTCCGCAACGCCGCGCGGATCATGGGCGAAACCGGCGCTGGCGCGGTCAAGCTGGAGGGCGGCAGCCGCATGGCGCCCACGATCCGCTTCCTGACCGAACGCGGCATCCCGGTCATGGGCCATGTCGGCCTGACCCCGCAGGCGACGCATACCCTGGGCGGCTTCAAGACCCAAGGGCGCGACAGCGAAAGCTGGCCGCTCCACGTCCGGGACGCGGTCGATATCGCCGAAGCCGGCGCCTTCGCCCTTGTGGTCGAGGGCGTGGTCGAACCCCTGGCAGACCGCATGACCGAGGCTGTGGCGGTTCCCACCATCGGCATCGGTGCATCGGCCCGCTGCGACGGGCAGATCCTGGTGCTGGACGACATGCTGGGCCTGAGCGGCCGGGTGCCGCGCTTCGTTCGCAAGTTCGCGAACCTCGGCGCGCAGGCGGACGAGGCCCTCGCCGCCTATGCCACGGCCGTGCGCGAGCGGAACTTTCCGGGCGAGGACAACGTCTATCGCTGACTGATCCAGATCAAGGCCTTTGCGCCGGCCGGCCACTAGACGGTGCGTGAACCAACGCGACGAACGACCATGACCCTTGCCACCTTCCTGTCCGCTGTGCTGGGACTCTTGCTGACGCCCGGTCCGACCAACACGCTGATGGGTCTTGCCGGTGCTTCGGGCGGGTTGCGGCGCGTCATGCGCCTGCTGCCCGCCGAGATCCTGGGATACCTCACCATGATCCTGCCCCTGGCTTTCATCGGCCACGGCCTGATGGCGGATCACCCGCTGGCCGCGCAGATCATCAAGCTTACGGCGGCGGCATGGGTGATGTTCCTGGCAGTCAAGCTGTGGGGGCGCGGATCGCTGGCGCAGGCGGGCGGCGAGATCACCGCCGGGCGCGTCTATCTGACGACCGTCCTGAACCCCAAGGCGCTGATCATTGGCCTTGTGCTGCTTCCCGCCCCCGGTGCCGACGCGTTCTTCCCGCGGCTGGCCATGTTCTGCCTGACGGCGGCTGGCGTTGCGATGATCTGGGGCAGCGCCGGGGCTGTGACGCGGCAGGGGGATGGCGGGGCGCAGCGGATGCATGTGCTACGGCGGGCGGCATCGGTCTGGCTGGCGGTGGTGTCGGTGACCTTGGTCGCAGGGGCCTTGCGGGCCTAGGCGCGTCAGCCGCCACCGCGAAAATCTGCGGTCTGCGCCAAGCGCGACAGCAGCAGCGGCACCAGAAGCAGCAGCGACAGGCCAAGGTAGATGACGGAAAAGCTCATCCGTTCGGCCAGAAAGCCGATGGTGCCGGGGGCCAGCAGGATCCCGGAATAGCCCATGGTCGTGACGACCGACAGCCCGACGCCATGGGCCAGCCCCGGCACATTGCCCGCCGCCGAAAAGGCGATCGGCACCATGTTCGCGATGCCGATGCCCGCCAGCCCGAAGCCCGCGATCGCTGCCCAGGGCACGGGCGCCATTGCCGCCAGAGCCAGCCCGGCCATGGCGATCAGCGTGCTGACCCGCAGCGTCCTTACCGCGCCGAAGCGGCCCCGGATGCCATCCCCCAGGAAGCGCATGACGGCCATGGTCCCCGCGCAGGCGGCAAAGCCCCACCCCGCCAGCGCGAGCGGCGCCCCCATTTCGCGCTGCAGATAGACCGCCGCCCAGTCGAGGATCGCGCCTTCCGGGATCATCGAGGCCAGTGCCATCACCCCGATCAGATAGGGCAGCGGCGTGCGCGGCAGGCGCAGGGGCTGGTGCCTGTGTTCACCCGCCGGACTGTCGCGCAGCAGGTGAGGAAAGGCCACGGCCAGGATCGCGGCCACCACAAGCGTCACGGCGATGGCATGCGTCAACTCGCCCAGGGTCTGGATCGCGAGGCCCCCGATCCCTGCACCGGCCAAACCGCCAAGGGACCAGAAGCCGTGGCAGGACGACATGATTGCGCGCCGCCGCGCCCGCTCCACCGCGACGGCATTGGCGTTCATCGCGACATCCATCCCGCCGATCAGCCCGCCGAAGACCAGAACCGTGGCAGCGGCCGCCCAAGGCGAGGGCGCAAGCGAGATCCAGACCAGGCTGGGCGTGAACAGCACCGCCGCCAGCCGGACCGCATGGGCCGACCCGCGCCGGGCGACCAGCGCCCCGAAGACCGGCATCAGACAGATCGAGCCCACCCCCAGGGCCAGCACAAGCAACCCGGCCACCGACTCGCTTATGTCCAGCCGTGCCATCATCGCCGGCAGCTTTGGCGCCCAGCTTCCCACAACAAGGCCGTTGCAGAAGAACAGCGCCGAAACCGCCCACCGCGTCCTGCTTCCGGCCTGGCCCGCCCTGGTCATGATTCACGTCCCATTCCTGCAGGATGCGGCGGAGTCGCCCCGGCCTTCACAACATGCTGGGCACGACCAGGTCCGGCGGGCGGTGACCGTCGGCAAAGGTCTTGATGTTGATGATGACCTTCTCGCCCATCTCGGCCCGGCCCTCGACCGTGGCGCTGCCCATGTGGGGCAGCAGGACGACGTTCGGCAGTTCGCGCAGGCGGGGATTGATCTCGTGCCCGTGTTCGAAGACGTCGAGACCCGCCCCCGCGATTTCCCCCGCGCGCAGCATCCGGGTCAGGGCGTTCTCGTCGATCACCTCGCCGCGCGAGGTGTTCACCACCACGGCCGTGGGCTTCAGCAGCTTCAGCCGCCGCGCGTTCAGCAGGTGGAAGGTCGAGGGCGTGTGCGGCGCGTTCACGCTGATGATGTCCATGCGCGCCAGCATCTGGTCCAGGCTTTCCCAATAGGTGGCCTGCAATTCCTGCTCGATCTCGGGACGCAGACGGCGGCGGTTGTGATAATGGACCTGCATCCCGAAGACATTGGCACGCCGCGCCACTGCCTGCCCGATCCGGCCCATGCCCAGGATACCAAGCCTGCGTCCGCCAAGGCGCCCGCCCAGATGCGATGTGGGCGCCCAGCCACCCCAGCGGCCCGCCTGCATCTCGGCCATGCCCTCGGGGATGCGCCGTGTGACGCACAGGATCAGCGCCATGACCATGTCAGCCGTGTCCTCGGTGACGACGCCTGGCGTGTTCGTCACCAGAACGCCGCGCTGCCGGGCGGACTGGACATCGATGTGATCAACGCCCGCGCCGTAATTCGCGATCAGCTTCAGCCGCTCTCCGGCCTGGGCCAGCATGTTGGCGTCGATATGGTCGGTCACCGTCGGTACCAGCACGTCCGCCCCGCGCATCGCCGCAGCCAGGTCGTCGCGCGACATCTTGGTGTCGTCGTCGCGCAGGGCCACGTCGAACAGCTCCTTCATGCGGGTTTCGACCACCTCGGGCAGGCGGCGCGTCACGACGACGCGCAGTTTCTGGCGCGAGGGCTGCGGGCTGTGCATGATGGCCTCACTTTCTCGATGTCATGTCGGGGCGGCCTTCCAAAAAGACGCCGTCTTTGGCAAACTGCCCGCGATATGGGGCATGCACAAGACCCCATCGGGGCGCGTCGCGGCCCCGGCGAATGGGGCAGAAGGGACCGCCAGGGGCGGTCGGCAGGAACGGACGGGTTTATGAGGATACGGACGCTATTGGGTTGCGGGGCAGCGGTTCTGGCGGCCTCGGTGGGGCTGGCGCTTGCCCAGGCAGAGGGCGTGCCGCAATCGGCCGATGCGCAGATCGTCCGCGCTCAGGACAGCGGCGGCGTGGTCCGGGGACCGGTCACCAACCTGCCGGTGCCGCGATATGTCAGCCTGAAGGGGTCCGAGGGGAATGCCCGCCGCGGCCCCAGCCTGTCGCACCGCATCGACTGGGTGTTCCGCCATGCCGGGATGCCGCTGCGCGTCGTCGCCGAATTCGGCCACTGGCGCCGGGTCGAGGACAAGGACGGCGCCGGGGGCTGGATCCATTACGCGCTGCTGTCGGGCGTGCGCACCGCGCTTGTGACGCAGGACATGGTCGAACTGCGCAGCCGCCCCCATCCCGACGCCGACATCGTCGCGCGGGCCGAGATGGGCGCCATCGTCCGCCTGGGCGAATGCAATCCCGGCTGGTGCCGCATCTCGGGCGGCGGCCAGCGGGGATGGGTGCCGAAGTCGTCGATCTGGGGCGTGGACCCGGACGAGGTCAGGGACTAGGCCAGCCCCCGCCCCCGCAGCAGCGCATCGACCCCCGGCATCCGCTGGCGGAACGCCAGCCACAGCTGGTCTGCCGGGGCCGAGCCGCCGCGCGACAGGATCGTCTCCTCCAGCCGCCGCGCGGTCGCGGGGTCGAAGATGTCGCCGGTTTCCTCGAAGGCGGCAAAGGCGTCGGCGTCCATCACCTCGGACCACATGTAGCTGTAATAGCCGCTGGCATAGCTGTCCCCGCTGAAGACGTGGCTGAAATGCGGCGTCGCGTGGCGCATCGGGATGGCCGATGGCGCATCCAGGTCGGCCAGGACCTGCGCCTGCCGGGCCATGGCATCGGCCGGCGGATCGCCGCGGTGGAAGGCCAGATCGACCAGCGCGCTTTCCAGGTATTCGGTGGTTGCGAAACCGGCATCCGCCTTGCCCGCCGCCAGCAGGCGGTCACGCAGGTCGGCCGGCAGCGGCTGGCCCGTCCGGTGATGCCGGGCATGGGCGTCCAGGACGGCCGGCTGTTCCAGCCAGTGTTCGTAAAGCTGGCTGGGCAGTTCCACGAAATCCTGCGCCACCGATGTCCCCGAGATCGAGGGCCAGGTCACGTCCGACAGGATGTGATGGGTCGCATGGCCGAATTCGTGGAACAGCGTGCGCGCGTCATCCCAGGACAGAAAGGCCGGCGCGCCGGGCTGTTCGGGCGGCGCGAAGTTGCAGACATTCACCACGATCGGCCGCTGGCCCGCGCCGATCTTGTGCTGGACCTGCAGGGACGAACACCAGGCCCCCGAGCGTTTCGAGGGGCGGGCAAAGTAGTCGCCCACGAAGATCGCCATCAGATGCCCGTCGCGGGTGATCCGCCAGACGCGCGCGTCGGGCGACCACAGGGGCGCGTCGAAGGGCTGGAACTCCAGCCGGAACAGGCGGTAGGCCACGTCCATCATGGCCTCCAGCATCGCGTCCAGCGTCAGGTAGGGTTTCACCTGATCGGCGTCAAAGTCATGCTCGCGCCGCCGCAGGCGTTCCGCGTAAAGCCGCCAGTCCCAAGGCTCCAGCGCGCCATTCACGCCGTCGTCGCGAGCCATGGCGGTCAGCTTGGCTTCGTCCTCGGCAGCCCTTTTGTAGGCCGGCTTCCACACTTGGCCCAGAAGCTCGGCCACGCGGTCGGCGGTGCCCGCCATCTCGGGCTCCAGCTTGAAGGCGGCGAAGTCGGCATAGCCCAGCAGGCGGGCGCGTTCGTTTCGCAGCGCCAGAATCTCTGCCGCCAGCGGCAGGTTGTTCGTAGCCTCGCCCCCGGCGCCTTGGCCCGACCCGCGCGCGGCCCAGGCCCTGAAGGCTGTCTCGCGCAGGGCGCGGTCATGGGCGTATTCCAGGAAGGGCACGATCAGCGACCGGGACAGCGTGACGACTTGCCCCTCGATGTCGCGCTCCTTCGCCGCCGCGCGCATGGATCGCAGCAGCCAGTCGGGCAGGCCCTCCAGGCGATCTTCGGGGACCCGCAGGACATAATCGCGTTCGTCCGCCAGCACGTTCTGGGAAAACTGCGTGGTCAGCACGGCCATGCGGGCGCGGATCTCGGCCATGCGGTCGCGAGCCTGGCCTTCAAGCCCCGCGCCCGACCGGGTCAGGCCGCGCAGCGCCAGTTCGGTGATGCGGCGATCCTCGGGCGGCAGGGTGTCGGCAGTCGCGGCCACCGCCTTCACGCGCGCATAAAGGCGCGGATCCATTCCCGTCTTGCTGTTATAGGCTGCCAGCCGGGGCGCGAAGTCGCGTTGCAGCGCCTCTCGGGCAGGGTTCGAATCGACATTCGCCAGCGTGTAGAAGATCGACAGGACGCGGTTCAGCCCTTCCTCCGCGACCTCCATCACAGCGACGGTATTGGCGAAGGTGGGCGCGTCGGGATTGGCGGCGATCGCCTCCATCGCGGCTTCGGCTGCGGCCAGTTCGCGGTCGAAGGCGGGGGCCATGTCGGTATCGGCGATCAGGTCGAAACGCGGCAGCCCCTCGGGGCCGGTCCAGCGGGTCAGTTCGGAATTCATCGAAGCCTCCTTGGTCCAACCGAACCTAGAAGGCTTCCGGCCCGCCTTCCAGTCCCGTTCCGCAGACCGGGCAATCCGGCCGCCGCGCGGTGCCGATCATGCGGCTTTCGCCGTAAAGCCCGTCAAAGATCATCATCCGCCCGCGCAGGCCCTGCCCCGCCCCGGTCAGGTGCTTGATCGCCTCAAGCGCCATGAGGCTGCCGACGACCCCCGGCAGGGGGCCGACGACGCCGGCCTCCGCGCAGGGCGGGGCCAGGCCCGGCGCGGGGGCCGTCGGGAACAGGCAGGACAGGCATGGCCCGCCCCGCGCCGGGTCATAGAGCGTGACCTGCCCTTCCCACTGCGCGATGGCGCCGGCGATCAATGGCACGCGAGCCGCGACGCAGGCCCGGTTGATCGCCTGCCGCCCGGCAAAGCTGTCGGTGCCGTCCAGCACCAGGTCATGCCGGGCGATCAGATCGGCATCGGCTTCGGTGATGCGGCGCGGCAGGGCCGTGACCTGGACCAGCGGATTCAGGGCGCGCATGGCACCGGCGGCTGCTTCGGCCTTGGGCTGGCCCTGCTGATCGGTGCGAAAGATCACCTGCCGCTGCAGGTTCGACAGGCTGACCGCGTCATCGTCCGCCACAGTGATCCGCCCGACGCCCGCCGCCGCCAGATAGAGGCAGACAGGCGCGCCCAGCCCGCCCGCGCCGACGATCAGCACCCGCGCATCGCGCAAACGCATCTGGCCGGGGCCGCCGATCTCTCGCAGCACCAGATGGCGAGCATAGCGGTCCAGTTCGGTGTCCTGCACCGGGGTCGGGGCGGGTTCGGCTTGCTCGACGGGAACCGCGCGGGCCCGCAGCCAGCCGATGCCCGCACGATAGGCGATCACCAGCCCCGCCAGCCCGCCCGCAACAAGCCAGCCCTTCGCCGATCCGCCAAAGAATGCGCCCAGGCGGGGAAAGACCAGGTGGGCCAGCTCGATGGTGCCCCAGGCCAGGGCCAACACCAACAGCAAAACCCGGCGCGGCAGGCCAAGGATCCAGCCTGCGGTTGCGATGCCGATCAGCAGCCACAACCCCGTCATGGCCTCAGGCCCCTGTCGAACCGAAGCCGCCCGCAGCCCGCGCGGTGGTTCGGCTGAAGGCGTCGACAACGGTGAAACGGGGGCGCAGCACCGGCACGAAGATCATCTGCGCGATCCGTTCGCCCGGCTGGATGGTGATCGGGTCCGACCCCGGCGGATTGCGGTTCCAGGTGCTGATCATCACCTCGCCCGTGTAGTCGGGGTCAATCAACCCGGTCGAATTGCCCAGTACAAGCCCCCGCTTGTGGCCCTGCCCCGATCGCGGCAGGATCAGCCCGGCGAAGGAGAAGTCGCCGAAGGACAGCGCGATCCCGGCGCTGATCAGCACCGCCGGTGCCTGCGGCGTGATGTCGGTGGCGGAATCCAGGCAGGCAAACAGGTCGATGGCGGCCGAGCCCGCCGTCTGGTAATCCGGCAGACCCCATACGTGGATCCGCGGGTCGAGTATCCTGACTTCCATGCCTGCCGCCCTTGCTGTCTTTCGCCAGCCTTAGCGGATGCGGATCAGACCTGCCAGCGGGGCCTGCGCTTGTCGAAGAAGGCCGCGATGCCCTCGGGCGCCTCGTCGCCTTCCCAGACGGCGACCAGCCGGTCGATGCTGTCCTCGATCACGGCTTGGTCGATGCGCGGACCCAGGGCGCGGCACTGCGCCTTGGCGGCGGCGACCGCGGCGGGGGCGGCCAGCAGGAAGGGCGCGACCTCGGCCTCGACGGCGGCGTCCAGATCCCCGGGCGCGACGGCGCGGGCGACCAGGTTCAGCGTCACGGCCTCGTCCGCGCCGAAAAGGCGGGCCGAGAAGAAGACGCGGCGCGCCTTGTCCTCGCCCATCCGGGCCAGGACATAGGGGCCGATGGTGGCGGGGATCAGGCCCAGCTTGACCTCGGTCAGACCGAACTTCGCGGTGGTTGCGGCGATGGCGATGTCGGCCACGGCCATCATGCCCGCGCCGCCGCCAAAAGCGTTGCCGTGGACACGGGCAATCACCGGCTTGGGCAGCAGGTTCAGCGCCGACAGCATCCCGGCCAGCACCCGCGCGCCTTCGCGCCGTGTTTCCGCATCCGCATCCATCTGCGCCCGCATCCAGCCCAGATCGCCGCCTGCGCAGAAGCTGGTCCCCTCGCCCGCCAGCACGACGACGCGCACGGCAGGATCGGCCCCAAGCCGGACGGCGGCCTCGGTCAGTTCCTCCATCATCCGCTGGGACAGGGCGTTGTGCTTGTCGGGACGGGCAAGCCACAGGGTCGCCACGCCCCGCGCGTCGGTGTCGATGCGGATCGTCTCAAACATGGGCTGTTCCCCTCAGACCGCGCGCAAAGGCGGCGGCCCGTTCGATCACCGCCATGTCCAACCCATGCGCAAATCCCCGAGCGGCCAGATGCGCCGCGACTTTTTCCGTGGCGACATTGCCCGCCGCGCCCGGCGCATAGGGGCAGCCGCCAAGCCCGCCTACCGCCGCATCGAAGACCCTCAGCCCGCGCGCCAGGCTGGCGTCGATGTTCTGCAGCGCGCGACCCGCCGTGTCGTGGTAATGCCCGGCCAGCCTCTCGGCGGGCACCTCGTCCAGAACCGCGGCCAGCATGGCGTCGATGGTTTCGGGTCGTCCTTGCCCGATCGTGTCGCCCAGGCTGACCTCATAGCAGCCCATGTCGCGCAGCGCCGCCGCCACCCGGGCGACATGGGCGGGCGGTGTGGGACCATCGAACGGGCAGTCCGTCACGACGCTGACATAGCCGCGCACCGGGATGCCATCTGCCTGCGCCGCCTGCGCCACGGGCGCGAGCCGCTCCAGGCTTTCGGCAATGGTCGCGTTCAGGTTGGCGCGGCTGAAGCCTTCGGATGCGCTGGCGAAGATCGCGACCTCGCTGGCGCGCGCTGCCTTTGCCCCCTCATAGCCCTTCATGTTCGGCGTGAGCACGGCATAGCTGACTCCAGGCGCGCGGGTGATGCCCGCCATGACCTCGGCCGCGTCGCTCATCTGCGGAACCCATTTCGGGCTGACGAAACTGGTGACTTCGATGCGCCGGAAACCCGCCTGCGACAGCAGATCGACCAAGGCGATCTTGTCAGCGGCGGGGATCAGCCGCTTTTCGTTCTGCAACCCGTCACGCGGGCCCATCTCGAAGATTTCGACGGCTTCAGGCATTGGACAGCTCATAGAAGTCGCGGTCATAAAGCTGCGGCTCGCCTTCCTGCGGCAGGGCGCGCCCGAAAGCGGGACGCGCGGTGCAGCGGTCGGCATAGGCCTGCAGGGCGGGCGACAGGCGGACAAAGCGGCCCGCGGTCCAGACCGACCAGCCGACAGCGCAATCGACGCCCGAGAAATCGCCCGCCATCAGCCAGTCCTGCCCCTCAACCGTCTGTTCCACCAGCCGCAGCGTGCGGGCCAGCCGCGCCGTTTCCAGCTTCATCACGGTGTGAGAACGCGTCGAGGGGTCGCGCAGCATCAGGTGGCTTTGCGTCAGGTTGGCGATATGCTGGCCAATCGTCTCGGCGAAATGCAGCCAGTCGAGCCAGCCGAGCCGCCCCTCGGCCCCCGGCGCGCGCCACAGGTGGGGCCCGCGTGTCTCGCACAGGTATTCGACCATCGCGCCGGATTCGTGGATTACGTTGCCGTCGATCTGCAGCGCGGGCGCCCGGCCGACCGGATGGATGGCCGCGTATTCGGCGGCGCGCATGTCCTTGCCGCGCAGGTCCATGACCCGCAGGCTGAAGGGCAGTTCAAGCTCGTTCAGCAGCCACAGGATGCGCATCGAGCGCGACAGCGGCACGTGCCAGAGGATGATCTCCCCGCCGCCATCCTTGACCGGACCGCCCGAGGCAGGGGGCAGTGCGTCGGTAGGCACGGGTTCGGGGGGCGTGTCAGGCATGTTCCTCCTCCAGCCGGATCAGGGGGGCGCCTGCCTCGACCTGTTGGCCTTCCTGGGCCAGCACCTCGGCCACGGTGCCGTCGCGGGCGGCGGTCAGGCTGTGTTCCATCTTCATCGCCTCCAGCACGGCAAGGCGGTCGCCTGCCTTGACGGTCTGGCCCGCGCTGACATGGACCGACTTCACCAGCCCCGGCATCGGCGACAGCGTCAGCGCCGCGCCGGCCCCGGAATCGGACTGCCGGTCCAGCGGGTCGAGCGGCAGCAGATGCAGGCTGCCCGCGCCGAACACGCTGACGCCGCTGTCATGGGCGGTGATGCGATGGCGGCAAAGGCTGCCGTCCACCCACCAGCGGTCGCCCTGCCAGCGGACCTCGTGCGGCTGGCTGTCCAGCGTGACACGCGCCGCGCCGGGGCCGAGTATTTCCAGCACCGCCTGGCCGCCCTGCCAGGCAATGGTGCGGCGCAGCGGCTGCCACAGGGTCATACCGCCCTTGACCTGAGGGTCCGAAAGCCCCGCAAGCCCGATCACCGCCAGGGCGCGGGCCGCAGGCTGGGGTTCGGATGCCGCCACAAGCGCGTCGAGGTCGCGCCCGATCAGGCCGGTATCGACCTCGCCCGCGCGAAAGCCGTCGTGCCGCGTCAGGGCGATCAGGAAGTCGAGGTTCGTGACGGAACCCGCGACCTCGGTATCGACCAGGGCCGCTTCCAAGGCGCGCAGGGCGATGGCGCGGGTGGCGCCCCAGGTGACGACCTTGGCGATCATCGGGTCGTACCAGGGGCTGATCGAATCGCCCTGCCGCACGCCGGTCTCGATCCGCGCGCCGCCCGGGAAATGCAGATGCGCCAGGCGGCCGGTGGCAGGCAGGAAGCCCGCCGGGACGTCCTCGGCGTAAAGGCGCGCCTCGAAGGCATGACCGCGGATCGAAAGGTCCTCCTGCCGGGCAGGCAGGGGTTCGCCCGAGGCCACGCGCAACTGCCATTCGACCAGATCGACGCCGGTGATCGCCTCGGTCACCGGGTGTTCGACCTGCAGGCGGGTGTTCATCTCCATGAACCAGAAGCCGTCCGGCCGCAGGCCACGGCTGCCATCCACGATGAACTCGATGGTGCCCGCGCCGCTGTAACCGATGGCCTCGGCGGCGCGCACCGCCGCGCGCCCCATCGCCTCGCGCATTTCCTGCGTCATGCCGGGGGCCGGGGCTTCCTCGATCACCTTCTGGTGGCGGCGCTGCAACGAACAATCCCGTTCGAACAGGTGGACGGCGTTTCTGCCGTCGCCAAAGACCTGCACCTCGATATGGCGGGGCTGCTCGATGTATTTCTCGATCAGCACTGCGGGGTTGCCAAAGGCGGTCGCGGCCTCTCCCTGCGCGGATTGCAGGGCGGCCAGGAAGTCCTGCGGGCGCTCGACCAGCCGCATGCCTTTGCCGCCGCCGCCTGCCACCGCCTTGATCAGCACCGGATAGCCGATCTGGTCCGCCTGCCCTTCCAGATAGACGGGATCCTGGTGTTCGCCGTGATAGCCGGGCACCACCGGCACGCCCGCCTTCGCCATCAGTGCCTTGGCCGCGTCCTTCAGGCCCATCGCGCGGATCGCATCGGCGGAAGGCCCGATGAAGACCAGCCCGGCCGCCGTGACCGCATCGACGAAGTCGGGGTTTTCCGACAGGAAGCCATAGCCCGGATGGATGGCCTGCGCGCCGGTATCCAGCGCAGCCCGGATGATCGCGTCGCCGCGCAGATAGCTGTCCCTGGGCGCGGGTCCGCCGATATGGACAGCCTCATCCGCCATGGCGACGTGGCGGGCGGCGCGGTCCGCGTCGGAGAAGACGGCCACCGTGCGCACACCCAACTTGCGGGCGGTGTCGATGACGCGGCAGGCGATCTCGCCGCGGTTGGCGATCAGGATTTTCTGGAACATCGGTCTAACCTCACATCCTGAAGACGCCGAAGCGCGTCGGCTCGATGGGCGCGTTCAGGCTGGCGCGCAGCGACAGGGCCAGCACCTCGCGCGTTTTGCGCGGGTCGATGATGCCGTCGTCCCACAGCCGGGCCGAGGCATAGAGCGGGTGGGACTGGCGGTCGAACATCTCGATGGTGGGGCGCTTGAACTCGGCCTCCTCCTCGGGCGACCAGCTGCCGCCGGCGCGTTCGATCCCCTCGCGGCGCACGGTCGCCAGCACGCCCGCGGCCTGTTCGCCGCCCATGACGCTGATGCGGCTGTTGGGCCATGTCCACAGGAAGCGCGGGCTGTAGGCGCGTCCCGCCATGCCATAGTTGCCCGCGCCGAAAGACCCGCCCACCAGCATGGTGATCTTGGGGACGTTCGTCGTGGCCACCGCCGTCACCATCTTGGCGCCATGGCGGGCGATGCCCTCGTTCTCGTATTTCCGGCCGACCATGAAGCCGGTGATGTTCTGCAGGAATACCAGCGGAATGGACCGCTGGCTGCACAGTTCGATGAAATGTGCGCCCTTCTGCGCGGCTTCCGAGAACAGCACGCCGTTGTTGGCGACGATGCCGACGGGGCAGCCCTCGACATGGGCAAAGCCCGTGACCAGCGTCTCGCCGAAGCGGGCCTTGAATTCGTCGAAGCGGCTGCCGTCCACGACGCGGGCAATCACCTCGCGGATGTCGTAGGGGGTGCGCAGGTCGGCGGGAACGACGCCCAGGATGTCCTCGGGGTCATGGGCCGGCGGTTCGGGCGATTGCCAGACCACGCTGTCCGGCATCCGGCGGTTCAGGTTGCCTATGGAGCGGCGGGCCATGGCCAGGGCATGCGCGTCATCCTCGGCCAGGTAATCGGCCACGCCGGACAGGCGCGTGTGGACATCGCCACCGCCCAGATCCTCGGCCGTCACGACCTCCCCGGTCGCGGCGCGCACCAGGGGGGGACCGGCCAGGAAGATCGTGCCCTGGTTGCGCACGATGATCGTGACGTCGGACATGGCAGGAACATAGGCGCCGCCCGCCGTGCATGACCCCATCACGACCGCGATCTGCGGGATGCCCTTCGCGCTCATCTGCGCCTGGTTGTAGAAGATGCGGCCGAAATGGTCGCGGTCGGGAAAGACCTCGTCCTGGTTGGGCAGGTTCGCGCCGCCGCTATCGACCAGATACACGCAGGGCAGATTGCACTGTTCGGCGATTTCCTGGGCGCGGAGGTGCTTCTTGACGGACAGGGGATAATAGGTGCCGCCCTTCACGGTGGCATCGTTGGCCACGACCATCACGTCCCGTCCGTGCACGCGCCCGATGCCCGCGATCACGCCGGCGCCCGGCGCGGCATCGTCATACATGTCATGCGCAGCCGTGGCGCCGATTTCCAGGAAGGGGCTGCCCGCGTCCAGCAGGTTCGCGACCCGCTCGCGCGGGGGCATCTTGCCGCGGCTGGTGTGGCGCTCCATCGCCTTGGCACCCCCTCCGGCGGCTGCGGCCAGGGCGGCGTCGCGCGCTATCTGGATCAGCGCCAGATGCGCCTCGCGATTGGCGCGAAAGGTGTCGGATGTCGTCAGGGCGGCAGAGGACAGCTTCATGAACAGCGGATCCCGATGGGGGCGCGACGCAATGCCGCAGCCGAGGTTTTGATGACAGCGAATTGATCCAGATCATGTTTTCGGCTTGCCACCCGTTCCATGCCGCGCTTGGCAAAGACAGAAGGAGCCGAATGATGAAAACACTGTGCCTCGCCGCCGCAGCCGTCCTGGCTGTTGTCTCTCCGGTGGCTGCGCAGCAGGCGGGCGAGCTGACCGTTGGTCTGGGCATCGCCAACGTGAACCCGAAATCGGACAATGGGACGCTTGCCGGCGGCGCGGTTCCGGTCAGCATCGACGACAATACCCGGCCGCAGATTACCGTCGAATACTTCATCCGCGACAACATCGGGGTCGAGCTTCTGGCAGCCCTGCCCTTCAAGCACTCGATCGAGTCGAACGGGACCGAGATCGGCACCGTCAAGCACCTGCCTCCGACCCTGTCGCTGCAGTATCACTTTGACGCGTCCCCGCAATGGAAGCCCTTTGTCGGCGTCGGCGTGAACTTCACCGGCTTCTTTGACGCCGAAGCCAAGGGCCCGCTGGCGGGCAACGACCTGCGCGTCAAGAACAGCTGGGGCCTGGCCGCGCATCTGGGCACCGACTACTGGATCAACGACCGCTCGGCCGTGCGTGCCGACCTGCGCTGGATCGACATCGACTCGGACGTGACCCTGAACGGCGTGGACATCGGCCAGGTCGAGGTGGACCCGCTCGTCGCAGGCGTCAGCTATGTGGTGAAGTTCTGATCCGCCGGTCTGGCGCATCCCCGCAGGGGTGCGCCAGGGCCGGACCATGGCCGAACCGCCCGTCATGTCCGGTCCCGCTGATAGGCCATCAGCAGGATCACCTGCCGGGCGGTTTCGTTCAGCTTGCAGGTCGGTTCCGCCAGCGCACCGCCGGTCCCGCCGCCATTGGTGATCCTGTCATAGGCGCAGCGCGCGTCGCGGAAGGTGATCCAGTCGCGCTCCATCGTGACCAACGCCTCGGCCCGTTCGGCGCCGCGTTCTTCCTCGGTCGCCTTCAGCTTGTCATAGGTTTCGGTCAGCTTCGCTTCCCAGGCCTGCCATTCCGCATCGAGGCAGTTCAGTTGCCGGTCCACGGGAGCCACGTCGCCATGCTCCGCCTCGGCATAGGCGAGGCAGCTTTCCTGCCCGGCCCCGGCGCAGTCCAGCCGCGCACCATCGGTCCGGGCTTGGTCCAGGCATTGGTCGATCAGCGCCGGATCAAGGCCCGAACTGTCGCCGGCAATGGCGGGCGGCGCCAGCCACAAGGCGGCCGGCAGGACAAGCGCAAGACGCAGGGGGGCGAAAACAGGCATGGTCAATCCTTCCTTGGCAGGTGATCCAACCAAACCATCCTGCCGCGGTGCCGGATCCACGGCCTAGCCATCCTGCGGCTCATAGGCTCGCAGCCGAAAGTATTGCTGCGCCGTCAGCCGCAGGCTGCAATCAACGCTGGCCGGCCCGCCCCCGGTGCCGCCGCCCCAGCGGCTGCGTTCATAGGCGCAGGCGGCATCGCGAAAGGCGATCCAGTCGCGCTGCATCTGCTTCAGCAGCGGCTCCTGCTTCTCGGCCGCCGAACCCAGGTCCGTCATTTCGGCATCGGCGGCCTTGGCGGCGGCCATCACGCGGCCATAGCTGTCGTTCAGCTTACGGTCCCAGACCCCCAGCTCCTCGTTCAGGCACCAGGACATGCCGACGGTGCTGTAGCCGCCCGGCGATTCCATGCATGGTCCCGACGCGGCACCGATGCAGGCGGCGTAATCCGGGGTCTCGGCCGCGCCGGCGTCGTCCAGACAGCGGTCGATCAGCGCTGCATCAAAGGACGGGCGTTCCGGTTCATCCTGCGCCAGCGCAGGCGAGGTTGCCAAAGCCAGCGCAAGCAGCGCGCAGCGCATCAGGCCAGCCCCATCAACTCGCGCCCGATCAGCATCCGGCGGATTTCGCTGGTGCCGGCGCCGATCTCCATCAGCTTGGCATCGCGGAACAGGCGGCTGACCACGCTGTCGTTCAGGAACCCCGCCCCGCCAAGCGCCTGCACGGCCTGGTGCGCCTGCACCATGGCCTGTTCGCTGGCGTAAAGCACCGCGCCCGCCGCATCCTGCCGGGTGACCTTGCCCGCGTCGCAGGCCTTTGCGACCTCGTAGACATAGGCGCGGGCGGTGTTCAGCGCGACATACATGTCGGCGATCTTGCCCTGCATCAGCTGGAAGGACCCGATGGGCTGGCCGAACTGCTTGCGGTCGCGCACGTAAGGCATCACCTCGTCCAGGCAGGCCGCCATGATGCCGGTCCCGATCCCCGACAGGACCAGCCGTTCATAGTCCAGCCCCGACATCAGGACGCGAACGCCCCGGCCTTCCTCGCCCAGCACATTCTCGAACGGGATCTCGCAATTCTCGAAGATCAGCTCGCCCGTGTTCGATCCTCGCATCCCCAGCTTGTCGAAATGCGGACTGGTCGAGAATCCCGCCATGCCGCGCTCGACGATGAAGGCGGTGATGCCCTTGCTGCCCGCTTCCGGGTCGGTCTTGGCATAGACCACCAGCGTATGCGCGTCGGGCGCGTTGGTGATCCAGTACTTGCTGCCGTTCAGGACATAGCGGTCGTTCTTCTTTTCCGCCCGCAGCTTCATGCCGACCACGTCGCTGCCCGCGCCCTCCTCGGACATGGCAAGGGCGCCGACCGCCTTGCCGCTGCACAGGTCGGGCAGGTATTTCGCACGCTGTTCGTCGGTGCCGTTCAGCTTGATCTGGTTCACGCAAAGGTTCGAATGCGCGCCATAGGACAGGCTGACGCTGGCGCTGGCGCGGGCGATCTCCTCGGTCGCGATGACATGGGCCAGATAGCCCATGCCCGCCCCGCCGAACTCCTCGGGGACGGTGATGCCCAGCAGGCCCAGTTCGCCCATCTCGGTCCACAGTTCGTTCGGGAAGGCGTTCGTGCGATCGACCTCGGCCGCGATCGGCTTGACGCGTTCCTGCGCCCAGCGGTGCACCATGTCGCGCAGGGCGTTCACATCCTCGCCCAGGTCGAATTCCATTCCCCGCGTGAACATCCGAAAACCCCTCCCGGTTTATTGAACGACCGTTCATTTCTATAGGCCATGGGCTGCAAGGCCGTCAAGCGGCAGTCCGGACAGCAGGCAAGACGCTCCTCGCAGGACGAAGGCGACCATTTCGGCGCAAGTGCCTGCGGGCAAAAACAGATTGCCACGCCACGTTAGGTAACGTTAATTAATTATGTCTAATTTGCCTAAGTCTTTTGGCAAGGCCGACAAATATTTTGCGAATCCCCTCATCGATTCGGCCGAACGCGCCGAGTCTGCCAGAAGGAAGACGATCGTGCCTTACAGTACCCGCATTCCCGACAGTTTCATTGACCTGAGCGCGGACACGCCCGTCCTGACGCTTCCTCCGACCTTTGTGCTGAACGACCTCGGCCCCTCGACCGAGTTCGACGCCTTTAAGACAAACGACACCACGCTGGACCGGGGCGACAATGTCTACCTGGTGGACGCTGACGGAAATCCCGTCGATTCGGGCCAGTTCGCCGGTACCGCCACCCTGTCTACGGCGGCGGCAGACGCGAGTGTCATTGGGCTTGCCTCTGCGACGGTCCAGGTCAATCCCATCACAGGCCCAATCTATGTGGATGAGAACGGCCAGGCCTACATGATCACGGACGAGCCCTTGTCCGCGGACCGCCTGGGGGTCACCATCACCATCGATCCGCTGATCGGACCTGATGTCGTATTGAACACGCCGATATCCGGGATTGCGGACGCGCTTCCCCTGGGGCTGGGCGGGCTGTTGACGCCAATCACCAATGCAGCCCAGGCAACTCTCGATACGGGGATCGTCACCTATGACTACGATCCCGACGGCACGGCAGAGCTTGAGCCGGGCGAGGTCGTGCCCTGCTTCGCCCGCGGCACGCTGATCGAAACCCCCGAGGGGCCGGTCGCGGTCGAGGATCTGGCGGTCGGCACCCTGGTCCGCACGCGCGACAACGGTGACCGGCCGATTCGCTGGATCGGCCGCGTCACATTGTCGGCCAAACGTTTGGCAATGCAGCCGAGGATGCGCCCGATCCGCATAGCCGCCGGTGCCCTTGGCGCGAACCTGCCCAGCCAGCCGCTGGTGGTTTCGCCCCAGCACCGGATCCTGGTCCGGTCGGGAATCGCGCAGCGCATGTTCGGCTCGCCCGAGGTTCTGGTGGCGGCAAGGCAGTTGCTGCTGCTGGAAGGGATCGACATCGCCGAAGATCTGGAAACGGTCGAATATTTCCACATCCTTTTCGACCAGCACGAAATCGTCATCTCGAACGGGGCCGAGACCGAATCTCTCTATACGGGACCGCAAGCCCTGCGCGGCGTCGGACGCGCCGCCCGGGAAGAGATCTTTGCTCTCTTCCCCGAACTTGAAAAGGCCACGGAACTGCCGCCGGCCGCGCGCGATCTTGCCTCGGGACGCATGGCGCGCAAGCTGGCGATGCGCCATCAGCAAAACCGCAAGCCCTTGGTCAGCCTGCACTGAAGGGCTCTGGGCTCCGGCGGCTTCGGCCGCCGGATTGCCTTCAGACACTTCCTCGCCGCGCCCCGATGCACTAGACAGTGCGCGAAGAGGACTGGAACATGACGAAGATCACCCCGCAGCCGGGCATCATGGATATTGCGCTTTACGTCAGCGGCGAAAGCAAGCTGCCCGGACGCGGCGAGGTGCTGAAACTGTCGTCGAACGAAAACCCGCTTGGATGCAGCGGCAAGGCCAAGGCCGCCTATGCCGCCGCAGCAGCGGATCTGCACCGCTATCCGGCCACCGATCACGCGGCCCTGCGCCGCGCCATCGCCGAGGTCCATGGCCTGGACCCCGACCGGATCATCTGCGGCGTCGGGTCCGACGAGGTTCTGCAGTTCGTCGTCCATGCCTTCGCCGGCGTCGGGGATGAGGTCATCACGACCGAGCATGGCTTTTCCATGTATCCGATCCTGGCCCGGATGGTCGGCGCCGTCCCGATCACCGTCCCCGAAGCCGAGCGCCGCATCGACGTGGACAGGATCCTGGCCGCGCTGACCGACCGGACGCGGATCGTCTTCATCGCCAATCCGGCCAATCCGACCGGCACCATGCTGACGGCCGACGAATTGCAGCGCCTGGTGGATGGCCTGCCCGCGAGTGTGCTGCTGGTCCATGACGGCGCCTATACCGAATTCGCGGCAGGCGCGGATGGCGGCGTGTCGCTGGTCGATCGTCACCCGAACGTCATCATGACGCGGACCTTTTCCAAGATCCACGGGCTTGGGGGCCTGCGGATCGGCTGGGGCTATGCCTCGCGCGAGATCATCGACGTGCTGAACCGCATCCGTCAGCCCTTCAACCTGTCGAACGCCCAGATGGCCGCGGCCGAGGCTGCGATCCGTGACACCGCCTTTCGCGACCATTGCGCCGACCTGAACGCCCGGATGCGCGACCGCCTGCGCAATTCGCTGATCCAGATGGGCATCGGCTGCGACGAAAGCTTTGCCAATTTCGTGCTGGCCCGCTTTGCCGATCCGGCCCAGGCCGAGGCTGCCGATGCGGCCCTGCGCGACGACGGCATCCTGGTCCGCCGCGTGGCGGGGTACGGCCTGCCCGCCGCCCTTCGGATCACCGTGGGGGACGAGGACGGTGTCAGCCGCGTCATCGACTGCCTTGGCCGCTTCATGGCGGAAGGGAGGACACATGAGCGTCATCTATGACCGTGTCGCGCTGATCGGGCTTGGCCTGATCGCCGGCTCCATGGCCCATGCCATCCGCGAAGGCGGGCTGGCGCGCGAAACCGTGGGCTTTGCCCGCAGCGCCCAGACACGCGAAATCGCGCGCGAGATCGGTCTTTGCGACCAGATCACCGACAGCGTGGCCGAGGCGGTGGCAGGTGCCGACCTGGTCGTCCTTGCCGTTCCGGTCGGGGCCATGGGCGACCTCGCGGCGGAAATCGCGCCGCACCTGAAGCCGGGGGCGACCGTCACCGATGTCGGATCGGTCAAGCAGTCGGTCATCGATGCCGTCGCCCCGCATATCCCCGAAGGCGTGCATTTCATTCCCGGCCACCCGCTGGCCGGCACCGAACATTCCGGCCCCCGCGCGGGCTTTGCCAGCCTGTTCCGTAATCGCTGGTGGCTGCTGACCCCCCTGCCGGACAGCGACCCCCAAGCCGTTGAGCGGCTGTCCGATCTGGTCCGCGCCATGGGTGCCAAGACCGACAGGATGGAGCCGGCGCATCACGACCTTGTTCTGGCCGTGACCAGCCACGCCCCGCACCTGATCGCCTACACGATGGTGGGCGTGGCCGATCACTTGCGACAGGTCACGGACGAACAGGTCATCCAGTATTCCGCCGCCGGTTTCCGCGACTTTACCCGCATCGCCGCCAGCGACCCGACCATGTGGCGAGACGTGTTCCTGCACAACAAGGAGGCGACGCTGGACATCCTCGGCCGGTTCACCGAAGAACTGTTCGTGCTGCAGCGCGCGATCCGCATGGGTGACGGCCAGCAACTGTTCGATTACTTCACACGCACGCGCGCCATCCGCCGCGGCATCATCGAGGCCGGGCAGGACACCGACGCGCCCGATTTCGGCCGCGCAGCGAAAACCGGCGGCTAGAACGCGGGCCAGCGGGGGGCGGGGCCGATCTCGAGCGTGCCCAGATACATGCGCCCGTCCCGCATCTCGACCGGGATGCGAAGCTGGCCCTCTGGCGCGGGCGGCATGGCTGGTTGTCCCGCACCCCCTTCCGCAAATTCCATCCCGCCGATGCGATTCAGCATGGCGCGGGCCAGCAGGCGCGCATTGGACGACATCAGCCCGGCCTCGATTGCCGCATCCAGCATCGCTGCCGCATCACTGGTGTAGAGCGCCACGCGGCCTTGGGCCCGCCCATCCGAACCCTTGCCCAGCATCCCGACGACCCGCAGCGAAGATGCGCCGGTGCCGATCTCGAGACCCTCGGTCAGCACGCCAAGCACGGCGGGCGGTGCTTCGGTCGCAACGCCGGGCTGGCGGTCCAGCCACAGGCGCAGCCCGCCCTGGGCGGAGGAAACCTGCGGCAGGCGCAGGTCGGGAAAGGCGATCTGCACCTGATAGGGATGACCCGCGATGCGGTCGTCCGCCACCGCCAGCGCGGTCACGCTGCCCCGCCCCGACAAAGGCCCGCCATCCAGCGACAGGGCCGCAAAGGACGCATCGGCTTGCCTTACCCTGCCCAGCGGAGACAGCGTCACGGCCGCTGCGGCGTCCTCCATTCCGACCTGCCGCCGGCCGGCAGGGCCGTCAAGAAACGCCGCCGCGGGCAGGTCGGCCCTGACGGTCAGCGGGGCGGTCGGGGTCACCCACAGGTCCAGCGCCGGCAGGTTCAGTTGCCCCGCCTGCATCGGCAGGGTCACGCCCGAAAGCGCGAGCCCAAGTCGCCCCCAAGCCGGTTGCGGCCCCACCCGGTCCGCCTGCACGCGGGGGCGGACCTGCGAAAGCAGCAGGGGTTCGGCCACGGACCAGATCCCCGCAAGTGCCAGCGTCGCCAGCAAAAGCAGCCTTGCAATCACCATTCTTCCCACCGCTCCCCTTCCGTCGCGCCCTGCCCTGCCCTAACTTTCGGCAAATGGACAGGTTCGGGACAATGCGAAAGATTGAATGGGTCTTCGGCTATGGATCGCTGATCTGGGATCCCGGCTTTTCGCCGGTCGAGACCGCGCGGGCCTGGGTAAGCGGTTATGCCCGCAGCTTTTGTCTGCGGTCCATCCAGCATCGCGGCACGGCGACTCTGCCGGGCCTGGTCCTGGGCCTTGACGAACAGTCCGGCGGAGAATGCAGCGGCCTGGCGCTGCGGATTGCGAACCGGGACCATGACGAGGTGCTGGCCTATCTGCGCGCCCGGGAACTGGTGACCGACGCCTACAAGGAGTCGATCCTGCCCCTGCGGCTTGAGGATGGCCGGAGGGTCGAGGCCCTGGCCTATGTCATGCGTCGCGATCATGTGCAGTATGCGGGCGGGCTGGAACTGGCGGAACAGGCCCGGATCATCGCGCAGGCCCAGGGCCGGCGCGGGCCGAACGCCGATTACCTGTTCAACACGGCTGCCCATCTGTCGCAGATCGGGCTTGCCGACGCGGTCCTGGACCAGTTGACGGCAGAAGTCCGCAAGTTGCTGGAAAGCGACACAAACCCGCCGGCCTGACTTTCGGATCGCTTGGCAAGTGCCGGGGCGCGCCCTACACTCGATGCCAGAGAGTAGGCATGGGAAGCGACCAGTTGAGCGATCCGACCAGCAGCCAGCGGCCTGACCCGTCCGACCTTCCGCGCCGCAGCGGCGCGGCAAGCCGCCCGATCACCGCGACCCGTCCGAAAAGCCCGGGCCCCACCAGCCCGCGCTTTTCGCAGCCGGTCCGACAGATTGTGCTGATGGTCAGCGTGCTGGCCCTGGTGCTGGCAGGAGGCTGGATCACCTATGGCCGTATCCTGCCGATCTTTCGGGCCAACCTGTGGCTGAACGGCCTGATCCTTGGCGTCTTCGCGCTTGGCGTCCTGGCCTGCTTCTGGCAGGTGGCCCAGCTGATCCGGTCGGTCAGCTGGATCGAGCGTTTTGCCAAGCGCCGCAGCAACGCCGTGGAAAAGGGCATCGCCGCACGAGGCGGCGCCGACACCAGCGACCAGCCGCCGCGCCTTCTGGCGCCGCTGGCCGCCCTGCTTGGCTCGCGCGGTCCGGCGGGCGGGGTCATCTCGACGACTGCCTCGGCCTCGATCCTGGATTCCGTCGCGACCCGCATCGACGAATTGCGCGACATCACAAGATATCTGTCGAACCTTCTGATCTTCCTCGGGCTTCTTGGCACCTTCTACGGCCTTGCCACGACCATTCCGGCGGTGGTGGACACGATCCGGAACCTGGCGCCGCAGCAGGGCGAAAGCGGCATCCAGGTCTTCGACAAGCTGATGAGCGGGCTGGAATCCCAACTAGGCGGCATGGCCACGGCCTTTTCGTCATCCTTGCTGGGGCTTGCCGGGTCCCTGGTGGTGGGACTGCTGGAACTGTTCGTGACCCACGGCCAGAACCGTTTCTACCGGGAGCTTGAGGAATGGATGTCCGGGTTTACCCGGGTCAGCCTGGCGGGCTCCGAGGGCGATGCCATCGATCAGGCCGCGCTGGCGGGCTTTCTGGAGCAGATGGCGGGCCAGATGGACCGCCTGCAGCAGATGCATGCCGAGCGCGACCTGCAGCGCGACGAGGCCGCGGCCATGGCCGATGAACGCGTCGTCGTCATGGCCCAGTCCATCGAGGCGCTGGTCCAGCGCAGCGAGGCCGAGCACGAGGCCTCCCTGTCTCGCATCGCCGCGCTGACGCAGGCCCTGTCGCGGCTGGGCGACGGGCAGGAAAGGCTGATCGAAGGGCAGGACCGGCTGGTCGGCCTGGTGCGGGCGGAAACGGAACGGCCTGCCGCCCCGCCGATCGACCTTCGCGGGGTCGAGACCGCGCTGCACCGGCTGGCGGCCGACCTGATCCAGGGCCGCGACGAGATGGTGGCAGAGCTTCGGTCGGATCTGTTGGTGCTGACGCGCGCGGTCCGCGCGGCACGCTTCAACGATCCGTTCCGCGACGATCTTCTGCGCGATCCGCTGGTGTTGCGAGACAGGAGCTAGGGCATGGCACTGCGCCGCGCGGCTTCCGGGCACCGCTTTTCGGCCAATATCTGGCCCGGCTTCGTCGATGCCCTGGCCACGCTGCTGATGGTGCTGGTTTTCGTGCTGACGATCTTTACCGTCATGCAGTCGGTGCTGCGCGAACAGATCACCGACAAGGACGACACCATCGCCGATCAGGAAAAAATCATCGGTGACCAGGGCCAGGCCCTTTCCCGCCAGGAACAGCGGCTGGAGCAATTGGGCCAGCAAGTGGCGGCCCTGGGCCAGGCACTGACTGCGTCAGAGGATCGCGAGGCCGGCCTGCAGGGCCAGCTTGCCGATGCCGAGGCCGAAGCGCGCGACCGCGCGGCGCGGATCACGCGCCTGTCTGCCCAGTTGAAGACCAGCCAGGGCGAACTGGCGCAGGCGCGGTCCCGGCTGACCGATTTCGAGGCCGAGGTGGCTGCCCTGATGGCCGCGCGCGCGGCCGATCAGGAACAGGCCAGGACGCAGCAGCGGCAGGCGCAATCCCGCCTGGAAGAACAGCAGAACCGCGCCAGCGCGGCAGAACTGGCCGTGGCGGCGGCCCGCAAGGAGATCGACGCGCAGGCCGAACAGGCGCGCCTTGCTGCCGCCCGCCGCGAGGCGCTGGAGGCGCTGGTGGCGGACCTGCGCCAGAAGAACCAGGCAAGCGAAGCACAGGCCGGCGCATTGCAGGCCCGGCTGACCCAGGCCGAGGCCGCCCGCCTGACCGATGCCGAGGCAGCGCGTGCGCTGCGCGAACGACTGGAAAAGGCTGACTCCGAACTGACCGCCATGACCCTGTCGCTTGAGGAAAGCCGCAAGCGCGCCGAGGAAACCCTGACCCTCCTGGCTGCAGCCGAGGCCGCGCGTGATGAGGCCACCGCCAAGGCCGCCAGCCAACTGAGCGATGCCGAGCGTCAGGCCGCGCTGCTGGCCACTGCCGAAAAGGCGCTGGCCGACCAGAAGTCCCTGTCCGAGGATGGCCAGCGGCGGGTTGCCCTGCTGAACGAGCAGGTTGCGTCTCTGACAGCGCAACTGGGATCCTTGCAGGCGCTGCTGGACGCGGCGGGCGACGATCAGCGGCAGGCGGAACTGCGGGTGGAAACACTGGGGCAACAGCTGAATGCCGCCCTGCTGCGAGCCGCCGAGGAAACCAACCGACGCCTGACGCTGGAAGAGCAGGCCCGCCAGCGCGCCGAGGAGGAAGCAAAGGACCTGGCCCGCTATCGTTCGGAATTCTTCGGCCGGCTGTCCGAGATCCTGTCGGGCCGCGAGGGGGTCCAGGTCGTCGGCGACCGCTTCGTCTTCCAGTCCGAGGTGCTGTTTCCGCCCGCCGCCTCTACCCTCTCGCCCGAGGGCCATGAGCAGATCGCGCGCGTGGCGGGAATGCTGTCTGAAATCGCCGACGAGATACCGCCCGAGATCGACTGGATCATTCGCGTGGATGGCCATACCGACAACACGCAGTTGTCGGGCACCGGACGCTATCAGGACAACTGGGAACTCAGCCAGGGCCGCGCCCTGGCGGTGGTGCGATACATGATCGACGAGCTTGGCTTCCCGGCGAACCGCCTTGCCGCGACGGGCTTTGCCGATACGCGGCCGGTCATGCAAGGAAACTCGCCCGATGCGCGGGCTGCAAACCGGCGCATCGAGCTGAAGCTGACGGAACGCTAGGCCCTGGCTTGCGTCTTCCTGGCCGGTTGGGCCGGAACGCCCGCCAGTTTCCTCAGATGGCGTTCGATTTCCGAATTCACCTCGGCACCGACCAGGACCACGGTCGAGGTGAACCACAGCCACATCATCAACGCGATCACCGCGCCAAGTGAGCCATAGGTCTTGTTGTAGTCCGCAAAGTTGGCCGCATACCAGCTGAACAGGATCGAGGTGATGACCAGCCCCACAGCCGCGATGACCGCGCCGGGCGAAATCCAGCGCCAGCGCGAATCGGGCGCGTCAGGACCCCAGCGATACAGCGCCGCAAGCGCCAGGATCAGCACGCCGAACATGATCGGCCAGCGAATCACCGCGACCCAGGTGGTGGTGGTTTCGGCAAGCGGCAGCATCTGCAACAGGATCGGGATGACGGCGATCACGCCAAGCATCAGGATGATCAGCACCAGCCCGCCCAGGGTAAAGGCCATCGACACCAGGTTAAGCCGGATGATTCCCCGGGTTTCCGTCTGGAAGAACGCCACGTTCAGCGCGGACAGCAGCGCCTTCATGCCGCCATTGGCGGAATAGAAGGCGACCAGCAGCCCGCCGATCCCCGCCAGCGACAGCGCCGTTCCGGGTGACGAGGTGATCGCCTCGACCTGGCCGCGGATGATGTCCAGCGCACCTTGCGGCAGGAAGCTCTGCATCAGGTCGAGATGCCCGGAGATCGTCGCCGGATCGGCAACCAGACCATAGATCGACACAAGCGCCGTAATTGCCGGAAACAGCGACAGCAGGCCGAAGAAAGTGATGCCGCCTGCAACGGCCGTTACGCGATCGGTGCCGATCTGCGCAAGGGTCGATTTCGCGATCTCCATCCAGTCGGCCCTGGCCAGATCGCGCAGTCCGACATCCTTGCCGATTGGCTGCGCCCGCGTTGCCGTGTGCGCCTTCGGCTTCCGCTCGGTCTTCATCCCGAAGCGCTTGCGCGTCGGATCGTCCAGATCCCCGAACAGGGCGTCGAGGACGCCGGGGGTGCTGCTTCTCATGGCGTCATTCCCGGTCACAGCCGATGGGTGCGATCTTCATCAGCGTTTCTGTGGGCGTGCCTCGGCTGTTCGCCGCGGACGGCTGCGCGCAACTGATCGGCGGTGGACGCGAATTCGGACACGACCTCTGTCGCCTGACGCGCCACGCTGCGGAAACCGTCCATCGCGACGGCAAGCGACTTGGCGATCCCTTCCAGGCTTTCCGACAGCCTGTTCGACGTATGGATCAGATCCTCGACGAAGTTACCCTTTGGCGCCTTCTTCACCTTGGCCGGTTTCGGCATGTCGCGATTCTGCTCCGCCTCGGCGCGCAGGCGGGCAGCCTCGTGGCGGTCGGACTGGTCCTGCGCCCTGACGCGGCGGCGCATCGCCTCGCGCTCCTCCTCGTCCATCTCGACAAAGCGCGGGGCGTTGAACTTGCGTTGCGGATGCTTGGGATGGGCGTCGCCGGAAATGGCATCGGCGATCTTGCGCACGGCCAGAACGGCCGCCGCCGTTCCGCCGGCGACGCCGACCGCCACCCCGCCCCAGACCGCGATCTTGGCGCCCAGCGAGGGCGTCGGATAGGAAGACCGGCCGTCAGGCGATACATGACCCGAGGCAATCACGCGTCGGGCCTGGAAGGACGGCTTGGGTCCATGGTGCCCCGGAGGCACGGGCCGGGGGCCAAAACGGGTCTCGCTCGTGCGGTCGGCCTCGGTCAGCGGGCGGTCGTCGTCATGGGTCGGATGCATTGCTTTTCTCCGGTCTTGTCGGATTGGTCGACTCCTCAACAGCTTGCGTGGCCGGAATGTTCCCATGGCCCTGCGGGCGGAAATCGAAATCTTGCCGCCGCGTCATCACCCCGTTATGCCCGCCCCAACCGGAAAGGAGCCCGCCATGATCCCCCGCTATGCCCGCCCCGAGATGACCGCCATCTGGTCGCCCGAGACCCGATTCCGCATCTGGTTCGAGATCGAGGCCCATGCCTGCGATGCCCAGGCCGACCTGGGCGTCATCCCGCGCGAAAACGCCGAAGCCGTCTGGCGCGCCAAGGATGTCGAATTCGACGTGGCCCGCATCGACGAAATCGAGGCCGTGACCAAGCACGACGTCATCGCCTTCCTGACGCATCTGGCCGAGCATATCGGGTCCGATGAAGCGCGCTTCGTCCACCAGGGCATGACCAGCAGCGACGTTCTGGACACCACGCTGAATGTCCAGCTTGTCCGCGCGGCCGACATCCTTCTGGCCGATCTGGACCGCGTTCTTGAGGCCCTGAAGCGCCGCGCCTATGAACACAAGGACACCGTGCGCATCGGCCGCAGCCACGGCATCCATGCCGAGCCCACCACCATGGGCCTGACCTTCGCGCGCTTTTATGCGGAAATGGACCGCAACCGAGACCGCCTGGAAAAGGCCCGGTGGGAGGTCGCCACCGGCGCGATCTCGGGCGCGGTCGGCACCTTCGCCAATATCGATCCCGCGGTCGAGGAGCACGTCTGCGCGAAGCTGGGCCTGCGCCCTGAACCGATCAGCACCCAGGTCATCCCGCGCGACCGCCACGCGATGTTCTTTGCGACCCTGGGCGTCATCGCGTCCAGCATCGAGAACATCGCCATCGAGATCCGCCACATGCAGCGGACCGAGGTGCTGGAAGCCGAGGAGTTCTTCAGCCCCGGCCAGAAGGGCAGTTCGGCGATGCCCCACAAGCGCAACCCGGTGCTGACCGAGAACCTGACCGGCCTTGCCCGCCTGGTGCGCATGGCCGTCATTCCGGCGATGGAGAACGTGGCGTTGTGGCACGAACGCGACATCAGCCATTCCTCGGTCGAACGCGGCATCGCCCCGGACGCGACCATCACGCTGGACTTTGCCCTGAACCGGCTGGCAGGCGTGATCGACAGGCTGGTTGTCTATCCCGAGAACATGCTGAAGAACGTGAACAAGTTCAAGGGTTTGGTCATGTCGCAGCGGGTGCTTCTGGCGCTGACGCAGGCCGGTGTCTCGCGCGAGGATGCCTATCGGCTGGTGCAGCGAAACGCCATGAAGGTCTGGGAACACGGGGCTGATTTCAGGCAGGAGCTGCTGGCGGACCCCGAAGTGACGGCGGCCCTGTCCCCGGCCGAGATCGAGGAGAAGTTCGACCTTGGCTATCACACCAAGCATGTGGACACGATCTTCCGCCGGGTGTTCGAGGAACGTCAGCAATAGGCCCGCGTAAACCGCGCGTTAGGAAAGCTCTGCCAGATTGGCCGCATGGACGGTCGATCTGGTGGGACGATGACGATACAAACGGGATTGAGCCAACGGCAGAAGGCGGCGGTGATCGTCCGCCTTCTTCTGGATGATGACGAGGCGTCGAGCCTGTCGCGCCTGGACAGCGAAAGCCAGACCCTCCTGGCCGAGGAGATGGCGGGGATGGAGCTGATAGACCGCCAGACCCGCGACGCGATCATCACCGAATTCTGCGACCGGCTCGAATCCGTCGGCGTGACCTTTCCCGGGGATCTGGACGGCACGCTGGCGATGCTGGGCCAGCAACTGTCCGAGGACAGCACCGACCGGCTACGCCGCCGCGCGGTGATCCAGGGCCGGGGCGACCCCTGGCAGCGCATCGGCGCCCTGCCCGCCCCCGCCATCCTTTCGCTTGCAAACTCCGAGGCCGTCGAAATGGTGGCCCTGATGCTGTCCAAGCTGCCGGTCGAACGCGCTTCCGAGGTTTTCGTGGGCCTGCCCCGCGAAAGGGCGCGCGCCGTGGCACAGGCCATGTCCATGACCGCGGGCGTCACCTCCGAATCGCTGCATCGCGTCGGCCTGGTCCTGCTGCAGGCGGCCGAGGCGCTGCCGCGCCCCGCGATCCCGACCCCCACGACGGACCGGATGGGCGCGATCCTGAACTTTGCCACCGCCGATCTGCGCGAGGACGTTCTGGACAGCCTTGACCGGCACGACGCGGACTTCGCGGGCGGCGTGCGCAAGGCGATCTTCATCTTCGCCCAAATCCCCGCCCGCGTCATGCCGCGCGACATCCCCCGCATCGTCCGGGAGGTCGAGCAGCCGGTCCTGATCCGCGCCCTCGCCGCCACGGCCGAAGCCGAGGCGGCGGCTGCCGAATTCATCCTGACGAACCTGTCGCAGCGCATGTCCGACGGACTGCGGGAGGAGCGCAACGACCTGGGCAAGCTGCGCGCCACCGACATCGAGGAGGCGATGACGGAAGTGGTCTCGGCCATCCGCCGCCTGGAGGAAGCGGGCGAGATCACGTTGATCCTGCCCCAGGATGACGGGTAAGGAGGGTTGCGGCGCCTTGCCGACAGGCGGATAACGCATCCATGACCAACACCATCGCCATTGTCCTTGCGGTCCTGATCCTCGGCCTTTTCGTCGCGGATCAGCTGTGGCTGCAGTGGCAGTTGCCGTTGATGGCGGCCCGCATGGTGGATGGTTTCATCGAATATCTCAGCTTCTGGCGCTAACACGCCGCAGGCAGGCTGCGCGGCATTTGCATCAGTCGGAACAGCACGATACACGGACGCAACATCATCTGGTCGAGGGAGAGAACCATGGCTGTCAAAGTTGCGATCAACGGTTTCGGGCGGATCGGCCGGAACGTCCTGCGCGCCATCATCGAATCGGGCCGCACCGATATCGAGGTCGTCGCGATCAACGACCTGGGCCCCGTCGAAACCAACGCGCATCTGCTTCGCTATGACAGCGTGCATGGCCGCTTCCCGGCCCAGGTCACCGTCAGCGGCGATTCCATCGACGTCGGCCGCGGCCCGATCAAGGTGACCGCGATCCGCAACCCGGCCGAACTGCCCTGGGGCGACATCGACGTGATCATGGAATGCACCGGCATCTTCACGTCCAAGGACAAGGTCCAGCCGCACCTGTCCACCGGCGCCAAGCGCGTGCTGATCTCGGCGCCCGGCGACAATGCCGACAAGACGATCGTCTTCGGCGTGAACGACGACACGCTGACTGCCGAGGATCTGGTCGTCTCGAACGCCAGCTGCACCACCAACTGCCTGTCGCCCGTCGCCAAGGTGCTGAACGACGCCATCGGCATCAACCGCGGCTTCATGACCACGATCCACAGCTATACCGGCGACCAGCCGACGCTGGACACGATGCACAAGGACCTGTACCGCGCCCGCGCCGCCGCCCTGTCGATGATCCCGACCTCGACCGGCGCCGCCAAGGCCGTGGGCCTGGTGCTGCCGGAACTGAAGGGCAAGCTGGACGGCGTGGCCATCCGCGTGCCGACGCCCAATGTCTCGGTCGTGGATCTGGTGTTCGAGGCCGGGCGTGACACCTCGGTCGAGGAAATCAACGCCGCGATCAAGGCGGCGGCCGACGGCCCGCTGAAAGGCGTCCTCGGCTATACCGAGGAAAAGCTGGTCTCGTCGGACTTCAACCACGACCCGCATTCCTCGGTCTTCCACATGGATCAGACCAAGGTGATGGAGGGTCGGCTGTGCCGCATCCTGACCTGGTACGACAACGAATGGGGTTTCTCGAACCGCATGTCGGACACGGCTGTCGCCATGGGCAAGCTGATCTGATCACGCGACCTGATCGCGGGCGGCGGGGGAAAACCCCGCCGTTCGCCTTTATCCGACCCGTCCCAGACGACGCGAATTGGCACGGGTCCGCTTGCCATAGGGGCGCAGGGCGGCGGTCATGACACGCTCGGCACTGTGGCCCTTGGCTGCCGCCTGCGCCATGGCGAACAGCGACTCGGTTGCGGCGGCCTGCTTTTCGGCCACCATGACGAAGGGCTCTCCAGGCGCCTGCGCCATGATGCCCATCATCCCCGCCGTGCGAAGGCCGATCACCATCTGCGCTTCGATCGCCATCCGGGCGAATTGCGTCCACAAACGGACAGGGTTTCTGGGCATCATGGGGTGCATGGCATCATCCTTGGATCACTGTGACAATCTGGTGTGATCCGAACGTCGGAACAAGGACGAGTGTTGCACGGCTGCCTGCCATTTTAGGCATGGCGCGCTTGGCAACGCCCTTCCGCCGTGTATAGAGGCGGGCCATGACCGACAGCATCACCCTTCGCCGCCCCGACGATTGGCACCTGCACCTGCGCGATGGCGCGATGCTGGCCGCCGTCGCACCCCATTCCGCGGGCTTTGGCCGCGCGATCATCATGCCGAACCTGGTGCCGCCGGTGGTGACGGGTGCCCAGGCTGCGGCCTATCGCGACCGCATCCTGGCCGCGCTGCCCGATGGCGCCGCGCTGCAGCCGCAGATGACGCTGTACCTGACCGATACGACGGATCCCGCCGATGTGGTGGCGGCCTTCCAGGGCGGCATCGTCCGCGCCGTGAAGCTTTATCCCGCCGGTGCCACGACCAACTCGGCCAGCGGCGTGACCGATTTCGACCGCGTGCAGCCCGTGCTGGAGGCGATGGCCGAGGCAGGCGTGACGCTGTGCGTTCATGGCGAGGTGACAGACCCGGCCGTGGACATCTTCGATCGCGAGGCCGTCTTCATCGACCGCGTGCTGGACCCGCTGCGCCGCCGCACCCCCGGGTTGCGCGTGGTGATGGAGCATATCACCACCAGCGACGGCGTGGCCTATGCCCGGTCGGGTGGCGACGACCTGGCGGCGACGATCACCACGCATCACCTGGTCATCAACCGAAACGCGATCCTGGCTGGCGGCATCCGGCCGCATTACTACTGCCTGCCGGTCGCCAAGCGCGAATCGCACCGCCTGGCGCTGCGCGAGGCCGCGACCAGTGGCGAGGCGCGCTTCTTCCTGGGCACCGACAGCGCTCCCCATGTCGACAGCGCCAAGCTGCAGCCCTGCGGCTGCGCGGGCTGCTTCACGGCGCCGAACACCATGGCGATCCTTGCGCAGGTCTTCGAAGACGAGGGCGCGCTGGACAGGCTGGAAGGTTTCACCAGCCTGCACGGGGCGGCCTTCTATCGCCTGCCTCCGAACGACGACCGGATCACGTTGATCAAACGCGACATCCCCGCCGCCTACCCCACGCAGATCGAAGCTGGCGATGAAACCGTGACCCTCTTCGATCCCGGCTTTCCCCTTTACTGGCATCTGGAGGACTGATGAGCCTGACCTTTCCCGCGCGCGAGGAGATCGCCCGCCTGTCCGCCCGGATGCTGCTGGAAATCAAGGCCGTCGATTTCAATGCCGAGACGCCCTTCACCTATGCATCGGGGCTGAAGGGGCCGACCTATGTGGACTGCCGCCGGATCATCAGCTTTCCCCGCGTCCGCCAGACCCTGATGGATTTCATGGCCGCGACCGTCATGCGCGATGCGGGCTTCGAGGCCTTCGACAACGTCGCGGGCGGTGAAACAGCGGGCATCCCTTTTGCCGCCATGGTCGCCGAACGCTTGGGCCTTCCGATGACCTATGTGCGCAAGAAACCCAAGGGCTATGGCCGAAACGCCCGCATCGAAGGCGTGATGTCCGAGGGTCAGCGCGTGCTGCTGGTCGAGGATCTGACCACCGATGGCGGCAGCAAGCTGTCCTTCGTGGATGCGATTCGCGACACGGGTGCCACCTGCGGCCATACGGCGGTGATCTTCTATTACGGCATCTTCCCGGAAACGACGCAGCGGCTGGCCGATCATGGTGTGATGCTGCATCACCTCTGCACCTGGTGGGACGTGCTGGCCGAGGCGAGGGCGCAAGCCAGCTTTGACGAGCGAACGCTGGCCGAAGTCGAGACCTTCCTGACCGATCCCCGGGCATGGCAGGCCGCGAACGCCTGACTTATCCACAGGCGATCCACAGATCGACCCCCTGAAATCGCACTGCGCGGCGTTTCCTGCGTGGCGCATCGGGTGTAGAACAGAAATAAGAACAAAAGGGGCAGCCCATGGCCAACTTGCGCGCCATCATTCCAGGCCAGACCATCAGCGCCGAAGAGACGGCCTCGATCCCCTTTTCGCTGGAAGCCGAACAGCAGCTTCTGGGCGCGCTGCTGACCAACAACGACGTGTTTGACCGCGTCAGCCAGATCATCAAGCCCGATCACTTCTATCACCCGGTCCATTCGCGCATTTTCGAGATCTGCGCGGAGCGGATCCGCAAGAACGCGCTGGCCAGCCCGGTCACCATCAAGGCCTTTCTGGAACATGACGAAGGGCTGAAGGAGCTGGGCGGACCGGCCTATCTGGCACGGATCGCCGGGGCTGCGATCAGTGCCTATGCCGCGCGCGACTATGCCCAGATGATTCGCGAATTCGCCCTGCGGCGAGAGCTGATCCAGTTGGGCCAGGACATCTCGGCCCGCGCCGCCACCGTCGAGGTGGGCGACGAGGCCGAAGAGCAGATCAAGGCCGCCGAGCAGACGCTCTACAAGCTGGGCGAGGCAGGCACGGCCGAGCGTGGCTTCCAGTCCTTCCTCAAGGCCGTGACCGGCGCGGTTCAGGCTGCGAACGCCGCCTATCAGCGCGACGGCAAGCTGTCGGGGATCTCGACCGGGCTGATCGACCTGGACGCCAAGATGGGTGGCCTGAACAATTCCGACCTGGTCATCCTGGCGGGCCGTCCCTCGATGGGGAAAACCTCGCTGGCAACCAACATCGCCTTCAACATCGCCAAGGCCTACAAGACGGGCGAACGGCCGGACGGCACCATCGGTACCGTCGAAGGTGGCGTGGTCGGCTTCTTCAGCCTGGAAATGTCGGCCGAACAGCTTGCCGCCCGGATCCTGTCCGAGGCCGCCGAGGTTCCCAGCGAACGCATCCGCAGCGGCAACATGGATGAGGCCGAGTTCCGCCGCTTCGTCGAAGCTGCGCACGCGCTGCAGAACTGCCCTCTTTACATCGACGACACGCCTGCCCTGCCGATCAACCAGCTTGCCGCCCGGGCCCGCAAGCTGAAGCGGACGCATGGGCTGGACGTGCTGATGGTGGACTATCTTCAGCTTCTGAAGGCCGCATCCGCCAAGGACAGCCGCGTGAACGAGGTGTCCGAGATCACGCAGGGCCTGAAGGCCATCGCAAAGGAACTGAACATCCCCGTCATCGCGCTGTCGCAGTTGTCGCGCCAGGTGGAAAACCGCGACGACAAGCGCCCGCAACTGTCCGACCTGCGCGAATCCGGCTCGATCGAGCAGGACGCCGATATCGTGATGTTCGTCTTCCGCGAGGAATACTACAAGGAACGCGAAAAGCCGTCCGACAGCGACCTGGATGCCATGGCCAAGTGGCAGCAGGTGATGGAGCAATGCCACGGCAAGGCCGAGGTGATCCTGGGCAAGCAGCGCCATGGTCCCATCGGCACGGTCGAGCTGTCCTTCGAAGGCCAGTTCACCCGATTTGGCAACCTGGCGAAGGACCGTCAGTCGCAGTGGGACTAGGATTGCCGGTTCCCGTCGTCAGCATTGGTCTGCTGATCGCCTCGAACATCTTCATGACCGTGGCTTGGTATGGCCATCTGAAGTTCAAGACCGCGCCGCTGGTCACGGTGATCGCCGTCAGCTGGTCCATCGCCTTGTTCGAGTACATGCTGCAGGTGCCCGCGAACCGGATCGGGCACGGCCATTTCAGCGCGGCACAGCTGAAGACCATCCAGGAGGTCATCAGCCTGACGGTCTTTGCGCTGTTTTCGTGGCTTTACCTGGGCGAGAAGATCGGCTGGCAGCACGGCGTGGGCTTCGGCCTGATCTGCCTTGGCGCCTGGTTCATTTTCCAAGATTTCGGCTAGGCCCAACCCCCTGTCAGACGTGACCAGGCGAGTGCCAGGCAGCGCCTTTTCCTGACGCACTGGAGTGTGCGAGAGATGAAAATGTCACGGGCTGGTGCCACCATCAGGCTGCCGTCCAGTTGGCGGGCTCCGCCGCACCCCGAAGGGCGTGCCCCACGCGCGGCCACAAGACGGCGCCAAGCCCTGCCTTTTCAGTCGATGATGTGGTAGCCGCCGTCCACGTAGAGCGTCTGGCCGGTGATCAGCCGCGCGGCGTCGTGGGCGAGAAAGGCGGTGGCGGCACCAACGTCGTCGATGCTGACCAGTTCGCGCGTCGGCGCCTTGCTTGCCGCCTTTCCAAGAAGCTCGTCGAACTCGGGGATGCCGGACGCGGCGCGGGTGGCGAGGGGACCGGGGGAAATCGCGTGGACGCGGATGCCCTTGGGGCCAAGCTCGGCCGCCATGTAACGGACCGCGCTCTCGAGCGCGGCCTTGGCGACGCCCATGATGTTGTAGTTCTCGACCACCATCTGCGAGCCGTAGTAGGTCATGGTGAAGAGCGCGCCGCCGTTCTTCATCAGCGGCTCGGCGAGGTGGCCCATGCGAATGAAGGACCAGCAGGAGACCTCCATTGTCTTGAGGAAACCGTCAAGCGGCGCATCGGTGACGCGGCCCTGCAGCGTGTCGCGCGGCGAAAAGGCGATGGAATGGACGAGATAGTCGAGTTCGCCCCAGGTCTCGCCGATGCGATCGAATACAGCCTCGAGCTGACCGGGGACGCCGACATCCATCGGCATGAAGATCGGCGCCTCGACCTCTTGCGCCAGCGGCTCGACAAAGCGCTTGGCCTTGTCGTTGAGGTAGGTGACGGCGACTTCAGCGCCAAGGGCGTGAAAAGCGCGCGCGCAGCCCCAGGCGATGGAACTGTCGTTGGCGATGCCGACGATCAGGCCCTTCTTGCCCTCGAGCAGCTTGGCCTTGACGGTGGGAAGGGTCATTCGGGGCTCCTGGTTCAGGCGTGCGCGAGGCCGCGGACAAGCGCAAGCGTGTGGCGCGCGATCATCAGCTCCTCGTCGGTGGGGATGACATAAAGCGCGACGCGGCTTGTGTCGGTCGATATCCGGGTGGCGCCGGCCTCGTTGGCCGCCGGGTCGAGTTCGGCGCCCAGCCAAGCCAGCCGCTGGGCGATGCAGGCGCGGATCGGTGCCGAATTCTCGCCGACACCGGCCGTGAAGACAAAGGCGTCCAGCCCCTCGAGTGCGGCGGCGAGCATGCCCGCATTGAGCGCGCAGCGGTGGACGAAAAGATCGATGGCGAAGGCTGCGTTCGGGTCATCGCTTGCCAGCAGCACGCGCATGTCGCTGGAAAGCCCAGACACCGCCTTGAGCCCCGAGCCGCGATAAAGCAGATCCGAAACGGCATCGGGGCTCATCCCCTTGTGCGCGATCAGGTAGAGCACCACGCCGGGATCAAGCTGTCCCGGCCGCGTGCCCATCGGCAGGCCGTCCAGCGCGGTGAAGCCCATCGTGCTTTCGACGCTTTGCCCTTGCTTCAGCGCACACATCGACGCGCCGCTGCCCAGATGCGCGACGATGACCCGCCCGGCCGCATGCTCCGGGGCGACCTCCCGCAGCCGCTCGGTTATGTATTCGTATGACAGACCGTGGAAGCCGTAGCGCCGCACCCCCTCATCGTAGAATGTGCGGGGAATGGCATAGCAGTCCGCCACAGCCGGATGACTGCGGTGAAAGGCGGTGTCGAAGCAGGCGACCTGCGGCACGTCGGGCTGGATCTCCATCGCCCGCCGGATCGGCGCGAGGTTGTTCGGCTGGTGCAGCGGCGCAAGGTCCTGGTAGGTCGCAAGCCGCGCCAGCACCGTTTCGTCGATGAGCACCGGTTCCGCGTAGTCCGGCCCGCCGTGGACGACACGGTGGCCGACGGCGCGAAGCTCGAGCCCCTCCAGCGTCCTCAGCCAGGCGCCGGTCTCGGCGATGGCCGCCGGCAGGTCCGGAATCTCTGACGCGGCATAGGACCTGTCGACGATCTCGGCCCCGTCGGCGGCAAAGGCGCGCAAATGCGGCTTCAGGCCGATGCCGTCCATCTGGCCGCGCACCTGGCGATCCAGCGTCTCGCCCCCGATCGTGAAGATCTGGAACTTGAGGCTCGACGAGCCCGCGTTGATGACCAGGATCGCGCCGTTCATGCCGCGACCACCTTGGCGGTCTTCCGTCGCGCCGCCGCCTCGATCGCGGCCACCGCGCAAGAGGCCATCCGCGTGCGGACCGAGTCCGCGCGGGACGTCAGCACGATCGGCACCCGCGCGCCCAGCACGATCCCCGCGGCGTCGGCATGGGCAAGGAAGGTCAGGTTCTTTGCCAGCATGTTGCCGGCTTCAAGATCGGGCACGACCAACACCTGCGCGCGGCCAGCCACCGGGCCGCCGATGCCCTTGATGCGTGCCGCCTCGGGGTCGATGGCATTGTCGAAGGCAAGCGGTCCTTCAAGCAGGCCGCCGGTGATCTGTCCGCGCTCGGCCATCTTGCAAAGCGCCGCCGCCTCGATCGTCGAGGGGATCTTGGTGGTGACGGTCTCGACCGCCGACAGGATCGCCACGCGCGGGCTTTCGATGCCCAGGGCCAGCAGCAGGTCGATGGCGTTCTGCACGATGTCGCGCTTGGTATCGAGGTCGGGAAAGATGTTGATCGCGGCGTCGGTGATGAACAGCGTGTCCTCGTGGCCCGGCACGTCCATCACGAAGACATGGCTGATCCGCCGCGCCGTGCGCAGGCCGGTCGCGGAAGAAGTCACCTCGCGCATCAGCTCGTCGGTATGCAGGCTGCCCTTCATCAGGACCTCGCCCTTGCCTTCGCGGATCATCGCCACCGCCTTCTCGGCGGCGGCGTGGCTGTGTGGCACGTCCACGATCTGGCAGCCTGCGAGGTCGATCCCGTGTTCCGCCGCGACGTTCCGGATTTTCGCCTGCGGTCCCACGAAGATCGGGGCGATCAGGCCGGCGCGCGCGGCTTCAATTGGTCCGCGCAACGAAGGCTCGTCGCAGGGATGGACGACGATGGTAACGGCGTCCGGCGTGTTTGCCGCCATGGCGATCAGGGCGTCGTATTTCGACGGCTTGGCAGCCTCGGGGTGGATTTCGGGCACCACGGTCATCTCCTTGTCACCATCGCCGGCCTGGCCGACACCCTGTTTCTGGCGCGAACCGGGTCGCATGTCCTTGACGCCGATCAAGCGCCCAACTCCATCTCGGGCACATCGCCCGCGACATGGAGCGGTGCCTCGGTGGCGGCCCGGATTTCATCAACCGATATGCCGGGGCCCCGCTCTCGCAGGACAAGGCCCGCTTCCGTGGGTTCGATCACCGCCAGTTCGGTGACGATAAGACTCACGCGTCGCTCCGCCGTCAGGGGGAGGGTGCATTCCGGCACGATCTTGCATTCGCCCTTCGCCGTATGCAGCATTGCCACAACCACCCTGCGCGCTCCGACCACGAGATCCATCGCGCCACCCATGCCGGGCACCATCCTGCCCGGCACCGTCCAGTTGGCAAGGTAGCCGCGCGCATCGACCTGCAGCCCGCCCAGCACGGTCATGTCGAGATGTCCGCCGCGGATCAGCCCGAAGCTCATCGCGCTGTCGATCGACGCCGCGCCGGGCACAGCGGTGACGAAGCCGCCCCCGGCGTCGGTGAGGTTCGGCTCCGCCATTCCCTCGGGCGGCCGGGCGCCAAGGCCGATCACGCCGTTCTCGGCCTGGAAGTACACGCCGCTGTCGCCGGGCACATAGTTGGCGACCAGGCTCGGCAGGCCGATGCCCAGGTTGACCAGCATGCCGGGGCGGATTTCGCGCGCGACGCGGCGGGCGATGATTTCCTTGGCGTCCATCGCTACGCCCTCCCCAGCAGGTGGTCGACGAGAACCCCCGGCGTCTTGACCGCATCCGGCGGGATCATCCCCACCGGCACGATGTGCTCGGCCTCGGCGATCACCGTTGTCGCCGCCAGCGCCATGATCGGGTTGAAGTTGTGCGCCGTCAGCACATAGGCAAGGTTCCCCGCGTAGTCGGCATGGTGGCTGGCGAGCAGTGCGAAATCTCCGCGGATCGGTCGCTCCAGAAGGTAGCGCCTGCCGTCCACCTCGACGACCTGCTTGCCCTCCTCCACCGGGGTTCCAAGACCCGTCGCCGTCAGCACCCCGCCAAGCCCATAGCCGCCGGCCCGGATCCGCTCGACCAGCGTGCCCTGCGGCACCAGTTCGATCTCCATCTCGCCCGCCATCATCTTCTTCTGCGCGACCGGGTTGAGACCGATGTGCGAGACAATCGCCCGCCGCACCTGGCCCGAGACCACCAGCGTTCCGACTGCCCTGTCCGGCGTGCAGAGATCGTTGCAGACGATCGTCAGTCCGCCCGTGCCGCGGTTGCGAATGGCCTCGATCAGCCGCAGCGGCGAGCCGACGCCCATGAAGCCGCCGACAAGAAGCGTGCTGCCCTCGCCGATCATCTCTGCCGCCACCTCGGGCCTGATCGCCGTCTTCATCCCTCCCGACCTTCAGTCGCCGGCACGCGTCTGGCCCGCGCCCGATCGCTGTGCCGCACGGCCGGCGCTGCGCCGCTGCGTGACCGAGGGCTCGGTGATCCCGAAGAGATCGGCCACATGCCGCAGGCGGACGGCGACCTCGCCTTCCGGCTCGTCGGCGGCGGACAGGATGTCGCGAAGAAGGTCAAAGGCGGCGCGGCGCTCGCCTTCATCCGCGGGCAGGATCTCGGGGATGGCCCCAAGGGCCGCGTCCTCGTCGATCAGCAGCATCAGGAACTGCTCACGCAGCATCGCCTTGAACTCCGGCAGCTTCAGTGTCGCCTCGGCCGGCCGCGAACTGCGCAGGCGCCGGATCGCTTCGAAACCGCGCTCGTCCGCACCGCCCCGCGGCGAGCCCGCATAGAAAAGCGCGCGCGCCAGGGCCTCGCGGATACCGCCCCTGCCCATGCCGCTCCTGAGTTCCGCGATCCGACGCTCCACAAGCGCGCGGTGCAGCATGCTCTTGGCCGCTCTGCGCGGCGGCTGGTCCGAAGCCGTGTCGATGCCAAGGGCCGATTGCAATGCGCGCTGCCCGTAGATGGCGTGGAACGTCTCCTCCGCCATCCGCTCGGCCGCTTGGCGGAAGCCGTCGAGCCCCTCGACGATCTGCCGCGAGAACTGCTCCTGCAGCGCCACGAACGGATTGCTTTCGGTCGCGGGCTGGCGGTTCTCGCGCACCGTTTCCGCGGCGGCGGCGATCCAGGCCGCGAAGGGATTGGCGGGGCTCATCATCTCGTACTGGAGGCGCAGCGGGTGCAGCCGGCGCATGGCTTCGGCCATCAGCGGCGAGACCATCGCCCGCACGACCGGCTGCGCGAAGGTGCGATAGAGCGCGAGGTTGATCTCCGACGCTCGCGCAGCCGCCGCGAACATGCGCTCGTCCTCTAGGCTGTTGCCGCCCATGGCGCGGATGTCGTCAAGCGTGCGCGCCTCGCAGCGCATGACCCACTGGCCGGTGACAAGCTCGGGGTTGTCCACCGCCTCGCCCTTCGGTTCCAGGATCGCCTCGTAGAGACCCGGCGGCAGTACGTCGATCAGGTCGATGTTCGACGCGAACTCGTCGTGCTCCTTGCGCGCCACGCCGCTCGACACGAAGATGCCCAGGTGCCCGATCTTGTCGTGCACGGTATAGACGATGGTCTGCCCATAGGCGCGGATCTCGTCGACGTTGTCGTAGAGATCGAGGATCCAGCCGAGCGCCTGCTGCGGCGGCGTGACATTGTCGCCCTTGGAGCAGAACACCAGGATCGGCGAGCGGATGTTGCGCAGGTCGATCGCGGTGCCGTCGGATGCGCGGATCCCCCCCGCCGCCAGGTTGTTGCCCACGAAAAGCTCGTCAACGATGAACTCCATTTCCTCGGCATTGAGCATGACGTGCCCGCCCCACCACTTCTCGAAGCCGAGATAGCGCGCCGCCTCGGTGTCGATCTTGGACCAGAGGTTGTACTGCTTGGCCCAGAGCGTGTTCGCCGGGTTCTGGTTCTCGAAGTTCTGCACCAGCCACGCGCCGTCGAACTTGCCGCGGCCCAGATCGCCGGTCAGGGCCGTCAGCCAGCTGCCGCCCAGCAGGCCGCCGGTGTAGCGCATCGGGTACTGCCCCCGGACCCCTGCCCAATAGGAAAGCGGCGTGCCCGCGACGATGATCGGCCCGAACAGCTCGGGGCGAAGCGCCGCAACCATCATGATCGACCAGCCCGCCTGGCAGTTGCCGATGACGCAGGGTTTTCCCTCGGCCTCGGGATGGCGCGCGATCACCGTTTCCAGGAACTTCGCCTCGGCCTGCACGATGTCCTCGATCGTCTGGCCGGGCACCGGTTCGGGCGCAAAGCCGACGAAATAGCATGGGTGGCCCGCCTTCATCGCCACGCCGATCTCGCTGTCGGCCTTGAAGCCGCCGATGCCGGGGCCGTGACCGGCGCGGGGATCGACGACGACGAATGGCCTCTTGCGGGGATCAGGCGCCGCGGCCCCCGTGGGCACGATACGGACGAGGCCATAATTGACCGGGCGCGCAAGCATCCGCCCGTCGAGGATTGGCTCGGCCTCGTAGTCCAAGACGTGCGGCACGGTCTGGGCCGCGTGCTCTCGGTACTGCTCGGCGCGCCGGAGCATCACGTCCTGGAACAGGATCGATCGCTGCCAGGCGTCGATCGCGTATTCGGCGGCCGCGTTGGGAAAGGCCATGATCGACTTGAGGCCGGCGGAAGGTTGTTTTTCGGACATGCGTGGCCCCGTCGCTGAAATCGGGGCAGGCGCGCGGAATCCGTGCGAAGCGGCCCCTTGATACTGAGTCTGGACCCTATCCTTCGTGTCAGCCGCGGTCCCAGTCTACCTATGTTAGTTACTGTTAACCCCGTTACTCGCCCGCGGCGGAAGGTAAGCTGTGCAGCAGGCTTTCCGGGAGCGACCTTCCCGGCGGCAACCCGACCCAGGAGAAACCCATCAATGGCGACGAAACAGGAAACGGATCCGAACGCGCCCGTCCCGACGGCAGAGGAGCTGCGCATGACTCTTCTCCAGAAGGAGATGGAGGAGATGGAGCAGCGCGAGAAGGCACGCGAGGTCGAGCAGCGGACCCGGGCGGCGGCGGCCGAAGACTTCCTCAAGGGCCACGTGACCGACAAGGAGCGCGAGCTGATCCGCCGCCTGGTGATGAACGCAGTGGCGAAAGGTCAGCTGGAGGCGATGATCTACAGCTTTCCGTCGGACCTTTGCACGGACCGCGGTCGCGCGATCAACAACAGCGATCCGCAGTGGCCGGACACCCTGCAGGGCAAGGCCCGGGAGCTGTACGAGGGATTCAAGGAGAACCTGCAGCCCAAGGGCTACAAGCTGAAGGCCATGATCATCAACTTCCCCGGCGGCATGCCCGGCGATGTCGGTCTTTATCTCAACTGGGAACCGAAGCGCGTGTGACAACTGACGCCGTTAATCGCCCGGTCCGGCGCGCGGGTGATCCAAGATGGCTCTCGGGTCCTGACGATCGCCGCATGGGGATACAGCCGGGTCAGGATCACCGCCGCGAGAAGTTCATCGGAATGGACGCCCGAAGGCGGTCGGCATGAAGGCGACGGTGTACTCACCCTTTGCCCCGAACTGGACTAAATTACCCCAGCCGGCAGCAACTATGCCCCGAACAACACCCTTGTTATTCCGGGCGTAGTTAGTGCCGAGATTCAAATTTCTACCAACGAAAACAATGGCTCATTCTGATCTGGGGGCAAAGGTTTTTCCAGTTCGGGACATAGTTCTTCACGCGCTTCGAACCATGCGAAAGAAAAAGGGCCCGTATATACGGGCCCTGCGACAAGGTCATTGAGTTGAACAAGAGGATTGCTAAGGCCCGTCGCTAACGTGCCTCCCTGAATTTCGTGCAGCCGCCAGACCCGAGACGCTGACTCGAACAGCGTGAAGGCGGGCATCCCCTGGTAGGCGAAAGGCCCCATCTTTCCTTGCAAGCACGGCCTGCGTCAGATCCTCGGCGCGGCCGCCGTGACGTTGGCAAGCTTCTCCGATGGATAGAACCTTCTCATGCTGCGTATCATCGAGCGGTGGGAGCTCCCCGATCTGAGAGAGCAGATCATCCAGAACGCGCCGTGCGAAAATGACCCGCCGCACGGCACCCGGCGCGTCGGCCGGGATGACGGGCGGCAAGACCCCGGCCCGATACAAGGCCAGAGTCTGGCTCTGTGTGCCTCCGATGTATTCGGGCACCAGGGCAAGCGGGATTGCGGTCTCGTAATCCTTGATAAGCTGTTCCACCTCCTCAACGGGAAATACAAGGCGTCCGCTTTCACCGTCCGTAGCGCCCTCGGGCACAAGCCCCAGCTTCTGCAGCAGGCGGGACATGCGCCGGCGGTTGACCTTCAGCGTCGTCGCAAGGCTGATCACCGAATGCAGGCGCCGCTGCGCCACCGGCTCGCCCAGCAGCCTCTCGCCTGGCGCGTAAGCATCGTGGTTCAGGATGTGCTCGCGCAGGATGTCGCGAACAGGTCCCGCGGCGATCAACTGCGACCGACGATCGAGCCAGTCGTAGAGGGATCCATACATCGCCAATGGTCCGGCATGAACGGCTGTGGCTGACGCGCTTCTCCGTATCTCGTCGAGCGCCCCGTAGACCGCGTCGGCGCCTTCCTCATATATGCCGAAACCAGTTTCCGATGCGGAACTCCTTTCCTGCCGTGACAGGCGCCCGGGACGGGCGCCCTGCCCGTGCTCCAGGACGATCCCGAGCATCTCGGATGCGTTCAGCACCTGCTCGATGCTCTGTTCATCCAGCCAGCCATGACGAGCCGAAGACGACAGGCGCGCCTGCAGCCAAGCAACATGTCGACCGCCCTCAGCGTAAGACGTCGACGTCTCAGCCACATCAAGGCCCCCGACACACGCGACGGCATCGCGAATATCGGCCGCGTCCCCAGGCGTAACCTCCACGAGGCTGGAGCGGTGCCGCAGGCAGATCGGGATTGGCAGAAAGCACCAGATGAGCCGGTGGCGCCATTCGGCGGGCGGCCCATCCTCGCGCAAACAATGCGGGCAGAACTGCCGCACGTGGGTTGACAGGACATTCCTCGAGAAATCCTCCTCCCGGAAGGAATTATAACGAGAGTATGTGCGGACCGTGCCAGCCTGGAGGCCACTGATATCTTCACCCACCGCAGCAGCAAATTTGGCTACCTCGTCATGGTGCCCTGCTGCGAAGCGCGCCGGCCTCACCCCGCAATCTTCGAGCAGGCGCGACGTGCCTTGTCCGGTATGGAAGAAGGAAAGGCGAGCGGCATAGGACTGGACAGTCTCAGCCGCATCGTAAGGAATATAGGGCGTCAACAACTTCGTCACCAACCTCCCTCTTCGAGAAGCTTGCGCAGGTCCGACCAGGGCATGGGATCGAAGGGGCTCGGCCCGCTGTCTTCTCCGCCGTTCAGAATCCAGGTCCGGCGCGCATCCTCGATACTTACGCCTTCCTTTCGATTAACCAGCGCACGACGAATGGTCATCTTGGCGAAGATGATCGAGCGGCCTAGGCCACCAGTCTGTGAAAATACGACACGCTCAGCGAAGGAAGGATCGTCTGGAAGCGAAAGATCAAGCTTCTGGCAGCATTTTTCGATGAAGCGCCTCAGCAGCTGCATGTCCCCACCTCCCGCGGCGAGGGACTGGAGGCGCTGGCGCAGGCGATAACGACGAAACGTCTCGGGATCCGCTGCGATGCGGTCTTCGAGGTGGTGCACGCCGGACAGGATGACGGCGACAGCCCCCTCCCCCTGCAACAGGTTCTTCAGGGTCTGGAGGGCTCCGGCAACATCTCGCCCTGTCCCTCCCCGCAGCAGGTGATGTGCTTCGTCGATCCACAGCATCGCAATCTCGAACTTCTTGAGGCGATGGCGGACGACAGCCCATGTTTCATGTGTCTTTGCTCGTTCCGCCAGCCGACCATATCCCGTAGCAGCCGCGATATCTGAAGCGAGGCTCTTGATCGTGGCTTCCGGGGACACGGTGATGTGGAGATAGTTGCCGACGGTGCCAGCTTTCATTTCCACGAAGCCCGGCAGTGCGGACAGGTTGCGCTGAATCATGACGGACTTGCCGTCCCCGGATGCGCCAATGACCTGCATGCCTCTCGTCTCTCCGTTCAGAGGATCGCGGATGGGGGTTGGCAGCAGCGCGCCATCGGAGCCGACCTGGAGGATGTCGCGCAGGCACTCCTGAAACTCGTCGTCGCGGGCATTCTTGAGGTAGCGGGCATCCAACCACGCGATGCGGCCCGGCAGATCGTGCGGCGCGGGCGGGGCCGCGATCGGGGTTGAGGGCTGTGCATCGAACTTGATCATCGTCTTCATTCCATGATGTCGTCATCGTCGTCTAAGGACGTCGAGGTGGTGAGCGGAAAGGCGGTCGGGGTGGCTGACGGCATCAGCGACATGTCGGCGTCAGGTGCAGCGGCTTGATGGTCGATAATGCCGTCGAACAGGTCGATGTGCTCGGGCACGTCGAACTCGCGCTCGGCCGTCGACATGAAGCGCATGAAGTCGGCTTCATAGCGGTCGTAGGTCCCGTCCGTGACGACAGTCGGCAGCAATCCCCGGAGTGCCTTGCCTCGATGAGCCGCTGCATCCAGGTCCGCCAGCGCCCGCGCCTTTACGGCATCTGAGCGGTCACGTTCGCCTGTGAGCCTGTGGCGAACCATCATCAGGTCATCGAAGGACTTGCCGATCCACATCGGATCCGCCGCCGTGACATTCATCCAGCGGTCCGGCCCGACCTTGACAGAGATCGTGCCGATGTCATGGGGCCACCAGGCCACCTCCAAGGACTTCGGCCGGTTGGGCGGCGCATAGTAGATCTTCATCAGGTCATCGGACTGGTAGCGGATGTGCATCATGGTGATGCCGGATAGGCCGAGCTTGCGAGACCGGCGAATTCCGAAGACCTTGCGCAGTTCTTCGCGCGAGACAGCCTGGAGACGCGAACTAGCCTGGGACTGCGTCCAGGCCTCGGCAGGCGTGCGGCCAAGAAGACCGGCATGTTCCGTATTGTGGTAGATATCGACGATCCATCGCACCAGCCAGTGAAGGAATTCATCGATCGTCATCGACGCGCGACCCGCCGGGTCATTCTCTCCCCGGGCGACGACGTCGCTGAAAGTGCGCCCGGAGAATCGTTGCGCGAAGCCGAGATGGATTGTCTTGAAGAGCCGCTCGATGAACGGACGAAGCCAAGGCTTCCTGGCGGGTGCGCCGAGATTAACGATGCCGAGGTCTGCCAGAAGGTCATAGACCTCGTCGCCAACGTAGTTTGGACCGCGGTCGAGCACGATCGTCTCGGGACGGCCATGCATGTCCCATGGCTCGTGCGCGCCGACCGCATCTGCGATTGGCGTCTTGTCCATGAAAATCATCTCGACGGTCTCCCGCAGAAGAGACGTCGTTCCGCTTGCGGAGATCTGCATGCCGACGATGCAACGAGTATGGACATCGAGGGCCGCGGAGAGGACGACGCGACGGGTCGATCCATCCAGCCCGAGCATCGACCGTTCCTCAGGACGGAGCCAGTCCCAGACCCCGAGTCCCTTCAGGATGACCATGAGATCGAATGTGTATTCATCGATCTCCACCCGCTCGAGCGCACGGCTGGTTTTCACCCCGACCCCCAAGGCATGCATGTCGCGATACGCGACCTTCAGGCCCCGGGTTCGAATGGCATGGTCGAGCGGGGCAAGTGCATCGATGGCGCTATGGATGAAATCGTAACCCGGTCTGTTGAGGAACTGGCCAGGCGGGTTGCTCCGTGCAGCCTCCTCATTCCGGACATCAAAAACCGCTCTCACGCTGTCCACGATGGACGCGATCGAGCAACGCTCTTCGTCCAGTCGTTGACGTATCACCGATTGAACAAGCGCCTGTTCAGCCTCCGTATAGCGATTCCTGCGGTTTCCAGAACTGATATACCTGTCGAACAGGGCGTTCTGGCCACCGCGCCGGAAGGCACAATACCACTTGTAGATGTTGGCCGGGGATTTTGGCAGGGCAGAATGATCCCCCAGGTTCACCTTTGCGCCGCCCCGTCTACCTGACGCCCCGGCCGCCTTCTCTAGATACTCGTTGTAGTAGAATGTGCCGAGACCGATGAGAGCGCGGCCACGCGCGATGAAGCCGGCTCGGGTTTCGTCCATGTCGCCGTCGGAGATCATCTGCTGCGCTGCGGAAACATAGCAATAGCGCTGCCTCATGCGCGCAATTTCCGCCTTGGTGCGGTGGCTCCGGTCACGTTGACCCTCGGCTGCAGCCGCGGAGGGGCGACGGATAATGCTCAAGCGCCCATTCAGATCGTAGCGGCAGAAATCGCTATGGGACACGGTGCCGGAGATAGCAGGCAATACTTCGCCCGTGTCGGGATCGACGAACTCGTCCCAAACGACGAGGCAGGACGTAGTGCGAAGCTCCGCGACCTTGCCGCGGCGGTTGTTCAGCTCGAACACGGCGCCTTTTTCGACAGGAACCTGCGCCGAAACCGCAAGATGGCAGCTCATGCCGCTGCCTTGGCATCATTGGCGGCGATCAGAGCTCGACCATCGATGCGCTCCTTGCGGACGAGTCTCAGACCGCCGCGGTGGATAGTCCGCGCGATGCCGAACAAGGTCACCCCATCCTGACGGCCCTGCTCCATCAAATGTTCCACCGTAACAGGCGTCTGCAGTCGAGCAGCGCGGTGGCGGATCGCCATGTCCTCTTCCTCGACAGGCCGACGGGCGGCGTGAAACAGATTAGCGTTGAAAAGTTCGACCGGGTGAATGTGCCGTTCCGTGACCACGACTATCCTGTCCACAACAGCGGGCACGGCAACTCCCGCCACAGCCATGATCTCGGCGCGGAACGTCGAACGAGTAGCGATATAGAATGGCTTCACGACGATCCCGATCCGCATGCCTCCTTCGAAGGTTGCCCTGTAATCGAGATGATGATGGCCGATCTCACCGTCTGGCTTGCGGAAAGTGATCGGCGCGATCTGTTCTTCCAGGTCAACGAAGCCGGGGCGGTAAACGGTGCAGAGCGCCGCCTTGAACTCGAGCAGGCTTTCGAAGCGGACGCGCTGCGGCTTCTCCACGCCGAAGACAAATTCTCCGACGAAGTGACCCTGCGACGCCTTCGGAATGGCGCGGACGGCGCGGCTGTTCGCCGGCTCGGGCAGGTAAAACGTAGAAGCCGGAAGCTTCATGGATGGGATTTCCTTCGACAATATGACGGGAACCCTGCTCCGAAGACCGGTGCAGGCTGGGATAGGATGAAGTTGCTGGAAATGTCGACGGAACCACTTGCGCTCTTCTATCGAGAGCTTACCTTGAAGGTTGATCTACGGGTTCGCCCGTCAACTTTCCGCCCGGCCCTGTGCCGGGCTTCTTCTTTTCATGGGCTGATCTGTTCGGAAGGTCACCTCAGTGCCGTTGTAGATGGCTCTATTGATTCTGAGTCCCTCTGAAAAAAGAAAGCCACTTGACAAGGTTATCCACAACCAAGCGGGGGAACGTCCTGTTCTTCCAAGAGGCTGATCCACATCAGAAAATTTTTTCGCAAATCCCGACGTCATGGGTTTTTAGACCTGCTCATGCGCTGGCGGCGAGCAAACGTGGGAGGCTCAAAGAGCATTGGGATAGTGGGCAGGCAAGTCTGAGCCGGTGAGGCTGTGTTTTTCGCAGGAGGAAGAAGACAACTACCTCCTTCCCACATCCAATCATGTCAGTGACGGGTTCGAGAGGACAACGTGATCCAACAGCCTGTGGAGAGCCTCCTTCCGCTCCAGATTTACTTTTTTCTACACGAATCAGGCGGATCGTCGCTCCTCACCACTTAGATCGCATCATCGAATTGCGACCTGGCTGGGTCAGTGCCTCCCCAGCGGGCTGATCAAGCCGCACCTTGTGAACCAAACCGTAGGGGGTATCCTGAGTGGGATCCGCCCGGTCCCGAGAACCTGATGGTCATGTGCCAAACGGCCAACCGCCTGTTCGGGCGAGATGCCCATCGGTTCTCTGTGCTGGAGGCGGGACGGCATCAGGCTCCGTTTTGGTATAATAGGTGCCTTCCTGGGCAGCCATGTTCGCGTGAGGCTGGAGAATAGCTAGTTTCTAGGTAGAGGCGAGCTAGCGGTGTCCTGCGCTGAACAGGTCAGCAAGATCCGGCGCATTCTGATAGAGTTCTCGTTGGATATTGTAACCGTTCTGATGTGCGCACTCTGCTAGGCCTGAAAGGTGCGCCGGCCTGATTTTCTCGCCATACGCTCCGCTCGTCCTGTCCAGAAAGGCACTTCTCGCCCTGATCAAGCCAAGGCCGAAAGCTCTTCGGTAAGCGACAGCAAGACCTCGACCACGGTATCACGTGAGGGATCGCGCACGTCGCGAGGCCAAACGACATGAAGTGGCAACTTGGCGCGGGAATTATCGTTGCTGATCTCCAGCCCGCAGACATGCGCGCCACGCGGCACCAGTCCTGACCACCAGCGCGGCACGATGGCAGCCCCGATCCCTGCCGCCACCATGTTCAGCATGGTCTGCTTTTCATCGGCGTTCTGGATGATGTGCGGCTCAATGCCCTCCTGTTCGAACAAGGCCAGGACCAGGTCATGGCTGTGCGGACGCGACCGCCGGTCCGGCACGATCAGCGGCGTATCAGCCAGTTCCTGGACCCTGACGCTCTCCCGACCGGCTAGGGAGTGACCAGGCGGCAGAACCACGACCGGACTTTCGTGGAGCAGCAGATGCCCGCGCAGGCGGCGGTGGAAGGGCTTCAGGCCCGGCCTGACCAGGGCCAGGTCCAAATTGCCGGCCAGAAGCCGAGGGATCAGCTTGATGGAGCGTTCCTCGACCAGCTGGATGCGCAGGTCCGGATGAACGGCATGGACAGCCTGCAACAGCCGCGGAACAAGCACGCTGGCGGCCGTATCAATTGCGCCAAGCCGCAGCACCTGACCGCTCTTGCGGCCCAGCTTGCGCCAACGGGTCTCTGCAGCGTCCGCTTGGTCCAGTAGGGCACGGGCCTCTTTTAGAACCCGCAATCCTTCGGAGGTGATGATCACTGAACGCGTGGTGCGCTCGAAGATCTGCACACCCAAGCCGTCTTCAAGCTGTCTAACAGAACGCCCTAAAGCGGCGGGCATCATCTCCAATCGGGCAGCTGCACGGCCGAAATGCATCTCGTCGGCCACTGCAACGGCGCAACGCAACTGCTTCAAATCCATGATACCACCGGGTTATCTCCACGTGATGCCACCAGATTATATCATTTCAGTATACAGTTCTTGAACGATTGAGGGAAGACCGGCCGGTTTGGTATTTTCCAGGAGCGCTGAGGAGAGCGCTTTCCATATCCGGGAGGATCACATGAGCGATGCGCTCGAAAAGCGCGTCATGAGAAAAATCTCATGGCGTATTATTCCCTTCATCATGCTGCTCTACTTCATCGCGTTCCTTGATCGCGTGAATGTAGGCTTTGCCGCCATCCACATGAACGAGGACGTGGGCCTGTCGCCCTCGATCTTCGGCTTCGGGGCGGGCCTGTTCTTCATCGGCTACTTCCTGTTCGAAGTGCCCTCGAACCTGGCCTTGGAAAAGTTTGGTGCTCGACTGTGGATCGCACGGGTGATGATCACCTGGGGGCTGATCTCGGGGGCCATGGCTTTCGTCCAAGGGCCGACCAGCTTCTATATTCTGCGCTTTCTGCTGGGCGCCGCTGAGGCCGGGTTCTTCCCGGGGATCATCCTTTATCTCAGCTACTGGTTCCCGGCGAAGAGCCGCGCCCAGGTAACAGCACTCTTCATGGCTGCCGCGCCAATCTCAGTTGCGCTCGGTTCGCCAATCTCGGGCGCGCTGCTTGAGATGGACGGTCTTGCGGGCTGGCACGGCTGGCAGTGGATGTTTGTGCTGGAGGCAATCCCGGCCCTGATCCTGGGTGTCGTCGTCCTGTTCTACATGACCGACCGCCCGGAAAAGGCCAAATGGCTGGATGCCGAAGAGCGCGAATGGCTGTCCGGCACCATGAATGCCGAACGTGCGGCCAAGGACAAGGCCGGGGCCAGCCACTCGATCCTGAAGGGGATGACCGATCCCCGTGTGCTGGCGCTGTCGCTGGTCTACTTCGGGACGTCCGCTGGCCTCTACACGCTGGGGATCTGGGCACCGCAGATGCTGAATGCACTTGGCCTGACCTCGTTCCAGACCGGCCTTGTCAACGCCATCCCGCCGATCTTCGCCGTCATCGCCATGTATACTTGGTCGCGCCACTCCGACCGCACCGGCGAACGCACCTGGCATGTGACGCTCGCCTGCCTGGCTGCTGGCCTCGGGTTGTTCTTTGCAGGCTTTGCTGTGTCTCTGGTCGCGGTCGTGCTGGCTCTGGTGCTGGTGAATGCCGGCGTCAGTGCCGCCAAGCCGCCACTGTGGTCTATGCCCACCATGTTCCTGTCGGGATCGGCTGCCGCAACCGGCATTGCCACGATCAACTCGCTTGGGAACCTCGGTGGGTTTGTGGGTCCCTATGCCATCGGCCTGATCAAGGAAAGCACGGGAAGCTTCGAGTGGGGCCTCTACTTCGTCGCCAGCCTTCTCGTCCTGTCGGCCATCGTCACCCTGATCATTGCAGGCACGGCACGCAAAGACGTTCCTGCTCCTACCTCCACCGCCATTCAAAAAGGCTGAGCCATGACCATTGCACAGAAAGCCTCCAACATGTCCGCTGACACCCGCACCTACCGCATCGCCGCCATTCCTGCAGACGGGATCGGCCCGGAAGTGATCGCCGCAGGCCTGCAGGCTCTGGAAGCCCTGGCAAAGCGTGACGGCAAGTTCGCCTTCGATGTCACCCATTTCGACTGGGGCTCGGACCGCTACAAGAAGACCGGCGCGCTGATGCCAGAGGACGGACCCGAGCAACTGAAGGCTTTTGATGCCATCTTCTTCGGCGCCGTGGGTGCTCCTGACGTGCCCGATCATATCACCCTGTGGGGTCTGCGCCTGCCGATCTGCCAGGGCTTCGACCAGTATGCCAATGTTCGGCCCACGAAGATCCTGCCGGGCATCCAGTCACCGCTGGCCGATGTCGGACCCGGCGACCTGGACTGGGTGATCGTGCGCGAGAACTCGGAGGGCGAATATTCCGGTCATGGCGGTCGCGCCCACAAGGGCTTCCCGGAAGAGGTTGGCACCGAGGTGGCCATCTTCACCCGCGTCGGCGTCACCCGGATCATGCGCTATGCCTTCACGCTGGCGCAGTCGCGGCCACGTAAGCTGCTGACGGTCGTGACCAAGTCCAATGCGCAGCGCCATGGCATGGTGATGTGGGACGAGATTGCAGCCGAGGTGTCGAAAGATTTTCCGGACGTCACCTGGGACAAGATGCTGGTCGATGCCATGACCGTGCGCATGGTCAAGAACCCGCAGAGCCTTGACACAATCGTTGCCACCAACCTGCACGCCGACATCCTGTCGGACCTGGCAGGCGCATTGGCAGGCTCCCTAGGCGTCGCGCCCACTGGCAACATCGACCCCGAGCGCCGCTTCCCCTCGATGTTCGAGCCGATCCATGGGTCTGCCTTCGACATCACCGGAAAGGGCATCGCCAACCCGGTCGCGACCTTCTGGACCGCCGCGCAAATGCTGGAGCACCTTGGCGAGGCTGACGCCGCCAAGCGCCTGATGACCGCGGTCGAGCAGGTCTGCGCCGATGGCGTTATGACCCCGGATGTGGGTGGCACGGCCAATACCCAGCAAGTCACGGACGCGGTCTGCAACGCGATCCGCGGCGCCAACATCTGAGGCTGGCGATGGCGCACGACCCCCAAGAGCTGCTCAAGCGCCTGTTCGGCGCTGCGGTGGACAGCGCCGATCCGGCGAAGACGGTCGCGCGCCATCTCCCTGAACGTCCCCGTGGCCGGGTCGTCGTGGTGGGGGCGGGCAAGTCCGCCGCCGCCATGGCCCGCGCGGTCGAGGCGGAATGGTCTGATGTGACCGGCGTGGTTGTCACCCGCTACGGCCACGCGGTTCCAACGCGGAATATTGAGGTCATCGAGGCCTCCCATCCTGTCCCCGACCAGGCGGGGGCAGATGCCGCGCAACGGATCCTTGCGGCGGTGCGGGGGCTTGGTCCCGACGATCTGGTGTTGGCGCTGATCTCGGGTGGCGGCTCGGCGCTGATGACGGCGCCGGCACCGGGCCTCACGCTGGCAGACAAGATGCAGGTCAACAAGCTGCTCCTGGCCTCCGGGGCGCCGATCTCGATGATGAACCGGGTGCGGCGCAGGTTGTCCGCCATCAAGGGCGGGCGACTGGCCTTGGCGGCAGCACCGGCGAAACTGGTGACACTGGCGATTTCCGATGTGCCCGGCGACGACCCCTTGGCCATTGCTTCGGGACCGACGGTCCATGACCCCGAGGCCGACGCAGATCTGTCCGATGTGGCTCAAATGCTTGGTCCTGATTTGCCTGAGGCCGCACGGCGCTTGTTGCTGGAAGCGCCCGAGCCCTTGCCAGCGTTTGAGGCAGACTATCGCATGATCTCCACGCCGCTTTTGGCGCTCCAAGCGGCTGCGGAGATTGCAAAGGCGGCGGGTGTGACGCCCCTGATCCTGGGCGATGCCATCGAGGGTGAGGCCGCTGCCGCCGGTCAGGTCATGGCGGGCATCGCCCGCAGCGCCGCCCTGCACGGCCTTCCGGTCACAGGTCCGGCGGTGCTGCTGTCCGGAGGCGAGACCACCGTGTCCATCGGCGCGGCCAAGCCGGGCAAGGGTGGACGGAACACCGAGTTCCTGCTTGCGCTCGCGGTCGCTTTGGACGGCCTGCCAGGCATCCATGCTCTGTCAGGTGACACCGACGGCATTGACGGCAGTGAAGATGCGGCGGGGGCGATCATTACTCCTGATACGCTGGCCCGCGCCCGTGCTGCCGGACTTGATCCGCGTGCCGTGCTGGCCGCGCATGACAGCTACAGCCTGTTCGACAGGATCGGCGATCTGGTGAAGACCGGGCCGACCCTGACCAATGTCAACGACTTCAGGGCGGTTCTTATCCCATGAACATCCAGACCCCTTCTGCGCTGCGCCCGCGCCGCGCCAAGATCCTTGCGACCGTTGGTCCGGCAAGCCGCAGCCCCGAGATGCTGCGCCGCCTGTTTCTCGCCGGTGCCGACACCTTTCGGCTGAACTTCAGCCATGGCAGCCACGACGATCACCGGCAGGCCTTTGACGCGATCCGCGCCTTGGAGGCCGAGTTCGGTCAACCCATCGGCATCCTGCAGGACCTGCAAGGACCGAAGATCCGACTGGGGCAACTCCCCGGTGGCCCGCGTGAGGTCCTGGTGGGCGAGACACTGACCCTGACCCTTGGCGCCGGCGAGATCCCCTTACCGCATCCCGAGATCTTCGCGGCCGTTCGCCCCGGCGATCAACTGCTGATCGACGATGGCCGCATCCGGCTGGAGACGGTTGACCATGATGCCGAGACCATCACTGCACGCGTAGTGGCAGGCGGCCGTTTTCTTGACCGCAAGGGAGTGAACCTGCCCGACACGGTGGTTGACCTGCCCGCCCTAACCGAGAAGGACCGCGCGGACCTGCAGTTCGGTCTGTCGCTCGGCGTCGATTGGGTGGCGCTGTCCTTTGTCCAGAGGCCCGAGGATCTGGTCGAGGCTAAAGCTCTGATCCAGGGCCGCGCCGCACTGGTCGCCAAGATCGAGAAGCCTTCGGCCTTGGAAAGCCTGCAGCAGATCGTCTTCGAGGCCGATGCGGTGATGATCGCGCGCGGCGATCTGGGCGTCGAGATCCCGCCCGAGGATGTGCCGGGCCGGCAGAAAGAGATCATCCGCCTCTGCCGCCAGCTCGACCGGCCGGTGATCGTCGCAACCCAGATGCTGGAGTCGATGATCACCACGCCCACCCCCACGCGGGCCGAGGCCTCCGATGTGGCAACAGCGGTCTATGACGGGGCGGACGCGGTGATGCTGTCGGCCGAAACCGCCTCGGGCCAGTTCCCCACTGAGGCCGTGGAGATGATGGACCGCATCATCCGCCGGACCGAGGCGCATCCCTTCTATGCCGCTTCACTGCAGGCGACCGCGCCCAAGGCCGACACGGCAAACCGCGCCATCGCCGAGGCTGCGGTCGATCTGGCGGGTGCCCTTGAAGCCCCAGCCATTGTGGCCTTTTCCTCGACCGGTGCGTCTGGACGGCGGATCGCTTCGCACCGCTCGCCGCGCCCGACGGTGCTGCTGACCGCCGACCCGGCGGTTGCGCGACGCATGGCCCTAGTTTGGGGTATCCGTTCGCTGGTCGATGATGAGGTGAGCGACCACGACACGGTTCCGATCATGGCCGAGGAAGCGGTCCTGCGCCTTGGCCTCGGCGACGACCGGCACAGCATTGTTGTCGTCTGCGGCTTTCCCTTCGGCGTGCCAGGCACCACCAACAGCATCCGCGTCACACCCCTAGGGCAAGGAAAGCCATGACCGCCATCATCGACATCTTCGCGCGAGAGATCCTGGACAGCCGCGGCAACCCGACCGTCGAGGTCGACGTGACGCTGGAAGACGGCACGATGGGCCGGGCGGCCGTGCCCTCGGGCGCATCCACGGGCGCCCATGAGGCGGTCGAGAAGCGCGACGGCGACAAGGCCCGCTATATGGGCAAGGGCGTGCTGGAGGCAGTGGCCGCCGTGAACGGCGAGATCGCCGAGAACCTGATCGGCGAGGACGCGACCGAACAGCGCGCCATCGACGCGATGATGTGCGAACTGGACGGCACGCCGAACAAGGGCCGCCTGGGCGCGAACGCGATCCTGGGCGTGTCGCTTGCGGTGGCCAAGGCCGCGGCGGATACGACGAACCAGCCGCTGTATCGTTATGTCGGCGGCACGGGTGCGCGGATCCTTCCGGTGCCTATGATGAACATCATCAATGGCGGCGAACATGCCGACAACCCCATCGACATCCAGGAATTCATGATCATGCCGGTCAGCGCGGACAACATCCGCGACGCCGTCCGCATGGGATCCGAAGTGTTCCACACGCTGAAGAAGGAACTGTCGGCGGCAGGCCTTTCGACCGGGATCGGCGACGAGGGCGGCTTTGCGCCGAACCTGTCCTCGGCCCGCGACGCGCTGGATTTCATCCTGCGCGCGGTGGAAAAGGCCGGCTACAAGCCCGGCGACGACATCATGCTGGCGCTGGATTGCGCATCGACCGAATACTTCAGGAACGGCAAGTATGAAATGGCGGGCGAGGGCAAGTCCCTGACCTCGGCCGAGAACGTGGATTATCTGGCCGCGCTGTGCGCCGACTATCCGATCCGGTCGATCGAGGATGGTTGCGCCGAGGACGACTGGGAAGGCTGGAAGCTGCTGACCGACCGTCTGGGGGCATCGGTCCAGCTTGTGGGCGACGACCTGTTCGTGACCAACCCCGCGCGGCTGGCCGAAGGCATCGCCAAGGGCTGCGGCAACAGCCTGCTGGTCAAGGTCAACCAGATCGGCACGCTGTCGGAAACGCTGGACGCCGTGCGCATGGCCGACCGCAACGGCTATGCCAGCGTGATGTCCCACCGGTCGGGCGAGACCGAGGACGCGACCATCGCCGATCTGGCGGTCGCCACCAACTGCGGCCAGATCAAGACCGGCAGCTTGGCCCGGTCCGACCGGCTTGCAAAATACAACCAGCTGATCCGCATCGAGGAGATGCTGGACGCCACCGCAGAATATGAAGGGAGAGCCATCCTGCGCTGAGAGCGGCAAGACACCATTCCACATCAACAGGGAGGAAAGATTGATGAGGACGTTCAAGGTTACAACGAAAGTGGTTTTGGGCATCCTGCCCTTTATGGCCGGTGCGGCTATGGCGCAGGATTATCCAAGCCAAAACATCACCATTGTCGTGCCCGCGGCGGCCGGTGGGCCGAGCGACACGGTTGCCCGGCTCATTGCGGACAAGATGAGCGCCGAGTTTGGCCAGCAGGTGCTGATCGAGAACATGGGGGGTGCAGGGGGATCGCTTGGGGCGGCACGCGTCGCCAAGGCCGAGCCCGATGGCTACACACTGCTGCTCTACCATGTGGGCGTGTCGACTTTCGGCGCGCTTTATCCCAACCTCCCCTACGACACCAACACAGCCTTTTCCTCGGTCGGCCTGGTGACGGATGTGCCGATGACGCTGGTCAGCCGCAAGGATCTGGAGGCGGCCGATGTGGCCGGGCTTCTGGACTGGCTCAAGGGAGAGGGCACCGGCGCCACCTTCGGGACAGCGGGTGTTGGCTCGGTGTCTGATCTGTGTGGTCGGCAGTTGAGCGAGGCGACCGGGATTGAGTTTACCGTTGTTCCCTATAAGGGCACCGGCCCGGCCATGACCGATCTTCTGGGCGGACAGATCGACCTGATGTGCGACCAGACGACCAACACGGCCAATCAGATCAAGGCAGGCGAAATCAAGCCTTATGCGGTGACCACGCCTGAGCGGATCGCGCTGCTGCCGGACACGCCGACCCTAGCCGAAAATGGCCTCGAAGGCTTCAACCTCTCGGCATGGCACGCCATCTGGGCACCGGCTGGCACGCCTGACGATGTGCGCAACCGGTTGTCCGAAGCTTTGCAGAAGGCCCTTGCCGATCCTGATGTGATTGACCGTTTCGCGACGCTGGGCACCACCCCCGTTGCGCCCGATCTGGCCACCCCTGCGGCCATGGACGAGCGCTTCACCTCCGAGATCGAACGCTGGTCCAAGCTGCTGGCAGGCGCTCCGGCGAACTGATCCATGCGCCCGCCGCCCATCGAGGCGGCGGGTTTGTTGGCGGCATGCGGCGGGGAGGCACCATGTCCACGAAACCAAAAGACCAAACTGATATTGCTGCAGGCCTGTTCTTCATGGCCTTGGGGGGCTTCTTCGGCTGGCAGGCCCTGCAAATGGAAATCGGCACATCGCTACGGATGGGGCCGGGCTATTTCCCGATCGTGCTGTCGGGCCTGCTGTTCCTGCTGGGCGCGGTGATCCTGTTCAAGGCCTTCGGACGGCCCGATGACGAACCCTTCGGGCGCATCGCCTGGCGCGGCATCCTGTTCATCCTGCCCGCGCCGATCTTCTTCGGCCTG